>JBGTFE010000057.1:0-15837 GCA_041747435.1 Pyrinomonadaceae bacterium | reverse complement strand
TGCGCTCGCACGTTCCCGTTAAATTTTCAACCGCGCGGAATATCGGTTCCGGCTTCAAAACCATTCCGTCGCCGCCGCCAAACGGTCGGTCGTCCGTCATACGGTGTTTGTCGGTCGTAAATTCCCGCAAATCGTGAATGTTTATCTCCACGATTTCCGCCAATTTAGCGCGCCGGATTATTCCAAAATCAAAGACCTCTCGAAAAAATTCGGGGAAAATTGTTAAAACGTCAATTTTCATCGAATCAAAAATCCAGCAAACCTTCCGGCACATCAACGCGGATCAGCTTTTTTTCAATATCGACTGATGTGCAGATCTTCGCGGCAAACGGAATCAAATATTCTTTTTCCGCGCCTTCGACTATCAAAACTTCCGTTCCCCCGGTCCGCAATAATTCTTTTACCCGACCGATTTTCTCGCCTTCTAATGTTTCAACTTCGCAGCCTTCCAATTCCCAGTCGAAATATTCGTCGTCTTCGAGTTCTGCGGCTTCGGATTCGGGAATACAGATTTCCGTTTCTCGCAAAATTTCCGCGGTTTCGATCGAATCGATCCCTTCAAATTTAAGAAAAATTCTGTTTTTCTGAAACCGGAATTTTTCAATTTTCAATTCGTTTTTTGCGCCATCGGGCTTTATCGCAAAAACTGTTTCTAAATTTTCAAACCGTTCCGGAAAATCCGTCAAAACATTTGCAACGACTTCGCCGCGAAGCCCGCGCGTTTTAACGATTTTGGCGACCGTGATCAAATCTTCCATTCAACAGCGTTCAGAGTACAAACTTTAGCTTGCCGTTTGTTTAGCGAAAACACGCTGAAGCGTGAACTCTGAACTTACTCGATCAGATCGAGCTGATAACGTTTGCCGTGTTTCTGCCCGGCATAATACAAAATGCTCCGAATAGCTTTGATCGTGCGACCTTCGCGCCCGATGAGCCTGCCCATATCGCCTTCGCCAACGCGAACTTCGATGCGCACGGTTCTGCCTTCTTCGATCTCGGACACTTCGACCGAATCGGCGTCGCCGACGAGTCCTTTGACGATTTTTTCTACGGCTCCTTTCATTTAATATTCAAAGCACATGAGTTATTCGCTTGCAGCTTCAGTTTTTTCATCGGTCGCTTCGGCAGTTTCGTCGGATTCCGACGTTTCGGCTTCAGCGGTTTCAGCTTCTTCAGCCGGTGTTTCAGTTTCAGCGACGACAGCTTCTTCAGCCGGTGTTTCAGCTTCAGCGACGACAGCTTCTTCAGTGGGCGTTTCAGCTTCAACGGTTTCCGGAGCCGCTGTCTCTACCGGTTCAGCAGTTTCAGATTCAGTCACAACGGCTTCCTCGCCGACGGCTTCGCTTTCCGCGACCGGTTCGGCTTCGGCAGTTTCCACTGCGGCAACGTCTTCCGATTCGGCGCTTGCCGCTTCGGCGGCTGCTTTCTCCGCAACTTCGGCTTCCGCGGCTAATCTTTCTTCTTCGCGTTTCGCAGCTTCAGCTTTTTTGGCTTCGGCACGCGCTTTCATATCGGCTTCTTTTTTCTCGGCTCGCGCCATCAGCATCGCCGCTCTCTCTTCTTCGGTTTGCTCGGGATTATTTTTGATCAGGCTGGCGACGGTTTCGGTCGGCTGCGCGCCGACTGAAATCCAATATTGAATCCGGTCGTGATTCAAATTCACTTCCGCCGGATCCTGCATCGGATTATACGTGCCTACGTTTTCAAGATATTTTCCGTCGCGCTTAGAACGTTTTTCTTTTACAACGACGCGATAAAAAGGACTTTTCTTCGCGCCCATTCTCATTAAACTTATTGCTAACATAATTTTGTCCGTTGTCCGTTGTCCGTTGTCCGTTGTCCGTTGTTAATTGCTTCCTGCAACTGACTAAGGACAAATGACTATCTTCTTTTCTTGTGTCTCTTCTTTTTCTTTAATCTTTTCGAAAGTGAATCTTTCGTTCCTTCGTAATCATTGTCAAAATCCTGTGTTGCGCCGCCGCCGAACATTCCGTTCATTCCGCCGCCCAGCAAGCTGCCGAGCCCACCGCCCATTCCGCCCATCGCTTTGCCGGCGAGTTTTGAAAAAAGTCCGCCGCGATTCATCTGCTGCATCATTTTCTTCATTTGCTCGTATTGCCGGAGCAAGCCGTTGACCTCGGAAATTGTTGAGCCGGAGCCTTTCGCGATTCGCGTTTTGCGGCTGGCGTCTATTATTTTATGGTGATTGCGCTCCTGTTTGGTCATCGAATCGATGATCGCTTCGGTTCGCTTCATTTGCCCCTCAACTTGCTCGCTCTGTTCATCCGAAAGCTGCATGCCGCCGGTCATTTGCTCGGGCAGCATCTTCATAATTTTGGACATCGAGCCAAGCTTTTTGAATTGTCCGAGCTGCGCGCGAAAATCTTCGAGCGTAAATTGATTGCTCGTCATTTTCTGCAATTGTTTCTGCGCTTCATCCTCGTCGATCTTGCCCTGAACTTCTTCGATGAGCGATAAAACGTCGCCCATTCCGAGGATTCGCTGAGCGATTCGGTCGGGATAAAACGGCTCGATCGCGTCGTATTTTTCGCCAACGCCGACGAATTTTACAGGCTGACCGATAACTTGTTTGATCGAGAGCGCCGCGCCGCCGCGCGCATCGCCGTCCATTTTTGTAAGAACGACGCCGGTTATCCCGACCCTTTCGTGAAAAACTTCCGCGCTTCTGACGGCATCTTGCCCGGTCATCGCATCGGCGACAAAAAGAACCTCAACCGGTTTTGTTTCCGCCTTGATCTGTTCGAGCTCGACCATTAGCTCGTCGTCGATATGCAGGCGACCGGCGGTATCGATCATCAATGTGTCAAAGCCCGAATCCTGCGCGTATTTGACCGCGCCGCGCACGAGCGTCATCGGATCGTTTGTCGCTTTGTCTTCGTAAACCGCCTGTCCAACCGCATTTGCGACAACTTTTAACTGCTCTCTCGCCGCCGGTCGATAAACGTCAACCGAAACAAGAAGCGGCTTTCTTTCCTGATTGTCTTTCAGCCAGCGCGCGATCTTGCCCGATGAAGTCGTTTTACCCGAACCTTGCAGACCGACCATCATGACGACGTTCGGAATCTGCTTTGTAAAAACGAGCCGCGACGAAGTTCCGCCCATCAGTTCCGAAAGCTCGTCGTAAACGATCTTGACGACCTGCTCGTGCGGCTTCAGATCCTGCCAGACTTCCTGTCCTTCGGCTTTAAGACGGACATTTTCAACAAAATCCTTCGCGACTTTGTAATTTACGTCCGCTTCGAGCAAAGCCATGCGAATCTCGCGCAGAGCAACGTCAACGTGCTCAGGCGTAAGCTTGCCTTCGCCGCGCAAATTCTTCAGCGTTTTCTTCAGTTTGTCTGACAGCGACTCGAACATATAGACACACTTCCGGCTAAATGCGGAAACTATAAATACTAAGTGTTTAGGGCACGAGTGTCAAGAATCGCGGTACTATTGCACCACTTTCCCAATCGCCTCTATCACACTTTCAGTTTTCACACTCAAGATACATTTTGGTTCGCCGAATTCGGCGCAAAAGTGTCCGGCGCACGGTTGGCACGGAAGCTTTTCATAAACGATCTCGTTCGGGGCGTTTGTCCACGGTCGCCAATGCACAATGTTTGATGAGCCGAAAATGACGACGCTCGGCGTGTCCATAGCTGCGGCAATATGTGCAATTCCCGAATCGTTTCCAACAAAAAGTTCCGCTTTTGAAGCGAGAGCCGTAATTTCGGGCAAAGTCAGATCGTCGAAAGTTGTGATCTGCGCGGATGAAGATCTTTTGAGATTTTCGAGAACATCGCGTTCTTTTTTTGTCGCGATCGCGATTACGGAAAAGCCTTTTTCACAAAGAAATTCCGCGACGCGCGCGAAATTTTCCGTCGCCCATTGTTTGGTATCAAAAGCCGCAGCCGGATGAATTAAAGCAATTTTTTCACCGTCGAGACGCAGAGTTTCCGCAGAGGAACGCGGAAAAAGTCTCTGCGAAATCCCGGCGCTCCGCTGCGTTTCGGCGGTCAATTTTTCCTCCAAGGATTTCGAAGCCATTTCGGTCACAACCAACCGACTTTTTGGTTTGTCTTCAACCGGAACGCCCGCAAAACCGAAAAGCGCGAGATGCTGTTCGGCGGAATGAAGATCTTTCTTTTTCCAGAAATCCGTGGCTGACGAAAGCCGATGATTATATAAACTCTTATATCGATAATGAGAAAATCCGAAGCGATGTTTTGCGCCGGTCGAGCGCACAAAAAACGTCGAAGTCGTGCCGCCGTGAAGATTAAAAACGACATCGTATTTGTTTCGGCGCAGTTTTAGCGCGATTTCAACACGCGATTTTTTGCTTTTCGGTTGGAAAGTCGGGATGTTATCGACCGCGTCAAAACCATCCAAAACCGGCGCGACCCAATCTTCGAGCAAAATGTCGATCTGCGCGTCAGGCAAAAATCTTTTCAGAGCGATAAGCGACGGCGTCGTCAAAACCGTATCGCCGATCGAGCGCAGTCGAACCACCAGAACACGCTTGACAGTTTGCCAATTTATTTTTGATGTTTCCTTGCTCAAAACTGAAAACGAAACAACGATCAACGTAGATTTTCACGGATTTTTAAAAATCTGTGTAATTCGCGCTAATCGTTGTTTCAAAAATGTCTTTCTATTTTTCCACTTTCGCTTCTTCGACGAGCATCACGGGAATCTCATCGCGGATCGGATAAACGAGCGCGCATTCTTCGTTCGTGCATTTCAAACCGCTTTGATCGGGTTTGATCTCAACCGATGATTTACATTTTGGACAGCGCAAAATTTCTAAAAGTTCAGGACTGATTGCCATAATTTTCTCCAATAAAAAAGATTTTAACGCGGAGGCGCAAAGACGCAAAGCTAAAGGTGAGAAACGTTTTGCTTCTCACCTTTTATTCTAACGTCTTATTTCTTCTCTCTATTCGCTTTCTTCGGTCTTCGTGCCGCATTCGGGGCAAAATTTCGCGCCCGCGTTGAGTTCCGCCTGGCAATTCGTGCATTTTGCTTTTTCTTGCGATGAGCCACATTCCGAACAGAATTTTGCGCCTTCTCGCAATTCCGCGCCGCATTTTACGCACGGAACTTTTGCGACTTCCATTTTCGAGCCGCAATCGTTGCAGAATTTTGTACCGACGGCGTTCGCTTTTCCGCAGCTCGGACACGCAACGGATTGCGTTTGACCGCCGCCTTGCTGCTGACTTTGTCCGCCAAAAGCGCCAACCATCTGATTTCCAACCGCGAAACCCGCGCCTAAACCGGCGCCTAAACCCGCACCGCCGCCTTCGTTTTGCGCCGCGTCACGCAGAGCGTCAGCCGCCTGGAATTTCATATATTGGTCGGCGTTTCCGATAGCGCCCATCGAAGCGCGTTTGTCCATTGCCGCTTCGACCTCGGGCGGTAGAGAAACGTTTTCGACGTAAAACTTCGTTACCTCAAGACCGTACGAACTAAAATCTTCATTTATTTTTCCGCGAATCGCTTCGCCGATTTCTTTGTATTGCGCCGCAAGATCGAGGGCGGGAATCTTCATCTCACCGATGGCATCGGAAAATTCGGTAACGATCGCGCGTTTTAGCTGTGTGTCAATATCTTCGGTTTGAAAATGCGCGTTTGTTCCGGCGACCTCTTTTATAAAGACAGAAGGATCGGCAACGCGAAGCGAATACGCGCCAAAAGCGCGCAGCCGAACGATACCGAAATCGTTATCGCGCAGCATTATCGGGTTTGAAGTTCCCCATTTCATATCGGTAAACTGTTTCGTGTTTACAAAATAAACTTCTGACTTCATCGGCGAATTAAAACCGTGTTTCCAAGCGCCGAGTTTCGAAAGGATCGGCGTATTTCCGCCGTCGATCGTATAGCGACCGGGCGCAAAAACATCCGCCACCTGTCCTTCAAAAACAAAAACCGCCGTTTGCGATTCGCGAACAATGAGCTGCGCACCGTTTTTTATTTCCTGTTGATAAACCGGAAAACGGTAAAGAATGGTGTCGCCCGAGTCGTCAAGCCATTCGATCACCTCGATAAACTGATTCATTGCCGCTTCTTTAACTTTGTCTAAAATACCCATTTTATAAACTCCTTTGATTTCTAATAATAGCCAGCGAACTTTACGATCTTAAGCCGTTCGTTGTTCTGATAATATAACATAAGTTTTATCAGAAGCCAGATTGGCAGACGGCGCGAATGTCGATCATTCCATCTGAGTTTTTTCCATTTCTACAGATTTTCCGGGTAAATTCGTCGCCGACTTTTTCCAGATCAAAACCCAGAGGAGCACGATCATCGCCGATCCGCCGAAAATATCGAGCAAAACGTCGTAAGCCGAACTCGTGCGCATCACGTTAAAGCTCTGATTGACTTCATCGATCGAGGCAACCAGCACGACGATCAAAAAAACACTGATTTGCCAATTCTTTCGCAAGAATTCCAACGCTGAACCGCGAAACGCGCGCCACGACCAAAAAGCGAGGATCGCATATATTCCGGGATGCGCCAGTTTACGAATGTAACCGTGATAAATAGATATGGTTTCGGGCGAAGCTTCGGAGAAAAGCCAAATCAGGAAAGGACGTATAAAGCGCGAAGTGTTTGCGTCTGCGCCCATTGAGGACGAAAGAAAAAAGATCAATCCGATCCACAAAAAAAGCGGCGCGTAACGAATAATTCGCCCGCGCCAATCGCTTGAAATAAACAAATTCATCACAAGGGATGTAATTAACTTAGTTCGTTAAGCTGCTTACACTGGTAAATGCTCCGTAGCCGTAGACCAAAACACCGATCCACATCAAAATTACGGGAACTAATCCAACCTTTTTCATAAGAAAATAAATTGTTCCGGCAATCGGTCCAAAGAAAAAAATCAAAATCCCCCAAATCGCTTTGCTTCCAGTGGTTGTCTCTGTTGTAACAGCAAGATAGATCATCCAAATTGCGCCGATAAACATCGCTAGCCAACCAATCATTCCAACACCCATAGTTTCCTCCTGATTTTTTCCTGTATTTAAAGAAAAGCAAGCAAAGGATATACGAAATTCCTTCCGAATTCAAATATCCTCCCTTGTTTTTAAGAGTTGGAACAGAGTTTTTTTATTGCGCTGCCGCGCCGGAGACGACTTCGATGATTTCCTTTGTGATCGCAGCCTGGCGGATGCGATTCATGTTCAAAGTCAGGCTGTCGATCAACTCGCCCGCGTTTTTCGATGCGCTGTCCATCGCCGTCATTCGCGAACCTTGCTCGGATGCAACCGATTCCAGCATCGCGCGGTAAATTTGTGTTTCAACCTGTTTCGGAAGAAGCTTGCCGAATATTTTCGCGGGTGTTTGCTCGTAAATATACTCAGCCGGCGCGGTTTCTTCGGCTTCTATCGCCGCCGCGGGAATCGGCAGAAGCTGCTCAACGACCGGTTTTTGCGAGAGAACTGTTTTGAATTCCGTAAAAACGAGAAAGACTTTGTCGATCGTCGTGTCTTCGGTAAAAGTACTAATGATCTTTTCAGCAATCGCCTTCGCGTCGGCATGCGCAACGCGTCCTGTTCCGGTCAACCCAACGTATTCTTCGACAAACGTCATCTTACGACGCTTGAAAAAGTCGCGCGCCTTTCTTCCAACGGGAATCATCTCCGTTTCCCGCCCAGGATTTTCATTCAAGAAGGCTTGCGTCGCTTTCATTATATTTGTATTGAAGCCGCCGCAAAGACCTTTATCAGCACTCACCAAAACGATCAAATATTTTTCGTCGCCGCGCGGATCGAGCAGCGTCGAAGAAAACTCGGTGCCGATCTTTGCACTCAAACTACCGAGAATTTCCGACATTTTGCTCGCATATGGACGCGCTGCCGTCACGCGCTCTTGTGCGCGTCTCAATTTTGCCGCCGCGACCATCTTCATCGCTTTAGTGATCTGCTGCGTGTTTTTGACGGATTTGATCCGTCGTCTCATGTCTAATAAACTTGGCATAGCTACTTAACTAACGAGTGCGGATAGTTCGGACTGTCCGGATTTACGGTTACGGTTCGGTTTGAAGGACTGATTACCAAATCCATATCTTCCATAGGAACCGCGCCTAACAATACTTGATCTCCCAATACCAATGCGCCAACAAAACACGAACGATTTTGAAATCTGACCTGCACCGGTCCGACATACGAAACCAACTGTTTCTTGCCATCCGCCGTCGTAACTTCACGCTTTTCCGCTTCTTCAAGATTCAGCTGAACTTTGATATGTTCCGGAAGGCACAACATCAACGCTCCGGTGTCAACCAAAGCGTCTGCGCTAATGGTCTCTAATCCCGGTTCTCGAGGATTAGCAAGTTCGATTTCGGCGTGAACATATCCCATATTGAAATAAGCTAGGCTTTTGCGGCTTCCGCTTCCTGATTCCAGCGCGTCGCTTTGAAATCTTCGACCGCTTCTTTCATTTCCGCTTTTAGATCGTCATCGATCGATTTTTTGTCTCGAAGCGTACTTAAAACCGCCGGATGCGCATTTTCAACAAAATCGAGAAGCTCGACTTCGAATTTGCGAATGTCTTCGACCGCAATGTCATTTGCGAGATCGTTTGAAACCGTCCAGATCACAAAGATCTGTTTTTCGACTTCCATCGGCTGATATTGCCCCTGCTTCAAAATTTCGGTTAAGCGCTTTCCTTTTTCGAGCTGATCCTGCGTCGCTTTGTCCAGATCGGAGCCGAATTGAGCAAACGCCGCGAGTTCGCGAAACTGTGCGAGATCGATACGTAAAGTTCCCGCAACCTGTTTCATCGCTTTGACTTGCGCCGAACCGCCAACGCGCGAAACCGAGTTTCCGACGTTGATCGCCGGACGAACGCCGGAGTTGAAAAGGTCGCTTTCCAAAAAGATCTGCCCGTCAGTGATCGAAATAACGTTCGTCGGAATATAAGCCGAAATATCGCCGGCTTGGGTTTCGATAAAAGGCAAGCTCGTCAAACTTCCGCCGCCGCGCGCGTCGGACATTTTTGCGGCGCGTTCAAGCAAGCGCGAGTGAAGATAAAAAACGTCTCCGGGATATGCTTCGCGTCCCGGCGGACGGCGCAAAAGCAGTGAAATTTCACGATATGCCGCCGCCTGTTTGGTCAGATCGTCATAGATCGTTAGCGCGTGGCGCCCGTTATCGCGGAAAAATTCGCCCATCGCGACGCCTGAATAAGGCGCCAGAAACTGCATCGCCGCCGGATCCGAAGCGCAAGCGTTGACGACAATAGTGTAGTCCAGCGCGCCGTATTCATCGAGTTTTTTCACAACCTGCGCAACGGTCGAAGCCTTTTGACCGATGGCGACGTAAATGCAGATCACGTCTTTACCTTTCTGGTTGATGATCGTATCGACCGCAACGGCGGTTTTTCCCGTTTGCCGGTCGCCGATGATAAGTTCGCGCTGTCCGCGACCGATCGGAACCATCGCGTCGATCGCCTTCAGACCGGTTTGAAGCGGTTCTTTAACGGGCTGACGATCGATGATTCCGGGCGCGATGCGTTCGACCGGATTAAATTGGTCAGTGATAATCTCGCCTTTGCCGTCGATCGGATTTCCCAGCGCGTCAACAACGCGCCCGATCAGCGCATCGCCGACCGGAACACTCATAATGCGCCTCGTTCGTTTTACTTCGTCGCCTTCCTTGATCTTCTGAAAATCACCGAAAAGCACGGTTCCGACCTTGTCTTCTTCGAGGTTCAACGCCAGACCGCGAACGGCGTAAGGAAATTCGAGCAGCTCGCCCGCCATAACCTTTTCGAGTCCGTGAATTTCGGCGATTCCGTCGCCGACCTTGATCACCGTTCCGACTTCGTCAACCGTCATCGAGGTGTCAAAATTCTCGATCTGCGCGCGAATAATTTCGTTTATTTCGTTGGCTTTAATTGCTTCCATAATCTTTCGTGAATCGTGAATTGTGAATCGTAACTCGTTTTTCTATTCACGATTTACGATTTACCATTCACGAACCTATCATCTGTTCTCTAAGTTTTTCTAATTTGGTTTTCACGGAGCCGTCGTAAACGGTCGAGCCGATACGAGCGATGACCCCGCCGATAATATTTTCGTCCGTCTCAAAGTTTGCCCTGATCCGCTTGCCGGTCAACTTTTCCAGGTTTGTCAACAATGCGGCATTTTCCGTTTCGGAAAGCGGGCGCGCCGAAATAATTTCCGCCGAAACCACGCCGCTTCTTTCTTCCAAAACGACGGCAAAGCGTTCGTTGATCTCTCGTAAATCGTTTAATCGATTGTTTTTCAGCAGGACGCGCAAAAAGTTGGCGGCAGCCTTTGACGGCTCCGTACGCTCGAGCAGCCGTTCCAAAACTTGTTCCTTGTTTTTATGCGCTATCGCCGGATTTGCAAAAACTTCGATCAAGTTTGCGTTTGCCGCTATCATCGCTTCCCAAACCTTTAATTCGGTTTGGACGGTGTGCGAATCGCCTTTTTCAACAACGACATCAGCAAGCGCAGAGGCGTATCGCCGGGCAACGGTTTCGACACTCATTAATTTAAACCCCCGATCGTCCGAATATTCGCTTTAACCAATCGCGCGTCTTTTTCGGCTGTTATACCGCGGCGGATCTTTTCTTCCGCAAGTCTTATGCTTTCCTCAGCGGAAAATCGACGTAATTGCTTTTTAACTTGTCCGGTTGCGCGGTCTATTTTGTGTTCGGACTGCTCGCGCATTTTCTTTATGTCGTTTTCAGTTTCTTTTTCGATACGCGTCTTCTCCGATTTTGCCTCGAATTTTGCGTTTTCGAGAATTTTGGCGGATTCGGTTCCGAGCTGCGCGAGCTTAACTTCCGTCGCGGTCAACTGCGCAAGTGCGGCTTGTTTTTGCTGCTCGGCTTTGATCAGATCGGCGCGAATTTCCTCGCGCTTTGCTTTGAAAGCCTCGCTCAAAGGCTTTTTCAAAAGGCGAAACAGCAGGTAGATAAAGATCGCCAAATTCAGAAATTTCCAGACTTCAAATCCCGGAAAATTTAAATAAGTGTCCCAAAAATGGGTAAACTTGCTCCAGGCGGATTCGCCCGCAGCAAAAATGAAGATAAAGTTAAACAAAAAAGCTATCATTTAAACGTTAAGAATATCTGAACTGATCTTTTCCGCAATTTTTTCGGCTTCTTTAGCGATCGCGGCTTTCGCTTCGGCGGTTTGGCGCTCAAGTTCGGCTCGTTCCTCTTCCGTTTTCAGCGCTACTTCTTCTTTTACGCCTTTGATCTTCGACTGGCGTTTGCCGACCGCTTTTTCGCGCTCCTTCTCGATCAATTCGTAACCTTTCGAACGCGCTTCGAGCATCGCCGCATCATATTGCGCCTCTTTTTCTTCCACGCTTTTCAGGATCTTTACGGCTTCGACCGATCGACCGCCTTTATTTTTCTCGCGTGATTCCAAAATTCGATTGAGCGGACGAAAAAATGTGCGATTCAAGATCCAGATCATCAGCAAGATCATTGCGATGTGAATCAGAAGCGTTCCGTCCGGAACCAGATCGACTCTTTGAAAAGCCAAAACAGCTGAGAAAATCATACCTTATAAAGTTGCCGTAAAACTCACCGGCGCGCTAGTGAAAAAAATCACTTAATCTCAAAATAGAAAGAATATCACGCGCGCTTTTTGACGGTCAAGCAAGGTTTGAAATTAACGTTTTGCGTGATTGGCTTGACATATTTTCTCGTAAACGCTTAGTTTTATAAAACTGTAAGTTTGAATTCGGAGGCGCATACTGTCCGGTGATGGTCGCGGTCTTCAAAACCGTTTGTGAGCTTGTGAGAGCACGCTTGGGTCGGTTCGACTCCGACACGTCTCCGCCAAAACATTGTCGATTTTGGATTTGCGATTTGCGATTGGATAAGGAATTTCCTTCTTCACTCCGAAATCCCGAATCCGAAATCCCAAATCGATATGAAAGAATGGATCGCTCTCAATATGACGCCGGGCGTCGGACCGCGAGCCGCGACGAAGCTGCTCGAGCGGTTCGGTTCGGCGGATAGTGTCTTTCGCGCGACGCGCAGCGAACTCGAACTGCTGCGTCTCAAACCGGAAACGATCCAAAGCATAATAAATCGCGAATTTTACGAGAAAGCCGTCGAAGAATTTGAAAAGGTGAAGGATCTCGGCGGCGATATTTTGATCCTTGACGACGGAAGCTATCCGAATCTTTTGCGCGAGATCGCCGATCCGCCGATCGTTTTGTATGTCCGCGGAAATTGGCGCGCATGTCTTGAAAGCGTTTGCGTTGCGGTTGTCGGCTCTCGGCGCTGTTCGACATACGGCGAGAACGCGTCGGAAATGCTGGCACGTGATCTGGCTGAACACGGAATTTGCGTCGTTTCCGGTTTTGCGCGCGGGATCGATTCGGCTGCGCATCGCGGCGCAATGCTTGGAAAAGGCAAGACGATCGCCGTTTTCGGAACCGGTATCGACAACATATATCCGCGGGAAAATGCAAAGCTCGCCGCGGAAATTATCGACGCCGGCGGCGCAATAGTTTCGCAATTTCCTCTGCAGACGCCGCCGCTAAAAGACAACTTTCCGTATCGAAACCGAATCATAAGCGGGCTCAGCTATGGAGTTTTGATCGTTGAAGCGTCAGAAAAAAGCGGCTCTTTGATAACCGCGCGGCTCGCGATGGAGCAAAACCGCGAAGTGCTCGCAGTGCCGGGAAATATTACGTCGAAAAACTCTTTCGGCACGAATTATTTGATAAAGTCCGGCGCGAAATTGGTGCAGCAGTGGCAGGACGTTGTGGCGGAATTGCCGAGCGAGATCGCCGCGAACATCTTGCCGCCAAAACTCGATAAGCCGGGAACGGAAACTGCATCGAAACAGCCCGATCTCGAACCCGCCGGTTTGAACGAAAACGAGCGCAAGATTTGGCAATTGCTTTCGACCGATGATGCGACTCACATCGACGTCTTGCTCGATAAAAGCAGTTTGAATTTCGGAGATCTGAACGCCGCGCTTCTCGGTTTGGAAATGCGGGAATTGATCCGCGTTTTGCCCGGAAAATGTTATTCAAAGAAAATGTGAGCGAAAATTTGAGCGTTTTCACCTTCGATTGACACGAGCCTCAAGCAAGTGTTAGAAGTCAAACAGGTCGGCGCGCTTCATCCGCCGGCAAATTTTTTAACGAAAATGAGCAAAAATCTAGTCATCGTCGAATCGCCCGCAAAGGCGAAAACAATAAATAAATATCTCGGAAGCGATTACATAGTGATGGCTTCGATCGGGCATATCAAAGATCTGCCGATGAGAGAATTAGGCGTTGACGTCGAGAATAATTTCGAGCCCGTTTACGAGGTTATTCCGGATACAAAAAAACGAAACAACAAGAAAATCGTATCCGAACTAAAAAAAGCCGCCAAAATCTCAGAAGCAATTTACCTCGCAGCCGACCCTGATCGCGAAGGCGAAGCGATCTGCCAGCATCTCGCCGATGAACTCGTGCAAAAAAAGTCAAACACGCCGATCTTTCGGGTCATGTTCAACGAGATCACGAAGAGCGCTATCAAGGATGCATTCAAAGTGCCGAAGGAAATCAACAGAAATCTTGTCGACGCACAGCAAGCTCGCCGCGTTTTGGATCGACTCGTGGGCTATAAGGTTTCGCCGATCCTTTGGAAAAACATAGGCGGCAAATTAAGCGCGGGAAGAGTTCAAACGGTTGCGGTTCGGCTTGTCGTCGACCGCGAGCGAGAGATCGAGGCTTTTAACAAAACAGAATATTGGACAATAATTGCCAATCTCGCCGCAAAACTTCCGCCGAATTTTGACGCAAAGCTCTATAAGATCGAAGATCTGACCGTAAAAACCGGCGCTTTCGATCAGGATCTGAAAAAAAGCGAAACTCACATAAAAGACGAAAAAACGGCGGACGAGATTGTTGACGAGGTAAAATCACAAGATTTTATCGTCGATTCCGTCACGACCAAGGAACGTAAACGCAACGCAACGCCGCCTTTTATCACGTCAAAATTACAGCAGGAAGCGGCGCGAAAATTCGGTTTTCCGGTGAAAAAAGCGATGTCCGTCGCGCAAAGGCTCTACGAAGGCGTCGAGATCGGAAGCGAAGGTTTGATCGGTTTGATCACTTACATGCGAACCGATTCGACACGCGTTTCCGATACGGCTTTAAATGAAGTCAGAGATTTTATCGGTGGCGAATACGGCTCACCTTATCTGCCCGAAAAACCGAATTTTTACAAAGGAAAAAAAGGCGCGCAGGACGCGCACGAGGCGATTCGACCGACCGACGTAAACCGCACGCCGGAAAAACTGAAAAATTATCTTTCGGCAGATGAATACAAGCTTTACCGTTTGATCTGGCAGAGATTTGTGGCATCGCAGATGATGCCGGCGATATTTGATCAAACGACGATCGATATAAAAGCAGGACGATTTATTTTCCGCGCGACGGGTTCGGTTCAGAAATTTGACGGATTTTTGAAAGTTTATCAGGAAGGACGAGACGAGAAACCGGAAGGCGAGGACGAAGACGCCGAATTGAACTTGCCGAAGGTCGAAAAAGGCGAGCTTTTAAAATTAAACCGGATCACACCCGAACAGCATTTTACCGAACCTCCGCCGCGTTTTACCGAAGCGACTTTGGTAAAGGCGCTCGAAGAAAAAGGCATCGGCAGACCTTCGACCTACGCGGCGATCATGACGACGATTCAGGATCGCGAATATGTCGAAAAGATCGATACGCGCTTTCATCCGACGCCGATGGGAACGACCGTCAACGATCTGCTTGTCGAGAGTTTCGCCGATCTTTTTAACGAAACTTACACGGCGCGAATGGAAGTAGAACTCGACGAGATCGAAGAAGGCAAACTCAACTGGCGAAGCGCGCTGCGCGAATTTTACGATAAATTTTCGGTCGATCTGAAAAACGCCGAAGAAAGTATAAAAACGCGCAAAAAAGCTTCGATCCCGACTGACGAAATTTGCGACAAAGACGGCGCGGGTATGGTGATAAAATTCGGACGCTTCGGACAATTTCTGGCTTGCTCGAATTATCCCGAATGTAAAAATACGCGTGAAGTCGCGAGCCGCAAGAAAGATTCAGATGCGGCGGGACAAGGCGACGGGGAGAAATCGGAAAACGGAGCGGAAGAAATTCCCGTCTGCGAACTGTGCGGGCGCGAAATGGCTTTGAAAAAAGGTCGCTTCGGATCCTTTTACGGCTGCACCGGTTATCCGGAATGTAAAAATATTCGCAAGATCGCAAAAGGCGAGCAAAAACCGGTCGCACCGCCCGTGGAACTGGACGAAGAATGCCCGAAAGACGGCGCAAAACTCGTAAAAAGACAAGGTCGCTACGGCGAATTTATTTCGTGTTCGAATTATCCGAAATGTGACTATGTGAAGCGCGAAACGCTCGGCATCGCATGTCCGCGTTCGGGCTGCAAAGGCGAGATCGTGATAAAAAAATCGCGCCGCGGAAAGGTATTTTACGGCTGCGGTAATTATCCGAAATGCGACGTCGTTTATTGGGACAAACCTTTAACCGAACCGTGCCCGAAATGCAGCGCGCCGTTCGTATTCGAAAAGACGACAAAGAAAGAAGGCACCGTACGCTATTGCAATAATGAGGCTTGTGATTATAAAATTGCGGTCAGCGATCTATCTGAGACAAATTCCGAAACGAAGGCTGAGACTTCGGTTAAATGATTGTCGATGAACGAAAACATTCAATTTCTGCAAGCCTTTATCAAAAATCCGCTTAAAGTTGGCTCTATCGCGCCTTCATCGCCGGAATTGGCGTTGAAAATGCTTGAAGGAATTGTTCCCAACGAAAATAATGTTCTTATCGAACT
>JBGTFE010000056.1:0-1553 GCA_041747435.1 Pyrinomonadaceae bacterium | reverse complement strand
GAGAGCCACGATTTCCATTGCGGGCGAAACAGAACATACAAAAATCTGTCCGGTCTGCCCAAATCCATAATCAGCAAAATGCCCGTAATTGCTAAGAAAATTATCGAAACAATCGCGCCGATCTGTTTGACGAGCAGAGGCATTTCCATAAAATAACCGCCCGTTACAGGAAGCAAAAACGCGCCCGCCGCTATCGCTTTGGTCAAAATATAAGCAGAAACTTCCCAACCCCAGAGAATTCCTTTTGAAGGCGCGTCGTAAACTCTTCGCGCTTCCTTTTTTCTATCTTTCGCACGAGGTTCGATCTGGACGAATTTTTGCTTTTTCTGCGCGGCGATCTCTTCTTTAAGCAGAGATTGGTTGATTCTCTGTTCGGCGTATTTCGCGTATTTTCCGACTCCGGCGGCTTGGCTCGACCACATATAATCCGCGCTCTGATTCGTGTTCGTCGGGTTCAGGGAATCTCTGTCGCCGTCAATATAAAAAAGTTTCGGATTCGTTCCCTTTTCCGCCTTTCTGACCGAAACCGTCTCACGCGCCAGAAGCTGTGAAATTTCCGTCAGCGGATTGTCCATATCGCCCGAAATGATCGCGTGTTCTGGACAAACCACTACACACGCCGGTTCGAGTCCGATGTCCGTGCGATGCGAACAATAATTGCATTTTTGCGCGACCATCGTATCGGGATTGATATAGATCGAATCATACGGACACGCCTGCGTGCAGGCTTTGCAAGAAATACAGCGGCGGTCATCAAAATCAACACTGCCGTCTTTGCGCGTATAAAGGGCTTCGGTCGGGCAAATCTCGACACACGGCGCGTCGGCGCAGTGATTACATCGCATCACCGAAAAAAGGCGGCGTGTATCGGGAAATTCGCCCTTTTCGATATATTTTACCCAGGTGCGATTTACCCCGATGGGAACGTCGTGTTCCGATTTACAGGCGACCGTACAGGCGTGGCAGCCGATACATTTGCGGTTATCAATGATGAAACCAAAATTCATTATTTATTTTTCCAATTTTTAAAAGATTTGCGTTCGTGTGAAGTTCGATTATAAGAGAAAACTCTACTTGTTTGAAATTGCCGTTATCATTTCTTCGACGGCGCGGTAAAGTCCAGTAAAGACGGAGCGCGAAATTATGTTGTGACCGATATTAAATTCCGTGATTTCCGCAATTGCGGCGAGTGCGCCGATGTTGCGATAAGTGAGTCCGTGTCCGGCGGCGACGATCAAACCTAAATCTTTCGCTTTGTTTGCCGCATTTTTTATGCGCTCGACTTCCCTTTCTGCCTTTTCCGCGCCTTCGCCGTGCGCGGCTCTTGCCGATAAAGTCAGTTCGGCATACTCGCCGGTGCAGAGTTCGATTTGTTGTGCGCCCGCGCCTTTGGCGGCTTCGATCTGTTCGAGGTCGGGATCAATAAAAATACTGACGAAAATTCCCGCCGCTTTTAATTTTTCGATTGCTTTTTTGACGTTTTCAAAATTATTTATCACGTCAAGTCCGCCTTCGGTCGTGATCTCGTTCGCGCTTTCAGGAACGAGCGAAAC
>JBGTFE010000055.1:0-52064 GCA_041747435.1 Pyrinomonadaceae bacterium | reverse complement strand
ATGGTTTTGCGCGAAGGCGCAACGCATTATCAGCCTATCGAATGGAACGAAGCTTTTTCGATGCTTTCGCAAAATCTAAATGCGCTCAACTCGCCCGATGAATCGATCTTTTACACTTCGGGCAGAACTTCGAACGAAGCGGCGTTTCTTTATCAGCTTTTTGTCCGCCAATTCGGCACGAATAATCTTCCGGATTGTTCAAATATGTGTCACGAATCGACAAGCGTCGCTCTGAGCGAATCGATCGGTTTGGGCAAGGCGACCGTTAGGCTCGAAGATCTGGAAAACACCGATCTGATAATTATTATCGGGCAAAATCCGGGCACAAACGCGCCGCGAATGATGACTTCGCTGCGCATCGCCAAAGAAAATGGCGCAAAGATAATCGCCGTCAATCCTTTGCCCGAAGCCGGTCTTTTGGGTTTTACCGATCCGAATCCGCAGCACTATAAAAATCCTCTGAAGTTTCCGTTCGCGCTTTTGGGAAATAATTATTCAAAGCTCGCCGATCTGCATTTGCCGATTCGAATCGGCGGCGATATGGCATTTTTGAAAGGCGTGATGAAAGTTTTGCTCGAACGCGAAAAGCAAAGCGTGACGCCGATTTTTGATTATGAATTTATAACCGAAAAGACAGCAGGCTTCGACGATTTCACCGGCAATCTTGATCGAATTTTATGGGATGACATTTTAGAAGAAAGCGGTCTGACGCGCGAGCAGATCATCGAAGCCGCCGAAATGTACATGGGCGCAAAACGCGTTATTTCGTGCTGGGCAATGGGTGTTACCCAGCATAAACATGCTGTCGCGACGATACAAGACATCGTCAATCTGCATCTGTTGCGCGGAAATATGGGCAAACAGGGCGCGGGACTTTGCCCGGTGCGCGGACATTCAAACGTCCAGGGCGACCGCACGATGGGAATCTGGGAAAAAATGAATCCGAAATTTCGCGCAAATCTGGAAACGGAGTTTAATTTTAAGACGCCGGAAAAAGACGGATTCGACACGGTCGAAGCGATAAAAGCGATGCACGACGGTCGCGCAAAAGTTTTCTTCGCAATGGGCGGAAATTTTTTGAGCGCAACGCCCGACACGCATTTTACCGCCGACGCGCTGCGGAAATGCGAGCTGACCGCACAGGTTTTGACGAAACTTAATCGCACGGCGCTCATTCACGGCAAAACTTCGCTCATTCTTCCCTGTCTTGGGCGATCGGAAAAAGATCTGCAAAACGGCGTCGAGCAATTTGTTTCGACCGAAAGCACGATGCTCAACGTGCAGATGACGCAAGGGATTCTCGAACCGGCGTCCCAACATCTTCGAAGCGAGCCTTGGATCGTCGCGCAGCTTGCGAAGGCAGTTCTCGGCGATAAAACGACCGTCGATTGGGACAAAATGGTAGCCGACTACGACGTCATTCGCGATTCGATCTCGCACGTAGTTCCGGGAATGGAAAATTACAACGAGAAAGTGCGACGCGACGGCGGCTTTTACCTTCCGAATCCGCCGCGGGACGGCAATTTCACGACCGACTCCGGAAAGGCACAATTTACAACGAGTTCGCTCGAAAGAATCGAACTCAACGATGGTGAACTCTTGATGACGACCATTCGCGCGCACGATCAATTCAATACCACCGTTTACGAAAACCGCGACCGTTACCGCGGCATAAAAGGTTCGCGCCGCGTGATCTTTATGAACGAAACGGACATCGCCGAACGAAATTTGTCGGAAGGTCAGGTCGTCGATCTCACCAGCCATTTCGAAGGCGAAGAACGTGATGCCGAAAGCTTTATCGTTGTTTCATACCCGATCCCGGTGCGCTGCGCTGCGACATATTTTCCCGAAGCAAATCCGCTCGTTCCGCTTCGAAGCACCGCGGATAAAAGCAACTGTCCGACTTCGAAACTGACGAGAATTACGGTTGCACCGCAATTAGACAAAAAAGGCGAGCCCGTTTTCTCCGGCAAATTTAACCGATGAATTCTAACGATCTTTCGGGTTTTATTCTCGCCGGCGGGAAATCTTCGCGGATGAAAACCGACAAGGCTTTTCTGAAATTTCAAGACGCGACCTTTCTCGAACGTGCTTTCAAAACCCTCTCACCGCGTTGCAAAATTACAAAGATCGTCATAAATAAATATCAAAAAGCGCAATTTGAAGATGCTTTTCCAAGCTCTGATCTGATCGTTGATCTTTATCACGAACGCGGCGCGCTTGGCGGGATTCACGCCGCTTTAAAGAATTGCGAAACCGATTTCGCGTTCATCTTGGCGGTCGATCTGCCTTTTGTAACAACTGAAACGGTCAAAAAACTTATTGAAGCCTCAAGCGAATCGTCCGCGACCGTTCCGCGCCAAAACAACGGACGGCTTCAGCCGCTTTGCGCTGTTTATCGCGCCAAAGCATGCCTGCCGAAGCTCGAAGAACTTCTCGAACACGACGATTCAGCCTCGGTTAGAGATTTCTTGAAGCTTATTGATGCAAATATTGTCGAAGCGAATTTGCTCGGCGGCGATGAAAAAGTCCTTTTGAATGTTAATAGCCCGGAAGACCTCAGTTCTTTAACTGATTGAGCAATTCCTCGACCATATGAAGCTTTTCAACCGGAATGTCCTTGACGATCTGGCTCAGTCGAGCCGGCGTCCCTTCCCGTTTCAGCGCATTTAGCGGATGATTTTCCGAGACCGGTCTTCCAACGTCATCTTTCCACTCGTAAAGATCGTTCGGCGTGCAGTTCAGCGCCCGGCAAATAGTCTCGATCTGCGTCACTTTTACTTGGATCACGCGGTCGTTCAGCAAATTGCTCGCGGTCGCGCGTGAAAAGCCGAGACCGACCAAATACGCAAACGGAGTGTCAATTCCGCGCATTGCAAATATTCGACTTAATCTAAAAATTAACATAGAAGTTTCGGGAGCGAAGTTTTCACATTGTATTTTATATCGAACTAAATTGCAATAAAAAAAGATGCGGTGCGTTTTATAACATACTTTCTGCTGTGAATATAAGAGTATCTGGTATGAATATAAGAGTATCTGGTGTGAATAACTGTGTCGTTGGTGGGAATAACAAATTGAATGGTGTGAATATAAGAGAGTTTAACTTAAATAGATGCTTATCCGTATTAAATATCTGCTTATTTATGCTTAATAGCCGCTTTATAGTCTTAAATATCGGATATTTTTGGATGAATAACAGACTGCTTAAGCAATATAGCGAACCGATTAATCATTTCACCGAACAGTATTCATGTTTAATCGAACTAACCGATACGGCTTTGCACCAATACCCCGTGATATTAGTGCAACCTTAAGCACTATTGGTGCAGGACGCAAATTCCGCGCAAAAATAGTGTTGTTTTTGTGGTATATTTACAAGCACAAATTCAATTTATGCCTGATTCACTTATTCCTAAAAACCGTCTTGAAGATGCGCTTTGGAAAACTTTTCTGGACGAACCTATTAAAAAGGGGGTGTGGGGTATGATTTCTTTTTTAGCAACCGCACTCGTTTTTTTCTGGCTTAGTCCAAGTTGGTGGTCAGCTTTAGCTTTAGGTTTTGCTATTGCTTTTTTTCTTATCTTTTTATTTTTTATTCTATTATTTATCAAAAATTATCGTAATGCGAGAAAGGAAAATGCAGGTATAAACGGAACATCTGATTTACAATTAAGAGAAAGTCTTGAAGCAAAACATAAAGAACAAATTCGCCTACGCCAAAGTGAATATGACGTTCTTAGAGATAAATATGACGCCGAAGTTGCTTCACTTGTAAAAACTCAAAAGGAATTAGATCGAGAAACGCGCACGAAAGAAGCGTTTGAAGGAACCATTAAAGGTAAGGAATCGGAAATTGAAAATTTACGGAGAATGGTTTCCGAAAAAGACAAGACTTTAGTTATCAACGAATGGTTAATTAAAAGAGCAAAGTGTCAGGCAGAAAACATTGAGGAGTTTGTTTATTGGAAAGGCACTCAGTTTTGCGGCAATAGCATCGAGGAAAGAATTTATTTTCTAATATTTCAGTTAGAAATTTATAATGCATCTGTCTTTGAAATTCTTATAGACGAACCGCTTGAGGGCAAAATACTATTTAACGGGAGAAGGTTGCTTTTACAAAAAACCATTCAGCAACCGCCAATAGTCGTAAAACCAAACACGCCCGAAACGTTTTTGATCCGACAAGAATTAAGCGATGAAGAAGTGAACATTATTAATGACGCTGTAAGTTTTTATAATCAACAAAGAGAAGCTTTTCATAAGGAAAAGCCGAAAGACTATCAATTTTATTCAAGACAATGGTTAGCGGGAAAACTTATTTATCCGCCAGAAGTTGAACTAAAAGGCTTGAAAATTAACGTAAAAGGTAGTGATAGTTTTCCGCTAGTTCAACGTAAAACATTAACCAAAATGAGCGATGTAAGAACAAGCATTGAAGATTTTACAAAGTTTTATTAAAAAGCCTAGTCCGAAAACTAGGCTTCTCATTCCGTCAGTGCAGTTCAACTTCTTTCCAAAATTCCGTCTAGCGCGACAAGCGAAAGTGAAGCGTACGTTGAGCATTAAATAAAACGTTGTAAGAAATTTATTGCGCCCAAATTACGAGTGTGTATTTTCCTTTTCCGGCTACTTTGATACTGATTTTTGTTGGCACACTTGGAATTAAGATCGAACTTGAGTGACGACTAGACCCCGTTCCGGCTAAGAAAAATTCGTCAACGTCCTCTATCGCGTAAATTTCCGCTCGGAACACTCTCGAAAGTTTTATAAGGCTTTCAGCTTGTTCATATTCAAATTTTGATATGAGACCTTGATCCAACATCTGTTGTTTGCGTTCTAATTGTAGTTTGTCAAACGCAGTTAGTTCAGGACTTGGCGTATATTTTACTGCAATTCTGGCTTCTTTATATTTTGTTAAGTCAACAATTGCAGTTTCAGTTAAGCTTTCGGTATTAACATCCTTTGTGATTTTAAAAACAACCGGCAAAGGTAAAGCATAAGATTCAAATACAAACATCAAAACTAAAACGAAAAGTAAAAATTTTTTCAATTTCTTTATCCTCCAAAAATGCCAGTGAGTTTAGCACTAAATTATAAGAGTTTCAATTTTTTACTTATACTGACAATTTGAAATACTTTTGGTGCAGGATTAAGCAGTTTAGGTGCAACTAGGGGTTTTGGTGCAAAGCGTTTAAGCGAAACGGTCCAACATATCTTAAGCAACACGAATTGCGTGCTGAAACTTCAAAATCATTCCTTCCAATCCGGCGTGTGAAAGACGCCTTCCTTGTCGGTTCGTTGATATGTATGCGCGCCAAAGAAATCGCGCTGTGCCTGGATGAGGTTTGCCGGCAATCTTTCCGATCGAAAGGCGTCGAAATACGCCAGCGCAGACGACAAACACAGCGATGGAATGCGGCTTTCGGCAAACTTCGCGTTTATTGCGCGCCAGGCTTCGCGATTTTTATTTAAGATTTCGGCAAATCCGTCGTCAAGCATCAAATTCGGAAGATCCGGTGTTTCAGAATATGCGCGACGCATATCTTCGAGCAGCGCCGCGCGAATGATGCAGCCGCCGCGCCAAATCTTGGCGATCTCCGCAAGATCGAGATCCAGATCTTTTTCCACGGAAGCCGTCTGCAAAAGCGACATTCCCTGCGCGTATGTGACGATGAATGAACTTAACAGCGTCTGTTTCAGCTCTTCGATAAAACGGTCAAAATCTGCGGAAAATTCATTTCGTAATTCGGCGTTTTTGCCATCACGGACTATCGCTTGCTTTTCAGATTTCGTTCGCGAATCTGTCCCGATATTTGATTGTTGATTTTGGCTCGCGAGAGTTTCGACGTCTCTCGCGGCGCGGGCGGCTTTTGATTCCTCGACCAGAACGCTCGTCGCTTCATGACCGTCTGATCTTTGTTGGTGAGTTTCGACCGGCGAAAAGCTGCTGTATTTTTTCGCCATCATAGCGCGCGTTTCTTTTTGCGCCGAGATCTGGCGCATCGAAACCGCCGAATCGATCGTCGGGATCGGCACGCCGCAATCCATCGCGACCTGCGAAGTCCATTTGCCGGTTCCCTTCTGCGCGGCTTTGTCTAGAATCATTTCGACGAGCGGTTTGCCGGTTTCCGCATCTACTTTTTTCAAAGCTTCGGCGGTGATCTCAACGAGAAACGAATTGAGCTCGGTGTTATTCCAGCGCGCGAAACAATCGCTCATTTCGCTGTAATTCATTTTCAAAACGCGGAGCATAAAATCGTAAGTTTCCGCGAGGATCTGCATCAAGCCGTATTCGATGCCGTTGTGAACCATTTTGACGAAATGTCCGGCACAGCCGTTGCCGACGTGTGCCGCGCACGGTTCGCCGTTTACTTTTGCCGACGCCGCTTCAAAGATCGGGCGAACGCGCTCGTAATTTTCAACTGTTCCTCCGATCATTATGCTCGCGCCGCGCCGCGCGCCTTCTTCGCCGCCCGAAACGCCGACGCCGAGAAACGTGAATCCTTCGTTTTTTAAAAAAGCCTCGCGCCGTTCGGTGTCGAGAAAATGCGAATTTCCGCCGTCGATTATCAGATCGCCGCGCTCTAAATGCGGCAAAAGATCGTGAATCACGGAATCGACCACATCGCCCGCCGGAACGAGGAGCATAATTTTTCGCGGAGTTTCCAGCGCTTGAACAAAATCCGGCAGATTATCAAAGCCTTCAACGTCGAGACCTTTGCTTTCTTCGCGCAAAAGCTCCAGTTTGTCCCGGTGAACATTGTATCCGGCGCAGCTAAGACCATGCTCGGCGATATTGAGCAAAAGATTTCTGCCCATTGTTCCGAGTCCGATCATTCCAAATTTTGCTTTGCTCATATCAAAAATTATACTTCCCAGAATTCGGCAAAAGCCAATTCCCGCTCCCAATTTGTGCCGTGATCTTCAAAAGTCCACCATGCCGACAGAACGATTTGCGCGTAAGCCCATTTTCGAAGATCGGCAGAAGTGATATCAAAGGTGATGGAAAATTTTTGAACGCTAAGGTCGAGTTTCTCCCGCAGATCCGCGTCTTGTGCAAGCCACCAAAGATGATTGTTTAGAAAAACGGCGATATCGTATCCCGCGCAGCCGATAATTCCCTTCGGATCGATCACCAAAAAGGCCTTTCGCGAAGCGGACAAAATATTTTCGTGATGAAAATCGCCATGAATAAGATATTTTTTTGAACTTCGGCTCAATTGCTCGTAGATCTTCCGCGTTTTATTTTGATGCTCACGCGGAAAATCTGGATTGGAAGCGCTTTCAAAAAAGTTTCCGAACCATTCATCGAGCGTTCCGAAAGAGTGGTTTTCTTGAGGCTCTTTTAAAAGCGCTTTTAGAATCGGAATAGCGATCTCGACCGCTTTTATTTCGTTTTCACGGCAAACCGCTTTTAGATTTTCGCCCGGAAGCAGTCTTTCCAAAAGTATTGCGCGTCGATTTTCGTCGGTTTCGTAAAGCTCTGCGGTCGCGTCGCCCCGGGCGATGTGCAGATATCGCGCTTCGTTAAGAATTTCGGGATTATCAAGCGGCAAAGCGATCTTGAGAACGGCTTTGCTTCCGTCAGCACAAACACACGGCGCCACATAATTGTACGATAAATTCCAGAACGGATTTTGTACCGTTATCGACCATTTTTGTTCGAGCTCGGCGATCGTTCGCGGCAGATCATCAAGCCATTTTCTGCCGTTTTCACCGCAAAGATCGATCACATTTTTTGTGAATCTTTCGTTCATTTCGTCTTGACGAGTTTAGCTTATATCGCAGATTCTTAAAAAATGAAATCTTTGCTCGAGGCGATTCGCCCGACGTGCTTTATCGAATCGGAAAAGCTGCGCTCGCATCTCGGAATCGAACTGACAATTGCGTCTGAAACCTTTCAACACACAGGAAGCTTTAAATTCCGAGCCGCATATAATCTTGCTTTGAATGTTCCGAACGACGAAATTTTGACCGCATCGTCGGGAAATTTTGGTCAAGCGCTCGCGTTTGCATGTCAGCTGCTGCATAAAAAATGCACCGTCGTAATGCCGGAAACTTCCGCAAAAGTGAAGATTGAAGCTGTAAAAAATTACGGCGCGACGGTCGATCTGGTTGATACGCGGAAAATCGGCAGAAACGAGCGTGTCGCGCAGCTTGCCGCGCAAATGCCGGACGCATATTTTGCAAGCGCGTATGACGATCTGCACGTAATCGAAGGAAATTCGACGCTCGGCGACGAACTCGCGGAAAAGGATTTTGACGTCGTGATCGCGCCCGTCGGCGGCGGCGGGCTTTCCTCGGGAATTGTCTCGGGATTTAATCGTAGCGACACGGAGACAAAAATTATCGGCGGCGAACCGCTTTTGGGAAATGACGCCGCGCGTTCGCTAAAAGCGGGAAAGATAATTGTCAACGAGTTCGAACCAACAACAATAGCCGACGGCGCGCGAACGATAAGTTTGGGAAATTTGAATTGGGAAATTTTAAGAAATGGTTTGGAGGAAATTATCGAAGTTTCCGAAGAAAATATTGCCGAAGCCGTTCGCTTGTATTTTTCGCTGGCAAATTTGAAGGTCGAGCCGACCGGCGCTCTGCCGCTTGGAGCGATCCTAGAAAACGTGGAAGAGTTCAAAGATAAAAGAGTTTGCGTCGTTGTTAGCGGCGGAAATGTCGACGCGGAAGTTTACCGGCAAATTTTGCAATCTTAAATCTTTGATATCGCCAGCGATCGATCAAAAATCTCCGTTATCCAATCATTGACCGTCGCGTCAACGACCAGATGAACGCGATCTTCCGAGCTGAAATTATTGACGCGGTGCGGGTCTGAAAGGCGCAGATACCAGCATTCGCCTGCGCCAAGAATTATCCGTTCATTATTTAGATAAAACTCGATTTCGGGGTTTGTCACCACCGGAATGTGAAAGCGAATCGCGCCGTCTTCGTAACACAGATCGTAATCGAAATGCTCTTTAATAACGGATCCGGCGCCGAGTTTCATAAGTCGCACGACGCTCACATCGCATTTAAAATGCGACAAAACTTCCTGAAAATACGGGCACTGTTTTAAATAAATTGTATCGACAAATTCCGTTGCGGTCGGGTCGGAATAGATCATCCGGATCGGATGCGTTTCGCCTTTCGGCGACCGAAGCGGAATCGCGCTCCAATCGCCTTCGTAATTTTGTTTGACAAAATGCTCCGTCCATTCGGTTTCATTCAAAACGGCTAGATCTTTTGCGAGTTGTTCAGCGGAAAATTGAAACGGCATTTTCAGGCGGTCGGGAAAAAGATACTCGGTTTTTTTTTCGATTATGGTATGCATTTTATTTGAGAACGCTTTTAGTTATTTCTTCAAGTAAACGCCCGAAAACGAAACATTCACGCCGCCGCAGTTAAGATTGTCTGACACGATCAGAAATTTTCCGACAAGACGCATCGTAACTTTGCAGGCAAATTCACCCTCTTCGGTTTCGCCGAGCTTAAGCACATTTCGCAAAGGTTTTGCGCTGTGATCGAGCTCGCCGATGTGAACATTGTCGCCCAAACCTTTCCAAAATGCGTCGCCCTTGATCGCCAGTTCTCCGCTTTTTTCTCCTTTGCCGATCGTTATCGAATTTTCATAATAGCTCCATTCGCCAAACCAGTCGTCGAGTTCGGGCGCGCTATTCGTTGCAATCTCCTCAAGCTTGTTGACTTCGATCCAGCCGACCGTTTCCGCTCCTTTTTTGGGCTGAAACCAGCTGCACGCAAAACTTCCGAATGTTCGCGAAACGATCATTTCATCCTTCGGAACAACGTAGCTTTTCAAACGACAATCGCCGTTCTTCGGACAATCGGCGTCGTCACCGTAAAAATAGACCTTTTCGTTCTTTTTGCCGATGATCTTTGCCAGTTTAAATTCGACGTTCTCGCGCGGAAAGACGCCGTTGCGACACCAATTTTCAGGATTTCCTTCCAGTTGTCCGAAGGCATTGACCGCAAAAAATAGAATGCAGACAAAATATTTCATATAGTTTATCTTGTGTTCAAAATCTGCCTCCGCAGATAATCGAGCGCCGCCTGGCTTGAGCGCCAGCGGATCAAATAGCGGTCGCCGGGCAGTATTATCTTGAAAGATTTTACTCGCGATTCGTCGGCGTAACCGATAAAAACTGTGCCGATAGGTTTTTCTTCGCTGCCGCCCGACGGACCGGCAATTCCGGTTACCGAAATCGCGAAATCCGTTTCGGCGCGCTCGCGCATTCCCTTTGCCATCGCTTCGGCGACCTCGGCGGAAACCGCGCCTCGGGTCTCGATCGACTTTTTCGGAACCTTTAAAGTTCTGATCTTAGCATCGTTCGAATAAGTTATCGCGCCTTCCATAAAAAACGCGGAAGAACCGGCAATTTCGGTCAATCTCCGAGCGATCAAACCACCCGTACAGCTTTCCGCGACCGACAACGTTTTTCCGTTCTCGATAAGAATTTTTCCCACGACTTCTTCCATCGTTTCGCCGTTTGTCGAAAAAAGCGCAATGCCCAAAGTTTCAGCGATTTTTGCGGCAACTTTTTCATTCAGCGCGGCGGCTTCGGCTTCGGTCGTTGCCCGCGCGGTGAGGTGAACTTCAACTTCCGCGCGATTAAAAAGAATTGTAGTGTTTGGATTTGAGTATTGCTTGTAGATCGGAGCGATCTGCTCGTCAACCGCTGATTCGCCAAGCCCGGAAACGCGGAGAATTTTTCTTTTAACAAAAATATCGCCGGATTTCATCCGAAGTTTTGGCATTATGTACTTTTCGAACATCGGCTGATTCTCTCGCGGCGGACCGGGCAGGATCACGAAGAATTTTGTAACGCCGGCATCCCGCCGGCTGTCGTGAAGGCATCCTGCCTTCGCCTTTTCACGTGAGTGAGCAAGATGCTCACGCGACTGCCGCCGAGACGGCGGCGCTACTTCCAAAAACATTCCAGCCGCCGAGCCGTTCGGATTCCGCAGAACTTCCGCGCCGTCGATGACAAAAGCCTGGCGCTTGTTGATCTCAGGCATTTCGCGTCCCCAGCGCGCGAATCTTTCGCGCAGATCGGTTTCAAGCTCGATCTTATAGACCAGCTCTCGATCAATAGCGCGCGCGGAAATTTTTCGCGTGATATCGTCTTCAGTCGGTCCGAGACCACCGGTTGCTATAACGACATCCGAACGCTTTAAGGCGTCTCTTATTGTCTCTTCGAGCCGCGCTTCGTCGTCGCCAACGATCGTTTTGAGTTTTACTTCGATGCCGATCTCGTTTAGCTTTTCGGTCAACCAAAGTCCGTTTGTGTCGGTTTTGTCGGGCGTCAAAAGCTCGGAACCGATCGCTATGATTTCAGCTGATAACATATTTATTGATCGCCGCCGGATTTTCTGGAAATGTTCTTTACGATCTTCACAGTTGCCCGAATAAAAACTGCGAGAAAAAAAATTGTGCTGCCCACAAGTGCATAAAGACCGGTTTTGGTAAGCTCTCCGTTACGATAGTCATTCAAACAGACTGCGATCACGAGGGCGAAAAAGATCAGCGGCGGAATCATACATCCGAGAGGAAAATCGTCCTGAATTTTCTCTTCTTCAGACATTCTTACTTTGAGTCGTAAATGTCGTGTAAAACTTCAGAAATTGATTTGCGGTTAGCGAAAACATCTTCACCATCGGTTTCTTTTTTTGACGCTTTGCCTTTTCCGTTCGAATTTTGGCTTTCCGGCGCCTCGGTCAAACGAGAGTCGTTTCTCTCGCCGTTTTTGATCGCTTCGCCAGTTACCGTTTTCAGCAAAGCATTTTCCGATCTGGATCCGGCAAGC
The DNA here is from genome assembly GCA_041747435.1 of Pyrinomonadaceae bacterium. Classification (GTDB taxonomy): domain Bacteria; phylum Acidobacteriota; class Blastocatellia; order Pyrinomonadales; family Pyrinomonadaceae; genus JBGTFE01. Next base: position 40,245 of record JBGTFE010000055.1, on the reverse strand, counting down.
GCGGGCTTTTCCTTTTTGAGCGCCACCGTGGCTTTGCGCTTTTCGCTATTCTCTTCTTTAAGGGCGGTGCGACTCATTTCAAGAATAATTTTTCCGCGATTGCGGCGGGCGCGTTCGAGCGCGCGAATCGCAGACGATGTGTGCGGAGCTTCGGCGGGCTCGCGCTCAATTTTTCGGAGAATTCTGACGTAATTTTGCAGTTCGTCTGAAGGATAAATGTACGCTGCTTCGTCCGAATTTTCGTTTTCGATTATGTATGTTAGATGATTTACGGCAGATTTGTGTTCGCCGATCTTGTTGTAAAGCGCGCCGAGCGTGAAATAAACGAGGGGCGGCGGCGCGCTCATAAACTCAAGAATTCGCTCGCCTCGATCGACTACCTCGCGAATCTCAAAACCGTACCAGCGGCGCTCGTCATCGCGCAAAATTTCGTTTGCCGAAAGATAGAATTCAAAAATTTCGCGCGTGTCGCCGAGCGAGGGAGACGAAAATGTTTTCCACAAAAAATATGCGAAAATTCCGAAAAAGAAAATGATGAAAGCCGGAAAACCTACTGCAAGAAGCAGCGCCGCGATCACGCCGAAAGCTAACACGTATTGCGCATTTTCTTTCAGCTTGTCGGGCATTCTTTTTTGCAGTTTATTGCTCACATTTCCTTGCCGGGACTTTTCCGTCGCGTCGTTTTCTTCTTACGCGATTTTGTTTTTGCGCCGTTTTCGCTCGTCGATTCTTCTTTGTTATGTTCCTTTGGGCGCGTCGCTTCCTTGGCTTGTGTTTCGAGCTTAATGCCGAATTCCGCCATTACATCCATTGCTTTTTCGAAAACTTTGAAAGGCGAATTGACGACATAAGAAATAGTTTCGCCGAGAACGATGCCTTCCAGCCGAAGCAAGGACGCGATCTTTTTTTCGAGCGGAAGGGCTTCGAATTCCTTTCGAAACTCATCTTTTTGCTCTTCGGTTTTGGGTTCTTTTTCAGCCTGTTTTTTATTTGTCATAACGGTAATTTCTCCTGATTTTTCGATCTTTGCCTGACATGCCAGGCGTTCACCGTTTCTACGTCTTTCTGCCGACAATTGTTCTATCTCGGCATGCGTAAGCTCGGACATAAGCTCGCTTCCGCGCAAAATTCGCATTGCGCACAGATCGGATTCGCCCGTGCGCTCGCACTCGACGCCGACTCCGAGACGTTTCGCGGCGTCATATAAATAAGTTCCGGCGGCAATTACGCCGTCTAAATTCTCCCGTTCGAATTTGATCTCAACTTCTTCCATAACTTAATTGCCGACGACCGTTCGCACACGAACGCGCGGCTGCGCGCCGGACGCCATGCTGTGCACGTCTTTTTCGCTCCTTTGACATTCCTCGCAAACACCCCAAATTCTCAAGCTGTGATGCGTCGGGACAAAATTGTATTTGTCCGCCATCGCGTCCTGCGCAGCTTCGAGCTTTTCAGAAAAAAATTCGATCACCGTTCCGCATTCGGTGCAGATCATATGATCGTGGTGCGCGTGATTGTAATGGTGTTCGTAATATGTTTTGCCGTCGCCGAAGCGAACCTCGCGCGCGAGCCCGGCTTCGGTCAAGAGTTTTAAAGTGCGGTAAACCGTTGTATGTCCGACACTTGGATCTTCCTTTTGAACGAGCCAATACAGATCTTCGCTGGTTAAATGTTCCTCGGTCCGCAAAAACATCTCAAGGATCAAATCTCGCTGCGACGTGTGACGCAAACCGGATTTTTGAATATGTTCGGAAAAGATATCTTTTTCCTGCCGGAATTTTTCTTTTTTTGCAGCCATAAATTCCCGTCTATTTTAACATCTGAGGTTTCGTTTCGCTAACGAAATTTTCTCACGAAGCTCCGCCAGTTTTTCCTCGTCCGCGCCTTGCTCTTCGGCTAGATGCGTCGAACGCTCGCCCAGTTGCAGGTAGATAGATGCAATTTCGCCGGAAACATTTTCACTCAAAGCTTCCATATGTTTTTCAAATGTTTCGACGTCGGCTCGCGCAAAAGTTCCGGTCAAAGCCTGCGCGGTCGTCTGTTCACTGAGATTCTTGATCGTGCTTTCGACCAAAGGAAGCAAAATATCTTTCGAAAGATCTTCATCGATGCCGCATTTTGCCAGCATTTCGCCGGCGACATCAATCAAGGCAACCAGATGTCCGCAAGCGGTAACCGCCGCGGCATGATAGAGAGTTTTGTTTTCCGGCGCGATCGAAAACGATTTTCCGCCAAGTTCGACGGCGATGTCATCAGCAATTTCGACCGCTTCGGCATCGCCTTCTACGCAAAAATAGGCATTTTTGAAACGATTCGCGCCGTTGACCGCGTCGCTGATCGAAACAAGCGGATGAAATGAGCCGACGATGCAACCGACGTCACGCAAGCTGCGCAAAATTTCAGACGAAAGCGATCCGCTTGTGTGAAAAACAAACGGTTTGTGTTTCAGATTTTCAGCCAGCGCAGCCGCGGCGTTTTCGATCTCAAAATCCTGCGTGGCGATAAAAATTACGTCCGAAGAAATTTCGGACAAGTCTTTAGGAGCAAAGTTCAAAAGGTTTCCGCCGACAAAATCATGGATTATTTGCGCCTTTTCCGGTGCCCGCGCAACAAGATTTTCGATCTCGTAATTTTTTCTTGCCAAAGCTATCGCCAAAGCTCCGCCGAGTCTGCCGACGCCGATGATTCCGATTTTTCGCATACTGAAAATAGTAAGTGAAAAAGCAGGAGATTGAAACCACGAAGCCGCACTAAACAACACCAAACGGATTGTTCTTTTCTTGGTGTTTCGTCGTGCCGGTTCGTGGTTTAATTCGCCGTAATTCTTATTTAGACTTTCAGAAGCACCGGCTCAGACGGCATTTCGTCCAACCAACTGTTGAGCCTTGTTCGTAGTTCTTCGCGTTCGAGATAATTATTTTCGATGGGCAATTCCGGTTCGTAGTGCGAAGGAACAGGCAGATTTTCGAGCGCTTTTTGTAGAATTATCAGTTCGGAATTCACCAAAAGCGGAATTTCGGCGCCATCGCGCAAAACTTCAGTCAGCCGCTCTGCCGCATCGGAAATCTCCTCCGGTTCATTTTTTCCTACTGAGTCTTCAATAAGCGGGATGAGCGTTTCGCTCAGCATTTGCAGCACGCGGCGACAACTTCGCCGTCCTTCTTCGATCGTTTCTCGCAAACTCTGCGGCAATTTTTCCCATTCGCGAATTTGCTCGAGGCTAAAACGGCAAGCGCAAAAAGGATGAGTTTTTAGCATCTCGCGGACATCGAATCGACAATCCAGATCCTTGAGTCTCCGAATTATGGCTTGCGAACGCTTCCAGTATTTTTCAGGAAAAATAGAGAATTTCGAAAGATTTTCAAACTCCCACCATTCGTCGCTTCGCAAAATTTCGTCGAAACTTTCCTGCAGTGGGTGCGATTTCATTACTAGATCGTGTTTCATCGCGAAATATTCGGTAAATCTCGCGTAAAAGCTCTGCCATAGATTTTCCATTTCGCGGTTGTGAATTTCGTTCGCGTCAAAATAACCTTCGTCGATGACCTGCAGAAGTTTTTCGCGGAAATATTCGATTTTTTCGTCGTCTGTCACGTCGCAAACGGCAAGATATGCGAGAAATTCCTCGCGCTTGCGGACGCCTACCACAAAATCTTCGAGCCTCAGCAAATCTTCCGAGCTCGAAAGAAACGATTTTTCGGAATCGGAAAATGTGTCGGCGATGCGATGCAAGCCTTCTTCGATCGAAATTGTTTTATCCAGGATCGAGCCGACACACACGGCAACCGCGCCGAATGTTTTTTCTACATGCGCCGCAAGCCGCCAGATCTTCGTATTTAAAACCTCGTCAGGAAGCTCATCAAAGCGTTCTAATAATCGGGTCGATTTCCATTCGTACAACCAGGTTTCTAGCGCGGCAAAAACTTTTTCGGCGCCGGTGGAAGATTCAAGCGAAAGACTCTCCGAACCGGTCAAAATTCGCGCCCATTCGGCTAGTCTCGGATTTTTATAAACGATACCGGACGGCTTGGCGATTCCTTCGATGTCGTCCCAGATCATATTTAGATCGAGCGAGCGCCGATTGACTCTATCGCCTTTCGAAGTAACAAATTCTATCTGCCGCTGCGCGACGAGCGCCGTCAAAACCAAATGCTGCGCCTCGCGCACTAGCCCGATCGGCGGCGCTTTTAACTTTTGATAAATGCTCTTGAGCGAAACATTCCCGTCACCGCTTTCTTCGATGAGCTTCGCTATCTCTTTAACGACCGGAATCTCTGCCAGATTTTCTTCCTTTTCGAGAACGAAGACGCCGCCGTGGTTGGCGACCAAACTGAGCGGCAGCGCAAAGGTCTCCGCCAGATCCTGAACTTCCGGCAGATCGGCGCGGGCGCCGCTGAAAAAGTCGTTTACAAGCGTCGAAACCTCTGTCATTCCGAGTGTCCGATCAAAAATCGGATGTTCCGGATACTGATTTTCGAACAAAGGTTCGAGCATTATCGAAAACATTTCCGACAAAGTTTGCGCGGCGCGCGCGTCTTCCGTGAAATTATAGTCAAAACCTTCGATGGTAAAATTTGCTTCCTCGATAAAGATGCGATTCCAAATTCGTTCGACGGAAATTTTGTGCGAATGTCCGGCTGCCTGAATTTGTTCGCCGTAGTTTTCACGCAAAGTTTTATCGGTCAGCAGTACGTGATAGCGGAGGATCGTTTCGGTTTCATCACGCCGAAGCTGCGCCGGCTTCCAATAAACTTGCGGAACGGTTCCCAGGTTTTCGGTATTGTTCCAAGAGGAATTCACGATGATTTCCCATTCGAGAAATTCGGTATTCGTAAGCGGGGATTTCGCCTCGAGTTCCCGATTTTCAAAATTCCACGATACGCGTCCGCGGCGCAGTCCGCCGCGCCAAACGGTTTGACATTCCGTCCAATCGTCGGCAGTCTCGGTTTCTTCCGAAAGCGTCCAATCCGAGAAGCGATCGCGCGCAAACCGTCTTAATATTTTCGGAACGGCGTCGGGCGAAACGTCTATCGCGGCGTCGGCTAGCGCGCCATTCAGGTCATCTTTGCCGCCTATGTTCAGGCTGTACCGAATTTCTCGGTCTTCTTCGTCCGTTCGCGAAACAGCTTCGGGAAACGCGAGACAGAAACTTTCAAGCAGATCTGAGACGATCTTTATCGTTTTTTGCGGATCGTTTTCGTCATAAATGAGCATCGCCGCGCTGATCTCGCCGGCGGTCGCGCCGTTTCCGTGAAGCGACAAAAGCAAAAGCGCCTTAAGGATCAGTTTTGCGTGAAGTCTTTGCATTACAGGGATTTGCCAGACAACTTCCGCGTTCAACCGATCGTAAGTATCAAACGCTTCGGACAATAGATCGACCTTCCGAAGCGAGTTTTCCGTGCTGTCAAAAACTTCATCAAGCGCGATGAGTGAATTTGCCGGACGACCCAGAATTTTGGTTCCCGCCTCCGACGCAAATCCCAGAAGCGCGAAATCTTGTATGTAGAGACGAACAAAAGGCGCGTTTTCGAGGATAACCGGATGAAGCGGATAAAGCGCCGCAAAACGCTGCTCGCTCCAGCGAAAATGCGGCATTACCTCGCGAAAATACGTGTAAATATCGTGAAGGAGCGGCTGCTTGTTGCTATATTTCGGGAAAATATTTGCATCGACGATCCGGTAAAGATGTTCCTGATCGAGGAAATCGATCGTGTAGTTTTGAGAGATCGCGGCATTCACGCCGTCCGCGCCGGAAATATCGTCGTCCAGCGCCGCCGCGGCAAAAATGTTCAGATCTTTGGAAAGCCGCGCAATTTCTCCGAGAAACTCGCCGTCGTCACGCGCAACACGTTCGGCGCGTTCTAACGCGGTGTCAATGATAATAAGAAGTGGTAGATCGTTGGCGCTTCCGGCGGCTGTCGTTAGCAATTCAGGCAACGAATCCGGCAATTCAGAAACTCCGACCTCAAGCGTTTTGGCGAGCGCGGTTTTGAGTTCCTCGGTCAACGTTTGATGAGTTCCCCGCCGAACATAAGCAACCGGATAATGACGCCGTTTAAGCTGCTGAGCGCTCATCGCGACATGCGGGTCGGAAATACGGGAACGCAATTCCGGATTTGCCACGATCGCGCCAAGTGTTGCCAGGAAATGACTTTTGCCGACGCCGCGATAACCCGCCAAAGCTGTCGCCGCCCCATTTTCGATCTGCACATCGGCTATTCTATCGAGCCACTTCGCCATCAATTCCGAAGTGGCGTCGGTAAAATGATATGCGGCAAGCGTTTGTAAAGGCTCCGCAGTAAAATCTTGCAGATTTTTATACGGGCGAACTTCTACTACGTCTTTTACTTTTTCCTGGATACGTTTCATTTGAACGAAGGCGAACTTTAAATCGAGAAGTTATTTTGATTTGAAGGAGAGTTGTTTCCGGCGCACCGCAAACTGCGCGGCTACATATACTTTACCAATTTTTCGCATTAAAAAAAACACTTTTTAACAAAAAAATTTGAATTTAGATAAAATTGTCGTAAATTTCCCGTAAATAGCACAACTTTTAAAAGTTCGCGAGCATCTTACAGACGTTGATTCTAGAATTGAATAAAGGTTAGAATTGAATTCGATCGTTAAAGGAGAGAAATATGCGTAAAAGTTTTATTCGCGATTTGGGCGCGTTTTTTGTTTTGAGCGCGTTTTGGATGAGCACCACGGCTATTTTACCGGCAAACGTCGCGGCGCAATCGACCGACAAGAAATCATCCAAGAAAAAAGAATCGAAGAGCAAACAAAATTCTAAAACCAGCCCGACGCCGACAACTTCCGGCAAAACCCTTTCTGAAAAAGAAGATCCGGCGATGATAGGAAAGCGGAATATCAACGGCGGTTCGGATAAATTTTTCGGCTGGCTCGGCGGTTCTCAGGAAAAAGAAATGCAGATCGGACGCCAACTCGCGCTCGAAGTCGAACAGCAGGCAAAAATGGTCACCGATCAGCGCATTACGGAATACGTTAATCGAGTCGGACAAAATATCGTTCTCCATTCTGACGCAAAAATTCCTTTTACGATCAAAGTCATTGACAGCGATGAAGTTAACGCTTTTGCGCTTCCCGGCGGGTATTTTTTTGTTAACAAAGGTTTGATCCTTGCCGCCGATAATGAAGCCGAACTCGCCGGCGTGATGGCGCACGAGATCGCGCACGTTGCAGCTCGCCATGCGATGGAAAATGCCGGAAAAGGACAATTTTTGCAATACGGAATCTTAGCCGGAATTTTGATGACCGGCGGAATTGCGGGTTCGATCCTTCAAAACACCGCCGGACTCGGACAAATGCTCGCGTTCTTTAAATTCAGCCGCGGCGCTGAAGAAGAAGCGGATAAACTCGGCGTTCAATATCTTTACGCCGCCGGTTACGATCCTACAGCGATGGCGACAATGTTCGAAAAGCTTCAGTCAAAAAATAAGAAAAAGCCGGGAACGATCTCAAAACTTTTTACAACCCATCCACAGTCGGTAGAACGCCGAGATTCGAGTCTCGCCCTTGTCGCCCGTTTTTCGGAGAGAGAAGAATATATTATCAGCACATCGGAATTTCAGCGCGTTAAATCGTATCTTTTCCGCATCTCGAACGCGAAGGCATTAGCCTCGGCTGATATCAGCGATACCGAAGACGGAAAACCGACGCTCAAACGGCGACAACCCACCGAACCAAACGATTCGACAACTGAACCATCAAGCGAAAACGAGAAACCGCAATTGAAGAAGCGGACGGAAACGCAGCCGCAGCCGTCACCTTCACCTGAGAATTAGCGTGCGCATTGAATAAAAAAATTGCTTCGTTCAGATTTGGACGAAGCATTTTTTGCGCTTTGATCGCAGATTTTCAACTAGCGGAAAAAATATTAATTTTTGTAAAATCAGCCCAAAGTTCAAAGAAAATCATTGATAATTTAGTTCTATGAGAGTATCCTATCGGGAAAGAAACCAATACCAAAAGGATGGTAGACCAATGATTTATCAAACCAATTTTACATCTTTAAAGGGTGCGTTTTTTTTCGACATCGTTGCGCTTCTGTTTATTTCGATTTTTTTACCCGGTCAGGCAGACGCCGCTGCCGGCGATTTGGATACGAGCTTTAACGGGACGGGCAAGGTTTTCACGAATTTGGGCGCATCTACAAATTGGTCCGACGATATAAAAGTTTTGGCGGATAATAAATTTTTAGTTGTCGGTTCTGTAAACCCGGGCATTTTATTGCTACGTTATAACAGCGACGGAACGCCGGATGTAAGTTTTGGTTCTAACGGGCTGGTAATCTCAAACGCAGGTTCAGCCGGAGTTGGGGTTGACGTGCAGAGTGACGGGAAAATTATTGTTGTCGGGCGAGGGAGTTCCGGCACGGTAATTCTTCGTTTTACTCCGAACGGCTCTCCCGATAGTACTTTCGGCTCAAACGGCGTGGTCGTCAGTTCGCTGGCGGGAGCGGCGGATGTTGCAATCCAGACCGATGACAAGATCGTGATCGTCGGTTATCCCCAAACAACTTCGGGAATTGAAATAAGACGATTTAACTCTGACGGTTCTGTTGATACGGGTTTTGGAAATGGCGGAATAGCCGCCACGACATTTGGGCAAAATATCACGACGGCGAGCAAAGTTGCTCTCCAAAGCGACGGGAAAATTGTTGTGGCTGGCACTGCGGAGGGTCCCGGCGGTCATGATTTTGCGGTTGCCCGTTTTAATGTTGACGGCAGTCTGGATGGAACTTTTGGGGGCGGAAACCAGCGGGTAAACCTCAATGGCGTTCAGATTTGTTATGGACTGACCGTGCAGTCCGACGGTAAAATTATTCTCGCCGGACAAAACACGACGCTCAATGACAACTATGATTTTTTCCTGGTGCGGTTCAATCCGAACGGCACGATCGATACTGATTTCGGCGGTGGATTATTAACCGTCAATATAAGTCCCGGTCCTGATTATATTTTCGATGTGGCTGTCCAAAATGATGGTAAGATTCTTGCCTTCGGACAGACTCAAGATGGATTTCTGACCCATTCTATAGTTACGAGGCTTAATTCAAATGGCTCTTTTGACACAACTTTTGGAAGTGGCGGGAAAACTATTGTTGGATTTAATCCGCAATCGAGCCGGGCAATTGCAGGGGGGCTGAAAAACGACGGTCAAATTATTTCGGTCGGTGTCGCCGGTATTGATCTCGCAATATCGCAAATTTCTTCGACGGGAACAGTTCAAGTTCAACGTCGGGACAACTTCGGTCGCGGCAATGATACGGCGCAGGATGTTGCGGTGCAGCCTGACGGAAAGATTGTTGCCGTCGGATATAGCCAATACGGTAATTCCAATGACTTTTCTCTGGCTCGTTATCTTCCGAACGGCGCGCTGGATAATTCATTCGGCATTGGCGGCAAAGCAACCACTCAATTTAATCAGCAGACCGAAGCCTTTGGTGTCGCTTTACAACCTGACGGTAAGATTGTAGTTGTCGGAAGAATCGGCGGTTATCCGATTTATCGTCTGGTTTTGATCCGTTACAACGCGGACGGTTCCCTGGATGCGGATTTTGGAACCGGCGGCTCAACGATTCTTTCGGTTTCTGCTTCAATCGCTGGATCTGATGTGGCGATCCAACCGGACGGGAAAATTGCTGTCGCCGGAATGGTTAATCACAACTTTCAAACTGTTGTCTTCCAATTCATGGTTGCGCGTTTTAATGCCGACGGTTCGCGCGATTCGGGTTTTGCCAATAATGGAGTTTATACCGGAAATGCTTCACCGGCGAATGCGCTAGTCATTCAACCCGACGGAAAAATCGTGGCGGGCGGACCTCAGTTAATTAGACTTAATTCAAACGGCACAGCGGATTCGACATTTAACTCGGGAAATCCCGTCAATCTTGCTCTCACCGTAAACGATATGGCGCTGCAACCCGATGGCAAAATTGTGCTTGGGGGAACGGCAATACCGGATTTTGCGATCGCCCGATACCTTTCAAACGGAAACCCCGATAGCGGCTTTGGCGCCAACGGGATCAGGTTTATCGACTTTGGAGGTAATGAGGTCGCGAACGGTCTTGTGCTGCAATCGGATGGAGCGATCATTGCGGGCGGTTACAGCGAATCGGGTAGTCCGATACAGCGAAATTTTGCCTTAGCGCGAGTTACATCGAGCGGCAATTTAGACAATAGATTCGGCATCGGCGGAAAAGTCATCACGGCTCTCGGCAACGGAAATGAACAGATTTTAGGTTTGGCGCTGCAGCGCAATGGAAGACTCATCGCGGTCGGAGAAGCTCTTAACGGAACGGATTTCGATTATGCCGTAGCCCGATATTTTGCTCAAACCAAATCACCGTTTGATTTCGATGGCGACGGCATAACCGATATTTCCATCTTTCGTCCTTCAGTCGGCGAATGGTGGCATCGTCGCAGTTCGGACGGCGGTAACGGCGCAGTCCAGTTTGGAAATTCTTCGGACAAAATCGTTCCTGCCGATTACACGGGAGACGGAAAGACTGATGTTGCGATTTGGCGACCGTCCACGGGCGAATGGTTTGTTCTCAGAAGCGAAGATTCTAGTTATTTCGCTTTCCCGTTTGGACTTTCAGGCGACATCCCCGCGCCCGGAGATTTTGACAACGACGGTAAAGCGGATGCGGCGGTCTTTCGTCCTTCGACCGGCGTTTGGTATATCAATAAATCGAGCGGCGGAATTATTATCCAGCAATTCGGTGCTAACGGCGACGCTCCGGTGGTTGCGGATTACGACAGCGACGGCATTTCAGACATCGCCATTTGGCGCGCCTCAGCCGGACAATGGTGGATAAATCGAAGCACGCTCGGACTGCTAGCTTTTAGTTTCGGAAACAGCTCGGATAAACCCGTGCAAGGCGATTACACCGGCGACGGAAAGGCTGATGCCGCAGTTTGGCGACCTTCAACCGGCGAATGGTTTGTTTTGAGAAGCGAAGACTTTTCATATTACGCATTCCCGTTTGGAACGACAGGCGACGTGCCCACGATCGGAGATTACGACGGCGATGGAAAGTTTGACGCCGGCATTTTCCGCCCTTCAAGTTCGACGTGGTGGGTCCAGAGAACAACTGCGGGCACGTTGATTCAGGGGTTTGGGCAATCTGGAGATCTTCCCGTTCCGAATGCGTTCGTGCCGTAGATTCTTTTTAAGGTGTAAACGAAAAAGGCTCTGACAGTGAAAGAGCCTTTTCTTTCTTTGATTTTAAGATTCTAATCCAAAAGCGTTCCGTAAATTCCGAGTGGTAAACTGAAAACCTCTTCATTGGTCGCGACGATCATTTCGCCGTTTCGGGTAAAGCAAAGCCCGACAACATTCATTCCCGCGAGGAACATTTCCGCGGTTTCTCCATCCGGTGTGATCTTCACGATGCCGTGTTTCCCGCGAAAACACGCCGCGCAAAATAAATTCCCGTCGCGATCGAATGCCAAACCCTGCGGTCTGCCGAATCCGCGATAAAATATTTGTTCAGTGCCGTTAACATCGATCGCATAAACGGCGTCAAATCCTGAGAGTTTCGGCGCGGTAACGTAGAGTCGTCCGTCCGCCCCAAAAGCCAAATGAAAGGCGGAAACCGAAGGCTCGACCACGGAAAAAGTTTCCGGCGCGCCGAAATCGTCGATTCGAAAGATCGTTCCGCTGCGGTCGCCGACATACATTCTTCCTTCGCTGTCGAACGCAATTCCCGTTGCGATCCCGAGCTCGGACGAAAACGGCACCACGTCATCGTCGTTTACAATTCGGCAAACCTCTCCGTCGGCGCGATTTGTCACAAAAAGCTCGCCGGTCGCGTTAAAGGCGATGCCGGTCGGATTCAAAATATCGGCGGTAAATTCGTTGAGAAAACCGTCAGGTTCGAGTCGATAAAGCGTCGTCGGCAGTTTTTGTCCGCGCGAGCCGGAACGCGTCACGATAATCGAATCATCTTTCGGATCGATCGCCGGGTTCGCGACGATGTGCAGGTCTTCGGCAAGTTTTTTCCCGACCGTGATATTAAATGGCGCGCTTCGGTCGCCGCCGCTTTCAAGATAGATCTCGACGTTCGACGTATCGAAGGTTTCCGGCACAATCGCCAAAATTCTCGAGGACGAAGCGGCGACAACACGCGCCTTTTGACCGTCAAAAAAGCATCCGTGATCGTCATAACCCCCGATCTGGAAATCCGCGCATTCGATCGAAACCTCGCCGCCCGGAATCGCGCGCGGCGGATCGACGGAAATTATTTTGCCCGCTTTATTCATTGTTTCCCGAACCAAAGCATTTATTCTACGATGTTAGCCAAACAATAAGCAATTTGCCCGAATTTTATTAGCCGCAAGTATCTCTTCAGCAAAAGACACCCGTAGGTTGAACCGCCAAATCCGTGCTTAAACCCATCAATATTGTATAATTGACGTAACGGAGGTTGGATTTTATCAGCAGCGTTCACGGTTTTACCAAAGGATTAAAGCACAATCAACTGCGTCGTATCGAGAGACTTTTAACGCGCCGCGTCGCTGCCGAACAAATAATTTCTCCGGAATTGGCGCGGCAAATGTCGGAAATTTCGCACGAAACCGGCAGACAGATCGGCGTTCTTATCAATCGCAAGGGACAAGTCGAATACGTTATGGTCGGCACCGCAAAGCAGATCGAAATGCCCGATTTTGGACGCGCGCGCGTTTCAGCCGAACGTTTTCGAGGACTCCGCTGCGTGCACACACATCTTTTAAACGAGCAATTGACGCAGGACGATTTGACCGACCTTGCGCTGCTTCGGCTCGATCTAATGTCGATAATTCAGGTCAGCGAACAAACCGGTTTGCCCGATCTTGTTTACTCCGCGCACCTTTTGCCGGCGACTGCCGCAAATCTCGAAAATAACGGCGACGCTCCGCCATATGAATTTCTTGAACCAGCCATTCCTGCCCATCTCGACACCGATTTTATATCGCTGATTAATTCGCTTGAAAACGAAATGGCGCGGAATCGCCGAACGGCGCGAAACCGGCAAACAAATCGTGACCGCGTGATTTTGGTCGGCGTTACAACCGGTTATTTGTCGGACGCCGAAGAATCGCTCGCGGAACTGGAAGAACTCGCAATTTCAGCGGATGTGATCGTTTTGGATAAGATAATTCAGCGCCGGCAAAAGATCGATCCCAAAACGGTTCTTGGCGGCGGCAAATTGCAGGAACTTTTGATCCGCGCGATGCGGCTCGGCGCCGATCTGATCGTCTTCGATACGGAATTATCGCCCGCGCAGGTTCGTTCGCTCTCGCTGGCGACCGATCTGAAAGTTATCGACCGCCCGCAGCTTATTCTCGATATTTTCGCGCAGCGCGCGCAGTCGCGCGAAGGAAAATTGCAGGTCGAATTGGCGCAGTTAAAATATCTTCTGCCGCGTCTCGCTCAGGGACAAAATTCTGCGTTTTCGCGTCTTATGGGAGGAATCGGCGGGCGCGGTCCCGGTGAAACGAAACTCGAAACCGACCGGCGGCGCGTGCGCGATAAGATCTCGCAGCTCGAAAAACAAGTCGATAATCTCAGCCGTCAAAGACAGGAACGCCGTAAAAATCGCGTGCAGAAAAATTTGCCGATAATCTCGCTTGTCGGCTATACAAACGCCGGAAAATCGACGCTCCTAAACACCTTGACGAACAGCGAGGTTTACGCCGAAAAGAAAATGTTTGCGACGCTCGATCCGACTTCGCGTCGTTTGCGCCTGCCGATCGAACAGGAAATTATCATTAATGACACGGTCGGATTTATTCGCGATCTTCCGGAAACTCTTGTCGCCGCTTTTCGCGCGACGCTTGAAGAAATTTCCGACAGCGATCTGCTCGTTCATTTAGTCGATGCGTCAAATCCGCACGCCGTTCATCAGATCGAATCGGTCGATAAGATTTTGGGCGAGCTCGAACTTAATAAAATTCCGCGCCTTATCGCTTTGAACAAGGCGGACTTGGTCGACGAAACCTCGGTTGAAGCCCTGCAAAGACAACTTTTATTTGACAAAGAACAAGAAAGCGTGGCAGTCTCAGCTATCAAGCCGCAAACGCTGAAACCGTTGTTGGAAAAGATTGGAGAAAGCATCGGAAAATTTGCGAATTCCGATTTGGGAGTTGCGATCGGTCAATAGATCGCAGCAGAAAATATGAGTAAGCGTCTTCCGGATCTATCGTCGCCGTTTTCAAAGGCGCGCCGCAGCCTCGCCGGTTTGGTTTCGCGCCCGTTTCAGAGGTTTACGCGCGGGCAGATATTCTGGGCTGGTTTTGCCATCCTTTGTCTCATCACAACATTTCTTATTAACAATCCGTTTTGGCGCTCGGGTGCGGAGGTGTATCGCGAGGGCGACATCGCCCGCGAAAGCATTATTTCGCCCGCCGACATCACGCAAACCGACGAGGAAGAAACCGAAAAACTCAGACAAGCCGTGCGCGAGGGTGTTCGTCCGATGTTTACGTCTGAATCGAATCGCGCCGAGCAAGCCGTGCAGAGTTTCCGTTCGGCTTGGGAAAATCTTTCACGTAAAAACGATAATTCCAATTCAAACGCTAAAGGCGAAATTCAATGGACCGGAGCGGGCGGCGCGGACCTCGGAAAAATATTCGGAGCGAGAAAATTCAGCGCGAACGAACTCGACGCCATAACGCGCGTCCTGCGCGAGAATGCCGAAGGATCGATCTACGGCGATCAAGATAAGCGGTTTTTCGCCGAGGAGATCACCGTCAACGATCGCCAAAAACCGAACCAGCAGTCGGTCGTTAAAATGCCCGAAAGCTCAATGAAATCGCTCTCGGCTGCGCGCGAAAAGCTTTTAGAAGATCTGCAGCAGATAAAAAGTCTATCTGAGAAAGAAGTCGATGCTTTTCACTCCGCGCTTGCGCCGCTAATCCAGCCAAGCGTCGTTTACGATGCCGTCCAAACCGAAACCGCGCGGAACGAACTGTCAAAAAGTGTCGAAAAGGTAACTGTTAGTCTTCAGCGCGGGCAAACGGTCGTTCGTGAGGGCGACCGGATAACGCCGCAGGCGCTGGCGCAGATAAATGCTATCAGCAGCTACAAAACCTCGAACCGCCAAGTCAATCGTTTTATCGGATTACTTCTGCTCATCTCGGCGCTTTTTTGGGTAGCATGGAAATTTATTAAACATAATCAGATCGGCATGCGGCTGGCACTTTCCGAAGAAAAGACGTTTGCCCTTTTTGGTTTCATAGCGGTAGTTCAAACGGCGTTGATGGCGCTGTTCTTCCGCCTCGCCGAGTTCACCGCTGTGCAAAATGTAAAAGCGCCGCTCAATGATCCGTCGATCTGGGCTTTTTTGATCCCTTTTGCGTTCGGCAGCCTTTTGATGACGCTGCTCGCCGACCGGCGAATGGCGCTTTTTACCGGACTTTTTCTCGCGATAATTGCCGGAATGCTCGCTCCGAAAGCGGTTGAGTTCACTGTTCTCGCGGCGATCACATCCGCGGTCGCGGTTTATGGCATCGGTCGCTACCGGTCGCGTTCTTCGGTCACGATCGCCGGCGTCCTCGTCGGTCTGGCAAGCGCGGCGGCAGCTATCGCGCTGATCGGATATACGCAGCAGCCTTTTATCCTGAACACCGTTTTGCTTGCCATCGCTTGCGCACTCGGCAGCGGTTTGGTGACGGCTGCTGTAACGGCGGTTTTTCTTCCGATGTGCGAAAACTTTTTCGGAATTTTGACCGACGTCAAACTGCTTGAGCTCTCAAATGCCGATCTGCCGGTGCTCGGACAACTTGCTCTTCGCGCGCCGGGAACAAACCAGCATTCACACGCCGTCGGGCAGCTTGCGGAAGAAGCCTGCCGCGCAGTCGGCGCAAACGGATTGCTCGCGCGAATCGGCGCGCTTTATCACGACATCGGAAAATCCGCCGCGCCGGAGCATTTTGTCGAAAATCAGCTCGGCAAAAATCCGCACGATAAGCTGAAGCCCTCGCAAAGCGCGAAGATCATTATCAGCCACGTCACCTTCGGCACAAAGCTCGCCAAAGAAATGGGATTACCACCGCGCATAATCGACTTTATCCCGCAGCATCACGGCACCAGAACGCTCCATTTTTTCTTGCGAAAAGCGCAGGCTGAAGCGCGCGATGCGAGCGAAATTTCCGAAAACGACTTTCGCTATCCCGGACCGAAACCTCAATTCAAAGAAGCGGCGATAATGATGATCGCCGACAGTTGCGAAGCCGCCGCGCGCAGCCTGAGCGAGCCAACGCCAGAAAATATTCGTTTTATCGTCACAAAGATCATCGACGCTATACTTTCGGACGACCAACTCGACGAATGCGATCTCACTTTGAGGGAATTGACGCTGATTCGCGAATCGATGATAAAATCGCTCGTCGCCATATATCACTCGCGCGTCGATTATCCCGGCTATGTTCCTCCGACTTCCTCCGGCAAGATCTTGATACCTGAAGACGATTCCGAAGAACGCGGAATGCGCTACGCCAACCCGGCGGACATTCCGATCAGCAAAGGCGGCGAGGTCGAAGACGAAGCCGTTGACCGCTCGCACCAGCCGGATAAGGCGGAAGCTAAAACACAGTAAACGCTTCCGCTCGCGGCATCCGATTGCCAACCGCTTCGGAAAAGTATTACAATGCGCCGCATAAGCATTACAAGAAACTTACTCCCGCGACGGAGGCGCTATGGAAAGCAAGACTTTTGCGTATTTGATCGGAGCCGAGCGCGGCGCGATCCGCTGGGGACGCCCGATGATCTTTTTCGCGGCATTTTTTCTCGCGGGTTTGGCGACGAGGCTGTTTGTCCGCGTTCTTTTTTCGATCTCGCCGCCGGTTGACGGAGTTTTCACGTTTCCCTGGCTGCCGTCGCCGGTAAATCTGACGGACGAGATTCTCTCCGCGCTGGTTCTCGCTTTTATTCTGCTGGCGGTGTTTCGCCTGATACGGAACGCGCCCGTCGCCGTGGCGGTTGCCGCGATCGTCTACGCGGCGTTTGACGCCATTATCGCCTTCGTGATGCAAACAATGGTCGCCGCGTTTATGGATATCCTTCCGGCGTCAAATTTTCCGTGGCTGCGCGTCGCGATCTTTTCCGCGCTGCTGGTGATATTTGTCATTGGCGGGATCGTTTTAGCGACGTTCCTTGTAAAAAAAACATGGCTAGCGATACTCGTCGGAGCGACTGCCGGAAGGATCGGCTTCCGCATCGCGACCGAGGCATATGGCTTTTTTTCCTCGGAAAAGTTTGATTTCAACGCGCTGTCGGCGCTCGGCGCTCCGTTCGCGGCGGTTTTGTTCGCGGCGCTGTTTTGGCTCGGTATCTGGATGACGGCGGAAAGAACGCCTACCATCGATGGTGCGAAACCGCACCTGTCAAAGGATTTCTACGCCGGGGTCTGGGCTTCAACCGGTCTGGTCGCATTCACATCGGCTCTGATTATTCTCGGAGCGACGCTCGCCGAATATACGACGCCGCGCGAAAAGCCTATTACGATCGTCCTTTTTTGTATCTTGTTCCTCCTGGCAATTTTTGGCGCGGTCACATTTTGCGTGCTGATCTACAAGATGTGGGCGGCGATCCAGGACGGTCACGCGCGCACGACTCCGGGCAAAGCTCTCGGCTTTCTCTTTATCCCTTTTTTCAATCTCTATTGGATGTTTCAGGTCTTCCCGGGCTTTGCGAAAGATTACAACGCCTATGTCGATCGCCAGGATCTCGGCGTTCCGCACCTTTCGACCGCCCTTTTTACCGCTTACTGCGCGCTTATCCTGTGCGGCTTCATTCCGCTTGTCGGGATTGCCGCCGATATTGCGGCATTCGTCGTGGGGATAGCAATGATCGCAAAGATCTGCGACGCAGTGAATGCGATACCTTCAACTAGTTGAGCTCCGCAATTTTTTTATCGCGCCGTAGGTTTTTTGCCCAATAATCCAATTAAAACCAGAGCGGCGCCGATCACGCCGTGGAGATAATCGTCCGCCGTCTTCCATTGGAAATGCGCTTCCGGAAACCAATTTAAAAGGCTCGCCAGCAGTTGGTAAAGATCGATCAACCCGAAACCGATATTAAAACCGCGGATAAGATCTTCCCGTTTGCTGAGGACGAGCGCCAAACCGAATAAGCCAAAAATTATATGAAAGATGTTGTAAGCCGGCGCGCCGCTCGTCAAGCCTTCGGGCAAAACGAAACCGAGCACGCCAGCCAGGATCAGAATTGGCGCGAAGACAAGAAGCGTAATATAATTCAAACTTCGTTTATTCATTTAGCATATATCATTTACCATCATGCAAAACGAAGTGCAAATCCAGCAGATGCGTTTGTCCGACAAGGCGAAGCTGCTCGCGTTTTTGCGTGACGCTTACGCGGAAAATCCGCGGATGAGCGACCGCATCTTTTGGGAATGGCATTTTCTCGAAAATCCATACGTTTCAAACGATAATTTGCCCATTTGGATCGCAAAAAGCGGCGAGCGTATCGCCGGACAGCTCGCGGCGATCCCGGTCGAATTAAAAGTCGGCGGCGAGCAAAAACGGGCGATGTGGATCCTTGATCTGATCGTCGACGAAAACTTTCGGCGGCGCGGGATCGCAAAAGATCTTGTGCTCAAAGCCGAGAAATACTGTCCGGTTGAATCGCTCGATCTTTTCGAACTCGATCGCATCGAAATCCTTCGCCGCGATCTGTTCCTTGCTGATTTGCACAAAAGATAAACGTTTAGAATCTACCGTTTAATTTTTCAAATGTTGTTTGAAGCGACTCTGGAATCGTCCTCGTTTGCCCGACCGACGTCATAAAATTTACGTCGCCGATCCAGCGCGGCATTATATGAAGATGAAAATGACCAGTAACTCCCGCACCAGCCGCTTTTCCCAGATTCATGCCCAAATTAAATCCGTTCGGCGCATAAGCATCGCGCAAAATGCTCTGGCAGCGTTTTGTCAGATCCATCATTTCATCGGTGATAGACTTTTCGGCTTCGTCGAGATCGGCGAGATGTTTGTATGGAACGATCATCAAATGCCCGCTGACGTAAGGATAAATATTCAAAATTACAAAATTATGCCCGGCTCGATGGAGAATAAATTTCTCTTCGTCGGTTGCCGGGCTCGCTAAGATTTCGCAAAAAACGCAGTCGCCGCCAGATGCGTCGGGCTTGCTCGAACTAATGTAATCGTATCGCCAGGGACTCCACAAAACGTCCATGCAGGTAAAAATGCCGGTTGATCACGGTTCTTTAGTTATTGATAATTTCCTTTAACTCTTTCCCCGGCTTGAAATAAGCGACACGTTTGGCAGGAATATCAACCGCCGAACCGGTTTTCGGATTGCGTCCTTGACGCGCATTTCGCTGTCGAACGCGGAAACTTCCAAATCCGCGCAGTTCGATCTTTTCGCCTCTGTTCAAAGTGCTGATTATGCTGTCGAAAATAATTTCGACAAGCTGTTCGGCATCTTTTTTTGTCATTTCCGCTTCATTCGCCACTTTTTCAACTAAATCCGCTTTTGTCATTTTGTTCTCTTCTCCTAAAACTTTGATTTATTGAAAAACCTATTTACCAGCCGTTTTTTCTTCCGATTCTTCCGATGTTTCAGAACTTTCGGTTTCGCCTTTTGCCGCTTCTTCCGCAATCTCGTCGCGCGGCGTCGTATCGTCAGGTGCGGACTCCGCCTCGCCTTCAATATCAGTCAGCAGCGGCGCATCGGAAGTTTCGGCGTCCGTTTCAGATTTTTCCTCAGCCACAACTTCGGATGTTTCAGTTTCAGCTTCCACGGCAGCTTCTGTTTCCGTTTCAGGTTCTTCTTCAGCAACAGCTTCGGATGTCTCGGTTTCGACTTCCGTCTTAGCTTCTGCTTCGGTTTCAGCGTTTTCCTCGGTGACAGCTTCAGTTTCAGCTTTTTCCTCAGCGACAATTTCGGATGTTTCGGTTTCGACTTCCGTCTTAGCTTCTGCTTCGGTATCAGCGTTTTCCTCGGTGACAGCTTCAGTTTCAGCTTTTTCCTCAGCGACGATTTCGGATTTTTCAGTCTCAGCTTCCGCCTTAACTTCCGCTTCAACATTTTCCTCGGCGACACCTTCAGTTTCAGCTTTTTCCTCAGCCGCCGGTGACTCAGCGTCGATTGCTTCCGTTTCTTCGGCTGCCGGCGCTTCATCCGCCGTTTCAGCCGCTTCAACCGGCGCGACTTCGGTCTCCGTCGAATCCGGGGTTTCTGTAGCGGCTTCGCTTTCAGAAACTTCCGCCGCCGCGGCTTTTTCCTGCATTTTCAAAGCCTTACGTTCTTTCTTAGATAATTTCGGCTCTTCTTTTACTTCTTCTTCCGGCGCGTTTCCGCGTTTCAGTTTCATCAATTCACCCAAGCTCGCCATTCCGCCTTTTGCTTCGGTCGAATAGCTGCGCCCTTCTGCGGAATCTTTTTCATAACCGACTGCGCGCGCAGAAAGACCGATCTTTTGCTCTTCGTGGTCGATACGAAGAATCTTGAAATCCATTTCCTGCCCGATCTGAACGACGTCTTCCGGTCGTTCAACTCTTTCGTCAGCGAGCTCGGATATATGACACAAGCCTTCCAGCTCGCCGCTCAACTCGGCAAAAACGCCGAAGCCGGCAAACCGCGTGACTTTTCCGCGGACGACGTCGCCGGTTTTATGGGTGGCGATAAACGATTCCCATTCGCTCGGCGCGATATCCTTCATCGAAAGCGACATACGCTGCGCGCCGGCATCAACACTGGTAATGATCGCGTCCACTTCCTGATCTTTTTCAAGCAGATCTTTCGGATATCGGACCTTTTTCGACCAGGTAATGTCGGAAACGTGAACCAACCCGTCGATGCCTTCTTCGATCTCAACAAACGCTCCAAAATCGGTAATGTTGCGAACCTTTCCGCGAATCCTGTCGCCAACGTGAAAACGCTCGCTGATCGTGTCCCACGGATTCGGCTGAAGCTGCTTCATTCCGAGGCTGATCCGATGATCCTGCGTATCAATTCCAAGAACCTGGACTTCGATTTCCTGTCCGGGGCGCACCATTTTTCGCGGAATGACCGAGCGCTTCGACCAAGACATTTCGGAAACGTGAACCAAGCCCTCAATGCCGGATTCGAGCTCAACGAAAATACCGTAATCGGTCGCGCTGGAAACTTTTCCATTGATTTTTGAACCTACCGGATAAATCTCAGGCACCGTTTGCCAGGGATCGGGAATAAGCTGTTTGTATCCGAGCCCGACTTTTTCGCGTTCGCGATCGAGCTTTAAGACTTTGACCTGAATGTTGTCGCCGATCTTAAAAAGATTATTATGAGCGGGTGTTCGCTCCCACGACATATCCGAAATGTGAAGCAATCCGTCAATTCCGCCAATATCGACAAACGCGCCATAAGGCGTCAAATTTTTGACCGTTCCCTCGACGATAAAGCCTTCTTCGATATTTTTTAATGTCTCCGCCTTTTGTTTATTGACGACTTCGTCAGTCAAAACTTTGCGGGAAAGCACCAAATTATTGCGTCTGCGGCTGAATTTTATTACCTTCGCTTCAATTTCCTTACCGATGTAAGAATCGAGATTGCTGAACGGGCGCGAATCTATCTGCGAACCCGGCAAAAACGCCTCGATGCCGTTGATGTCGACTTTCAAGCCGCCCTTTGTTTTGTCGGTGACAAAACCCTTTATCGGGATCTCCGCGTCGAATGCTTTTTCGATCTCGTCCCAGGTTTTGCGTCGAAGCGCGTCGTTACGGGAAAGCATCGGCGGACCGTCGCCGGTGTGAATATTTCTGATGACAACTTCTACTTCGTCGCCCTCTTTTATAGTGACTTCGCCTTCCGGTGATGTGAATTCTTCGAGCGGAACGGCGCCTTCGGATTTATATCCGAAATCGATCAAAACACCGCGATCCGAAACGCCAACGACCTTACCATTGACCAGTTCGCCCGAATGATAGATCGTTTGATCTTGCTCGAATTTCTCAAGAATCGCGCCGAAATCGACGTCGCCGGAACTCGGTGGCTCGTCGGAGTCTTCCGGTTTTGCTGCCTTCGAAACGGTTGTACTTATCGTTTCCGGTTCTATTGCAGTTTCTTCCACCGGCGTTTCGTTCGGCGTTTCGTCCGCAGCAGTCTCAGCTGCGATTCCCTCTTTCTTTTCGTCAATGACCGAAGCGTCGCTTTGATTCGCGTCTTCGGTTTCCCCAATAACCTCGTTTGTCATCTAATCTGTATAAACTTCCCTTTTAAAAAAATAAGTGTCCAATAATGCGTAAAACCGCCGTTTTTCCGTAAAGCGGAGAAAAAAATCGACTTATCGGCACAGTCAATTATAACCCTAAACCAATGCGGTTGGAAAGGAAAAGAAACCTGTCGCCGGATTTGCCTGAAAAAATATTCGGAATGAGAGAAAAGGCGTTGACATTTTGCTTCGCTTCCGCACACCGCAGCGTCTGAACGGATAAAGTAGAATTATACGCTCGAAGCATTGTATGTCAAGATGATAAAGCATTTTGATTAAAGAACATCGCACGTTTTCGGAAAGACGGTAAACCGTGATTTTGTCGGAAAAATATCGCACGTTTTCAATTCCGTATATAAGACCTGATCGAAGTTGGATCGCTATTGAGATTGAGTGGATAAGTCCGCACTGTCGCGGGTGTCGCGATGCTGTCTTCGAAACAAGATCAAATAATTCTTGACACGCTCTTGATCCATTCCATATAGTGTGTCTAACGATGAAAACGTGGCTAACATCGCTTTTCCTGATCATGGCTCTCGCCGGCGGCGTGCTGGCGGGAACGCCGATGCATTCTGGAAATATGAACAACCGGATGATGAAATGCTGCAAAAAGGCGAAAAGTAAGCAAAAATCGCCGCAGGCAAATGCCGCGCGATTATGCTGCGCTCTTAACTGCACAAACTCCGTACCGGCGCCTTCCGGCTCGTCGTTCAATTTTGCGCCGACTGCAATAAATATTTCCGAGTCTGTCATCAGCCGGATCGCTTCACTTTTTAAAAAAGAGAAGCCGGTTTTGACGGTTCGTTTAGCGCGCACGCGCGAACATCTCTCGCAAGAATTCCAACCTAAATACATCCAACACCATTCGTTTTTAATTTAGTTTCAAGGGCGTAGTGCGTCTTGTCGCGGGTAAACGCGTCTGTACGGCTGTCTTTTTGCGCGTCTTGATGCGTCGATTTTCGCCATCGGGACGGAGAATTTTATTTTAATTAAGGAGAAAAAAGATGAAAAAACTTGTTCTAATTATTAGTATTGCATCGCTTCTGGGTCTAGTGGTTTTAAGTGCAGCTTGCGGATCAGGCTCACAGCCGACTTCGGAAAATCCCGTTGCCGGCAATGTCATCAAAAGCGGACCGATCGGCGACAATCTCACGGTGACGTTGTCAAGCGATACGGGCAAACTAAAAACCGGCGATCAGGAAATTATGCTCGCATTTACGGATGCTTCCGGCAAAGCGGTAGACGTCGGAATGGTAAAAGCCGCAGCGCTGAATTTTCACATGCCGGCAATGGGATCGATGGCGGTGATGAACAATGCCGCGACTTTTACGACGACCGGCGTGCCGGGCCTTTATAAAGGAAAAGTCAAGATCGAGATGGCGGGCGAATGGCAAGCTCAAATAAGTTATGAAGGCGAAAAAGGAAGCGGCAAAACGACGCTTCAGGTGACGGCGCAGTAATCTTGCCTCTCGCCATCGCAGTGTCGAAAAAAATATGATTCATCGGATTATAGAATGGTCGCTAAAGAATCGCGGAATTGTCATCGTAATTTATATTGCGGTGGCGGCGGCGGGATATTGGGCGCTGACGCGCACGCCGATCGACGCGATTCCGGATCTTTCCGACAACCAAGTGATCGTTTTTACCGATTGGACGGGGCGTTCGCCCCAGGAAGTTGAAGATCAGGTTACATATCCGCTCGTCACGAACCTGCAAGGACTTCCGGGCGTGCGCACCGTGCGCGCAAGTTCCGCTTTCAGTTTTTCGATGATCAATGTCATTTTCGAGGATGATATCGATCTTTACTGGGCGCGAACGCGCGTATTGGAGCGGCTAAATGTCGTTTCGAACCAATTGCCCGAGGGTGTTGCACCGACACTCGGACCTGACGCTAGCGGAGTCGGGCAGATCTTTTGGTACACGCTCGAATCCGACACAATGAACCTTCGCGATCTTCGAACCGTTCAGGATTGGTTTGTGCGTTATCAGCTAAATTCCGTGCCCGGCGTGGCGGAAGTCGCGTCCGTCGGCGGCTACGTTCAGCAATATCAAATCGACGTCGACCCGAATAAACTACGCGGCGTAAATATGCCACTTTCAACGGTCGTCGAAGCGGTCGAGCGTTCGAATAACAACGTCGGCGGAAACGTGGTCGAGCAAGCCGGACAATGGGCGGTCGTGCGCGGGATCGGTTTGGTCGAATCGGTCGCGGATGTCGAAAACATTGTCGTCGGATCAAATAACGGAACGCCGATCTATGTCAAAAACGTTGCGGCGGTGAAACTCGGAAACGCTTTTCGCACCGGCTCCTTGGATAAAAACGGAACGGAAGCGGTCGGCGGCGTTGTCATCGCGCGCTACGGCGTAAACACGCTCGAAGTTATTGATTCGGTCAAAAAGAAGATCGAAGAATTGAAAGCCGGTTTGCCGCAAGGAGTTCGGCTCGTTCCGTTTTACGACCGCACGCAGCTTATCAACCGCGCGACCTCAACGCTCAAAACCGCGCTCGTCGAAGAACTGCTTTTGGTCACGCTCGCGCACATAATTTTTCTGGCGCATTTTCGTTCGATCTTGATCGTGACGATTCCGCTTCCGCTCGCCGTTCTCACGTCGTTTTTGTTTATGTATTTTATGGGCATCAGCTCGAATTTGATGTCGCTCGCGGGAATTGCGATCGCGATCGGCGTTTTGGTCGATGCCGGAATTGTCGTTACCGAAAACGCGTTTCGTTTTATGGAACGGCAGAAAATAGACCCGAAAGACCGAAAACGGGTTTGGGAAGTTGTTTTGGAATCGACGAAACTTGTCGGGCGACCGGTTTTTTTCTCGATGGCGATCATTATCCTTGCGTTTATTCCGGTTTTCGCATTGATCGGGCAGGAAGGAAAATTGTTTCACCCGCTCGCATTTACAAAGACTTTTGCGATGGTCGGCGCAACAATTATCGCCGTAACGCTAGTTCCCGTGCTTTGTACATATCTGCTTGGCGGAAAAATGCATTCGGAACAAGCAAATCCGGTGATGCGTTTTCTGCGGTCGATCTATGAGCCGACGTTGAATCTCGCGCTAAAACATCGTCTGGCAACAATTGGCATCGCATTGGTTTTGTTCGTCGGCGCGGTTTTGCTTGCTTCAGGCATCGGAACCGAGTTTATGCCGCCGCTGAATGAAGGCGACGTGATGTTTATGCCGATCACCGATCCGGGGATCTCTATGGACGAAGCTCACAAAATTATGAGCAAACAGGATGAGATGTTGATGCAGATTCCCGAAGTCGCGTGGGCGGTCGGGAAAGCCGGACGCGCGGAAACATCAACCGATCCGGCGCCGATCAACATGAACGAAACGATCATTCATCTAAAACCGCCCGAAGATTGGCGAGCCGGAATGACGCGCGAAGATCTCATCGCCGAAATGGATGAAAAACTTCGAATGCCGGGCGTGACGAATATCTGGACGCAGCCGATCATAAATCGAATCGAGATGCTGTCAACAGGAATTAGGACGCAGGTCGGGATAAAGATCTTCGGCAACGATCTGAAGACGCTCGAAGAATCGTCGCGAAAGGTTGCGAACGTTGTAAAAACGGTTCGCGGCGCGGTTGACGTCTATCCCGAGCAGATCGGCGGCGCGCCGTATATCGACATAAAGATCGATCGCCAAAAGGCGGCGCGATACGGCATCGACGTCGGTGTAATTCAAGACGCGATCGAAAAAGGTATCGGCGAAACAAATCTTTCCATCACGATCGAAGGACGACGGCGTTTTCCGATTCGCGTCCGTTACGCTCCCGAATTTCGCGATAAGCCGGAATCGATCGGACAAATTCCGATCGCAATGCCCGGCGGCGCGACCGTTCCGCTTTCGCAGGTCGCCGAGATTCACACCGTCGAAGGAGCGACAATGATCCAGAGCGAAAACGGTTTGCTGCGCGGAACCGTACTCTTGAATGTACGCGGGCGCGACGTCGGATCGTTTGTCGAAGAAGCGAAAGCGGCGATCGCGAATCAGGTTCAGCTTCCCGCCGGGTACTACATCGCCTGGAGCGGACAATACGAAAATCAGCAGCGCGCCCGCGAACGACTTTTGATTGTCGTGCCAATCGTTTTGCTCGTAATTTTCGGCTTGCTTTATCTGACATATAATTCAGCGCTTGAAGCCGCGCATGTTTTAATGGCTGTGCCGTTTGCTTTGACCGGCGGCGTATATCTCGTTTGGCTGCTTGGATACAATTTTTCGGTCGCCGTTTGGGTCGGATTTATCGCGCTTTTCGGAACAGCCGTGCAAACCGGCGTTGTGATGGTGATCTATTTGGAAGAAGCGGTCGCGAAAAAGAAGCGCGAACTCGGCGAAAAGTTTGACAGCAAAAGTTTGCTAAAAGCTGTAACGGATGGCGCGCTGCTTCGTCTGCGTCCGAAAGTGATGACGGTTTCGACCGTCGTTGCCGGTTTGCTGCCAATAATGTGGAGCACGAGCGCCGGTTCCGAAGTAATGAAACCGCTTGCCGCGCCCGTTCTGGGCGGAATGATTTCAAGTTTGGTGCATGTCTTGATCGTTACTCCCGTGATCTTTTTCTGGCTGAGAGAACGTGAGTTAAAGAAGGAAGTTAAATTATGAAAACTATTAATTTGCGTCAAACGATCATTTTAGCGGCGCTTGCGACGGTCATATTCGTGGGATTTTATTCCGGTTCGAACGCGCGCGCTCACCCGACGCCGACACCAACGCCGACTGCTTCTCCCGTTTCCGTTTCGAACGAAAACATCGTTGCCGAAACAAATCCGGAGCCGATGAGTATGACGGACGAATTCCCAAATTATCATCCGCTCGTTGTTCATTTTCCGATAGTGCTTTTGATCTTCGCGGCGGTTTTTCAAATTCTTTCGTTTTTTATGTATCGAAAGGAATTCGGCGTCGCGGTTTTGATCATGATACTCGTCGGCGCGATTTCCGCATGGCTCGCGTCAAATGTTTTTCATGCGCATCCGAAAGACCTTGCCGAACGCGCGAGCGAGATATTCGAAACGCATGAATTAATGGCTCAACTTACCTTTTGGTTTGCGCTCGCCGCACTGGTCGCAAAGACGATTTCACATTTTGTGATCAAACGAAAATGGTGGAGCGAAGCAATAGTTTTTCTATTTTTACTTGCCGCTTCGATCACGGTTTCGATCGCCGGGCATCACGGCTCGGAGCTTGTTCATATCGAAGGCGTCGGTCCGCAGGGGAAATATCTGGAACATAAACATTGATCGAAAAAAGAGGAGATAAATTTTATGATTAAGCGAAAAATTTTGATGAGTTTGTTATTGTGCTCGGCTTTGATCTTGCCAGCCATCGCACACGACTTGTTTTTGAAATTGGACAGTTTTTTCGTCGCGGTGAATGATAAAATTGCGATAAAAATTTTGAACGGCTCGTTTCAAGGAAGCGAAGGCGCCGTAAATTTTGCGCGCTTGAAAGATGCCAGCATTGTTTCGCCAAATGGCGAACGCACAAATCCGAACGAAGCCGATTTTACCAAAGACGACAAAACGGCTTTCCTAAATTTGCAGCCGACGGAAGCGGGAAATTACGTCGTGGGACTTTCGACTATGCAGCGCGAGATCGATCTAAAGGCGGCGGATTTTAACGAGTATTTGATCGAAGATGGAATTCCCGACACTTTAGCGGAACGAAAGCGCAAAAACGAATCGGCAAAAGATGTGCGCGAAAGATATTCCAAGCACGTGAAAACTATATTCCAGGTTGGCGGCAAACAAACCGATAATTTCAAAATTGCGCTCGGGTATCCGGTTGAGATCGTTCCGAAAAACAATCCTTATTCATTGAAAATCGGCGATACGTTCGAATTTCAATGTTTGAAAGACGGTAAGCCTTTGAAAAATCAATTTGTGATGACCGGACGCGAAAATGCCGACGGAAATTTGATGGTCGGTGAAAACATTCGCACGAATAAAAACGGCGTTGCGAAAATAAAACTCGTCGGCGCGGGCAAATGGTATGTGAAATTTATTCAAATGACGCCGCTCAACGATGCAGCGCTCAATTACGAATCGAATTGGGCGACTTTGACTTTTGAAATTAGGTGATCATTTTTCGATGAATCGACCAAAGACCAAAATATTTCTCCTTCTACTTAGTTTCGGCGTATTATTGCCGTCGCAAATGCATATTTTTGCGCAAACGCCGACTCCGACGCCGATCAAAGCGGAAACAGTCTCGCGTTTTCTCGATCTGCAAAATGGAATGACCGCCGACGAAGCCGTCGCATACGCGCTCGAAAATAACGGCGAAATTCAGGCGCTGCGAAACGAGGTCGAAGCCGCGCGCGCGTTGGTCAAACAGGCTGCATTGCGCGCGAATCCGAAACTCGAAGCAAGCGTGGCGAAACAGATCGGCGGAGCGGACAACATGGAAATGGCGCAGGGAATGCTTCCGCTCGAACTCGGCGGCAGACGAGCGGCGCGAATAAAAGTTGCGCAAGCCGAATTGGAGATCCGCGAGCTGGCGCTGGAGAATGAGGAACGCCTGCTCGCATCGGAAGTTCGCGCAAAATTCGGCGAAACTCTCGCACAAATAAAGAAACTCGAATTGCTCGAAAAAATAATTGAAGTCACAGCGCAAGGCTACGACCTGATCGCGGCGCGAGTTACCGAAGGACGCACGGCTCCGCTCGAACAAAATATGCTTCTCGTCGAGCTAAATCGGCTGCGCTCGATGCGCGAGACCGCGGAAGGAAAAACCGAAATCGCGATGTTTGAATTGCGAAATCTAATCGGGATGAAACCGGAAGAAGCTTTGCGTCTCAAAGACGACTTCAAAAACTTGATCGCGAATTTTGCCACGCCTGACGAAACTTCCGCAGCCGCCGTTCGCGAGCGCCCGGATCTGCAAGGCGCGCGCGCGGTCGAAAAACTCGCCGTCGCGCGTCTCGAACAAGCCCGCGCCGAGGGTCGGATCGATGCGAGCTTGAAAGCCGGCTTTCAACGAACGAATATGGGATTTCCCGTGAGCGGTTTCGATTCAAACGGCGTTTTGCGTCCGGTTCAGAGCGTCTTCAATTTTTTCACGTTCGGCGTGGAGATCGATCTGCCGATTCGCAATCGCAATCAAGGCGCGATCGAAGCGGCGATCTTTGAACAGGAAGCGGCAAAAAGGCGAATCGAGTTTGGCGAATTGACCGTTCGTCGCGAGGTTAGCTCGGCGTTTGCAAGATATAATCGCGCAGTTCGCGCTTTGACCATCTTTCAAAACGGCGTCCGCGACCAAGCCGATGAAAATCTGAAGGTCGTCTGGCAAACTTATGAACTCGGCAAACGAACGCTGTCAGACTATATTGCCGAAGAACGCCGCTTTCTTGAAATTGAAAACGAATTAGTTGATGCGGAACTGGAGACGTATTTGGCGCGGATTGAAATCCTGCGAGCGGCAAACGCGCCGGAACTTATAAAAAAATGAGCGAAGAAAATAAAGACGAAATTATTGAACTGGAAGCGGAAAAAGACGAAGAAATTAAGTCTGCAAAAAATTCGCACCCGAACCGGAAACCGATGTTTATTGCCGCGGCAGTGATCGGCGTGGTCATTTTGGGTGCATTTATTTTTTGGATTTTTCGCAGTCGCGAAAGCGGTCAAGCCGTCCCGCCGCCGCGATCGGTTTCGTTTGGCGACGATAGCGCACAGACTTCAGCCTCAACCGAGGAACAAACCCTTACGATCGAGCCGGAACAGGTCGAGCGAATCGGAATCAAGACCGAAATCGTCGGTGAAACTTTATCGAGCGAAGCCGCATCGGTCGCCGCAACCGGCGTTGTTCAGCCGAATGCTTATGCCGAAACTCCGGTGATTTCCCTGCTCGGCGGCGTTGTTCGCCGCGTCAATGCCGAACTCGGGCAAAACGTCGGCAAAGGGCAAACGGTTGCCGTCGTTTTCGGCGACGATCTTGCCGCGGCGCAGTCGCGTTATCTCGCGCTGCAAACTGAAGCTCAAACGGCGCGGCAAAACTACGACCGAACCGCAAAACTCGTTAAGATTAATCCGATCAGCCGAGCCGAATTAGACACCGCGCAGGCAAACTTAAAGTCCAACGAAGCCGCGCTCGACGAGTTTCAGCGACGCTATAACCGAACCGTTCGGCTTGTGGAGATCGGCGCGTCAAGCCGCGAAGATCTGGAACAAGACCGCACGAAATTAGAAAGCGCGAAAGCTGAATTGGAGCAATCGCGAAAGCAATACCGGCGCGCGCTGGAAGTTGCGGAAATCAATCCCGTGAGCCGCTCCGAATTTGAGCAAGCCGCGGTAAAGCTGCGAACCGCCGAAACTGAACTCGCAACCGCAAAACAGCGATTATTGCTGCTCGGATTATCCGAAAAACGCGTGAACGCGCTTCGCTCCGCGTCGCAGATCAGCTCCGAACTCGCCGTCGCCGCGCCTGTTTCCGGAACGGTCACGAGCCGCGCTGTAAATCAGGGCGAGGTCGTGGAAGCGAACAGAGAACTGATGAAAGTAACGAATCTTTCAAAGGTTTGGGTTATCGCCGAAGTTTACGAAAAAGATCTGGCGCAGATTCGCGCAGGAACCGGCGCCAGCGTTACATCCGATGCTTTTCCCGGAAGACTTTTTCGCGGGCAAGTTACGTATATCGATCCGAATATCAAGCAGGAAACGCGGACGGCGCAGATTCGCGTCGAACTCGAAAATCCGGGACAAATGTTCAAGATCGGAATGTATGTCAACGTCGCATTCGGCTCTATGGGAACGTCAGAAAAGACCGTGCCGGTCGTTCCGTCTGCCGCCGTGCAAAATATCAACGGTCGGCAAATCGTTTTTGCCGCAACCGACAAACCGAATGTTTTTGTCTTAAAACCGGTGCGTTTGGGGACGGAAACGAAGGAAAGCTTTATTGTTCTGGAAGGATTGAATGTGGGCGATAAAATTGTTACCGAAGGAAGCTTTATGCTTCGCGCCGAATGGCTCAAACAACATCCCGGAAATTAGTAATTTTTGGATCGAAGAGCGGTCGAGAGCTTTAACTTTTAGATTCGTGAGATAAAATCCTGAACGTTTCCGACGCTGCTGAGCTTTTCCATTTCTTCTTTCGCCTGCGCGGACGTATTTTGGATTCCGGCGAGCCGCAGGCGAAATTCGTCCGGATTTGTCGAGCCGCGAAGCGCTTCTTCAAGCGCAATAAGACCGGATTGATAAAGATAAAACAGCGATTGGTCGAACGTCTGCATTCCGTATTGCGAGGTTCCGGCGGCGATCGCGTCGCGCACCTGCGAAGTTTTTTCTTCATGCAGAATATAGTCGCGGATCAGCGGCGTCGAGATCAAAACTTCAACCGCCGGAACGCGCGCATTTCCTTTCGCGGATTTCATCAAACGCTGCGAAACAACGGCTTTCAAAAGTCCGGAAAGCTGAATTCGTACCGATTTTTGCTGATACGGCGGAAAAGCCGTGATGATTCGCGAAAGAGTTTCCGAAGCATCGAGCGTGTGCAATGTCGATAAAACGAGATGCCCGGTTTCAGCGGCAACGAGCGCGGTTTCGATGGTTTCAAGATCGCGCATTTCGCCGACGAGGATCACGTCCGGATCCTGTCGCAATGAACCGCGCAGAGCCTCGGCAAATGAACGTGTGTCGACATCTACTTCGCGCTGCGTAATAAACGACTTTTTATCTTTGTGAAGAAACTCGATCGGGTCTTCGACCGTAACGATATGACAATTTCGCTGTTGATTTATGTGATCGACGATCGCCGCGAGCGTCGTCGATTTTCCCGAGCCGGTCGTTCCGGTTACGAGAACCAGTCCGCGATTTTCGTCGGCAATTGAATTCAACACCGGCGGAAGTCCGAGCTCTTCAAACTTTCGAATGTGATCTGAGATCACACGCGCGACGATGCCGATAGAATTCCGCTGCTGAAAAATATTGACTCGAAAGCGTCCAAGACCTGAAACGCCGTAGCCGATATCGATCTCAAAAACGTCCTTAAAGTGCATTTTCTGCCGGTTTGACATCATCGAGAACGCCATTTCGAGCGTTTCATCCTGCACCAGACGGTTTACGCCGGAAACCGGACGCAGCTCGCCATTGACGCGAATCACGGGATACGAGCCGGCGCGCAGATGCAAGTCCGAAGCGCCAAAGCTCATCGCCATTTGCAGCAGATCGTCAATTCTATTCGGCATAAAAGAAATCAGCGTGAGTGTTTCGTCCAATCACGGAAGGATTTTTTATTGTTTAACTTTTGCAAACCGTCCGTATTTGATTTTAGCTTCTATCAAACAACGGCGTCAATATATTTTTTCCCAACGAGAGCCGTCGGGGGCTTTTGTAAACAGTCAGAACCGGGAGCGTTGGCGACCGGAGTTTTCTTGCCAATGCAACGCCGTTAGTGCTACATTTCCAGTGAGAATTTCCATGAATAAACTCTTTTACGGCGACAATCTTGATGTAATGCGGAAGTTTATCCGTGACGAGACGGTTGATCTTTGCTATATTGATCCGCCGTTCAATTCCAAACGCAACTACAACCAGATATAAAATCCATTTTTGAAGAACAAATCACCGTGATGGAAGAGTAAATCACCGTGGCGGAAGAGCGTAAAACTCCGAAAGAAGAACGAAGATTACGGACAGTTCTCAGACGCCGCGACCGTGACAGTCAGCCCGTAAATACGCATTTTTTGAAGTATTACTTTCGGACGAGATTTTCGTCGTAGAGTTCGCGATAGGCCCGGTAGTTGTAAGTTGCTGTAAATAATGGAGCCGCCCATCGGAGTCGAACCGACGACCTTTCGATTACGAATCGAATGCTCTACCAACTGAGCTAGGGCGGCAAATTTGTCGGGGCGGCTTGCTCGAATGCCGGGGGAGGCGGCATTTTTCTGTGCTTTCCAAGCCCGTTTTACGGCAGAAGCCGAAATTCTGAATATACGTCCCCGCTTGGCGTGTGTCAAGCTTTGAGAATTAACGGAAGGTGATTAGGGCCGGTGCTCGTAACTCTAGCAGGCATCGGCCTTGGCCTATCCTCGTACTATTCTTAAAGGCACCAGGTGGATATCTCAAGCCAAGATGTGTGGAGTGTACATCGCCCAAGACTGGATACACTGCAGAAGAGCATTCGAGCGTCGAAGCGTTTATTTACGCTTGAACTGACGCATCTGTCGTAGTAACATTTGATGTGCGTGCAGAAACGGCTGTTGTAGGTATGTTGGTATGAATCAGGATTTTATAAGAAGATTAAACGAAGCGTTTGATTATGCGTCGATGGCTGATGTAGCAAGACGACTGGGCATACCGCATGCGACGGTGCGTAACTATTATCTGGGCCGCCTGCCCGCAGCGGATGTCCTCGTAAAAATTGCAAACGAAACGAATGTATCGCTAAATTGGCTGCTGGCCGGTCGTGGCGATAAATACGCAGGACAGCTGCCGCCGATCGGTATCGGGCGGTTTATTGAGGAGCGGATCGCGGCGATCATTGATGATCGGCTCGCAGCACTCGGTTTTACTGGCGTGAGGGAACTCGGCACCGTGGACGCTCCCGTTGATTTCGATCTTGAATCTGCCGTAGCACAGCTCGGCGATCCGCAGAGCGTAATGGCGGAGTGGTTCCGGTTCGAGGGCCGCGAATCTCCTTCCGATTACGGCATCATCTTCTTTAACGGCTGGGAAGCTTTCTCGACTGACCAAAAAATAGCGGCTGTGCGCGATGCAAAACGTGCGGTGGACAAGACGCTAGGTAAATGAAACCTGTGTATGATACACTGTGTCAGTGATTATACACGTTCTTCCACAATGCAGTTTCTCATCGACAAAATTACAAAACTAAACATTGGCTGGCCCGAGCGTTCGCTTACCGAGGCGGATTTTTACAAGATCTGCAAGCGATTTAGGATCAGTGTTCAGGAGATGCCGCTTGCGGTCGGGGGCTTTTATTACCGTCTGATGGGCCGCGACTACATCGCGGTGGACAGCAAACTCGAAAAAGCGCAGAAGCTGGCGGTTCTATTTCACGAACTTGGTCACTTTCTCTTTCACGCTCCTGAATCCGGAGCGACGGCAAATTTTCATGGCGTCGGCCGTCGCACACGTCAGGAGATCGAGGCTGATGTATTCTCGCTCTGCGCAATTATTCCCACCGCCTCGATCAAAAGCCTGGCCGTCGAAGAATTGATCGAGGACGGCTTTCCCGTCGATATGGTCGCACAGCGGGTTGAAATCTTCCGGCTATACGGGATATGAACTTCTGGCCGCAGCAGTTATCGCAGGTTGGTCGGATCCGCAATTTGGCTGAACCGGAGGGCTGTTCTGGGCGCTAGACGTGTTAGCCATGTCATAGCGGTGAGTTTTAAAGATGGCCGGTGACGGTTGGCAACGCGAAAGGCGGTGACGGCCTCGCTGTAATCGCCGCTCTTTAGGAAAGAATTGCCCTGTTCGACGGCAATTCGGGTTTCGAGATCGGCAATACGGCGTTGAACGGTTTGCAACTCGCTACTGGACAAATCGATAGATTGCGCGAGGCGCTCGTACATGGACTTTTCGCTCTCGACCCGCGCCAGCAAATCTCGTGGTGAATCGTCGGCGTATTGCCTTAATTTCACCAGTTGCTCTTTCTGAAATCCGATTCTTGCACCGGCCTTTGCCATTCTGAGCCAAAGCGGAAATGTAGGTTTGGCGACCAATTCGGTCTCGAACAGACCGGCATCGACGATTGCCTTTTTTCTTGCGACGACGCCCGAGGTAAGGACATTGCAGCGGCGATTTACCAGGCCCGCGAAATTTGCTTCACCAACAGACGGATATTTCTCACTAAACGTCTGTCGATAGGGTGAATGCATGCCAAACAGTGAGCCATCGCAATAGACTAGGTCGTAGTTGTGACGTTCTAAGAAAACGTACTGCGAAGCCAGGAATTCGGGACGCCACAGATCGCCAGCATTCAAAAAAGCCACCATGTCGCCGCGCGCATGCTCGATGCCTGTGTTGCGTGCCGCACCGTCGCCCGCGTGGCGTTGCCGAATGTAAACGATATCCGAGAATACCATTTTCAGGTCGACCTCGAGTTGATGGCTGTCTTTCGAACCGTCATTGACGACGATGATCTCGTGTTCGCGGTACTTTTGCCTTATGGCGGAATCGACAGTTTCCGCAGCGTATCGCGCCCGATCATATACTGTAATGACAACTGAAATTCGCGGCGGGCGGTCGAAAACGTTTCGACCAACCCGTTTGCGGATCTGTCTGGGCTGTGGATTTTCTTCGGACATAAAGAATTTCAGGGGGCCTCCCGGATCGGTTCCCATCGAGTGTAAGTCTCGCCCCGCAGGAATTTGTAGAAAGCGAGTACGGAAGCGAGATTGGCAAGCACAAAATAGAGCGGCATCGCGAGCAAACTAACGCGCCTCCCGAGGCGTTCGAGTATCCAGCCAGCCACCGCAAGCATATAAAATGCGGTCTGCCCTGCTAGAACAGCAAGGTAAAACAGGGATTGGCCCGCAAGCGCTATGCTTGCTAAAAAGGCTACAAACAAAATCAGCGGTACAGCGTAACGCATCAATTTGTGAGAGATTAGCTCGACCGCAAAAAATCCGCTCTTGAATGGATTAAGCATATCGCGGTTACGCCAGAGATCGGTAAAGGTTTGAGAGATCACGCGAACACGCATTTTTAGCTCGTGTCGAGCGTCCCGGTTAGTTTCTTCAGTGCATATCGCCTCCGGAGCGAATACACTGCGCAGGCCCTTGCGGTAAATGCTTGTGCAGATCAAAAAGTCGGAACACGCTTCAGGATATAGGGGTTCGTAGGCCGACTTTCGCACGGCGTAGAGACAGCCCGATGCTCCGATCAGAGAACACGTCCCGCTCTCGGCGATCTTTATAAAAGTTTCGTATCCCCAGTAGCTTTGTGCGCCTTTCCCTACATTTGTACTTTCGTCATCGACATAAACCAGGCGTCCGGCAACGCATCCGACCGTCTCATCACCAAAATACGGAAGCAGTTTACGAAAAACATCCGGACGATACGCGGTGGTCGCGTCGGAAAAAAGGATTATTTCACCAGTTGCCTGCTCGACCGCCGCATTCTGCGTCGCGGTTTTTCCAACCCTGCCTTCCACTCTGAACAGCTTGACGTCGCGGTCCGCAAACTGGTTTACGATCTGATCAGTCCGGTCCGTTGAACCGTCGGACGCAACCAGAATCTCGATCTTGTCTTTGGGATACTCGATCCGCAGCGTGTTGTCGATCTTATCGCGGATTGCTTTTTCTTCATTGAATGCCGTGATCAGTACGGTCACCGTCGGCTCAATGTCCACGAACTTTACCTCGCGTGGAAACAAAACGCTCGCCAGATATACTAGCAGCGGATAGCCTGCATATACGTAACCCAGCAGCGAGACGCACATCCAGAATAAGAATTGTTCGACGGAAAAAATCATGTACTAAAAACTCTCTGGTGATTCCAAAATGCGGTTTGTCCTGCCTGATCGGGGACGCCGCACTCCAGGCTGTAGATCCTGCGGAACGCAACTGCGTAGGCTATCAGATAGTAGATAAACCAATTATATGCGACCGACGCAAAAAAGCTCGACACCATAAAACCGACGATGCTTGCCTGAAGGCCGATCGACAGATAATAAAACCAATTATGGTCATCGCGGTCGAAAAGCGACCGCTCGATCGCCCGAAGCTTGCGAAACGGGCTGACCATAAAGACAACATATGCAATCAGGCCTAAAATCCCCAGTTCAGCGGAAACTTGTGTGTAAGCATTGTGCGATTGCAGGTTCCGGATGCCAACTATCGGAAAATTACCAATGCCAATTCCCCAGGGATTGCGGGCCGTAACCAGGAGTGAGCGTATCAAGAGTTCCTGGCGTTGATCGCTCGAACCAACGGCGTCGAGCCCCGGAACGAAGATCGACAGCATTCGGATACCGTAATTGCCCGGAGCCGCGATGAGAGCAATGCCGCCGATGACGACTGAAGCGAGCGTGACATTTAACCGGTGTTTGCGGCCCAGCTTCCAGGCGAGGACGGCTGAACACGCAAGCAGACCGATAAAACCGCCGCGGGAGAACGTGACCATGTTTGCGGCCACGAACAGAAAGGCCATCGCAAAATAGATCAGCTTTAACAGTTTGATCCTCGTTGCGATGCCGAGCACGATAGCAAGCGGCGTCATCATCACGAAGTGCATTGCCATCTCGTTCGGGTTCCCGAACATACCGCCGACCTCGACCGCCACGCGGTAATCCTCTACGGTAAACTGGCCTCGCATGTACAGATCGAGCGCTGCTATTGAGAGGTAAATCCCGATGCCCAGGCTTAACCAGATCAGGCCCATCAATCGGCTGCGTGTCCGCAAGACATTTACCATCACGATGAACATCGCCACCGCCTTAATGAAAGTATCGTTAAATGATTCCCACGCCATTCCTGGGTCGCGAGCTATGGGAATCGTGAGCAGCGCGATGGCCGTCATAGCTAGCACCGCCTTGACCTCCGTCGAGAACATTGTCAGGTTTCCCTCGGTGACGAATTGACTCGGAATGTAAATGGCCAGCGTTGCAACGGCGAAGAACACCGCCGTACCCGACAAAAATCCGAGGCCCGGGACGATCTCGTAGGGACGAAAAAACACCATGATCGAAAACAAATAGAGGCACGCATACGTCAAAAAATGCCCACTGCGAACGAGCCACCGATCGCCCGCCAATAGCTCGCGATACTTATCTTTTTTGCCCTTTTTGTCCCCGGTTACTGTAGCGCTCTCATCTGGCCCGGCAGTATTGCCCGCCGGATCACCGCCGCGTGTCTCGCTACCGGTTTTGACGTCAGCGTCGCCCCTGGCCACGCTTAAGGTCGGGGTGCCGGCATCCTGCCCAGCAGTATCGCCTACCGGACCCGCACCGCGAGCCGACCCCCCCCAGTCACTATCGCGGCCAATTCTGACCGTAGTATCGCCCCTGACAGCGCTTGAAGGCCGAAGCGTCGGAATATCTTCCGGCCTCCGGCCCGCGGATCTCGACGAATTCGACAATGAGTCGATATCCTTAAATTTTGATCTCTCGATAGGCATCTGGGACGGAACGAGTACTTCCAAATTGAAGTTTTCTTTTCTTCATTGGGGTTGTTCCGTATTTCTTTGCGTTTCCGTGTAGGACCACTTGGGGGGCGGATTATGCTGTGACCTGTTCTT
The DNA here is from genome assembly GCA_041747435.1 of Pyrinomonadaceae bacterium. Lineage (GTDB taxonomy): Bacteria > Acidobacteriota > Blastocatellia > Pyrinomonadales > Pyrinomonadaceae > JBGTFE01. The sequence continues at coordinate 1,794 of JBGTFE010000055.1, read as the reverse complement.
TTTCGGTCGTGATCAGTTCACGAACCCTCAATTTCAGCGCTTTCTCGAACTGTCTCGCTTCGCCTACACCACTGAATGAAAGCTGCTGCAGATTTGCCTCGATACGTTTACGATAGTCGGAGACGAGCGAATCGGAGACGCCGAGCATTTCGGCCACCTCGAGCTGTGTGCCGCTGTCTGAGATCAGGTAACAGTGCCAGAGGACGTTTATCATCCGGTCGTATTGCTTCGCTTTGCCGCGGACCGATTTGTCGAGAGTTTTTAAGAATCCATCCACATACCCTACGGCCGCAGCTTCGGCCTCGTTTCTCAGCAGATCTTCCTCGGGCGTTTCGCGTGTGTCCGTAAATTCGAACGGCATCCGGTCGTCGTCATCGCTGTCGGTCCCGCTACCGACAGGTACCAGGTGAATGTCCATGATCGGCAGACGCGACATGACAAAGGACCTCAAACTGCGTACATCGACCGGCGAATCGATCGCCTTAAAGACTCTAACGATCAGCTTTTCGAGTTCCGGATTGCTAATGACGATCTGGGCATCGCCAGTACAACCCACCATCCGGGTATCACGCCCATAAAACGCGACCGCCTTTACGCGCTCGTCCATTTCCTGTACATCGCGGCGCGTTTTCTGATATGTCCAGTCAGCGAGACCGTAGAGCCGGTCAGCCAGACGGCGGTGAGCGTCCGGATAATCGAGATTATCAAAACGCTTAAATGTCGAGCTTGTCTGAATCAGTGTCGAAACCCGGCGCGCCAGGCGATAGCTTTCCGGATATCGTTTCCGCAATTCGGCCGTGAGCATATTCGTCAGCTCGATCTGGCTGATCTCGGCCTCGATCTCAGCGTCCGACATCTCGGTGTCGATGTAGTGCTGAAATCTGTCTTTACTCAGCAGTGCGACGAAAAGCTCCTGCGTGAGGTCGGTATAGGCATTCTGCTTGCCCTCTTCGACGAGAAACCCGGCCCGCTTTGACGCCCTGACGAGTGGGTGCGACGACACAATGCGGTGCAGTTCCGTCCATATCTGGTTGACGTCAGATGTCTTTAGGCTGTCATTCCATTTACCAACCTTGATCTGTCTGAGGTTTGCCGGGCGGGGCTGCCTTGCCTTCTGCTGTTTTACTTGGTTCATAAGTCAGTTGCTTCCGCTGCAGTTACCGGCGTTTGCCCGTCGATCCTGGGTTTGCCGCTCACATCCCGTCGAAGACGGTTCGGCTTACAGTTGAGCGCTCGCCGCTCATCCGTTTGCGGGTCCTTTCGGTATGCCTGCGTATTTTGGGGTAGAAGTTTTGGCGGGACGGCTGCCGAGCCATGGTACCATTCCCGTTTGCAGGGCCCGTGAGATTGATCCTCTCACCGCCTACATTTAAGATAGTAGCAAGTATTCGCCCTGAGCACAACTATTTTTTGTTGTGTTGTGCATTGTTTAATACTAATTTGTAATTACTCTGTTCATTGATGTTACTGAGATAATGCGGACGATTTGGGGTCAATTTGGCTTCTTTTCTCAGCATTCTTCGGGAAAAGTTATGGAAGGATTCGGTCATTACAGATTTACTTTTGATGTAACACGGAATAAATGGGCACACGGCTTTGGGTTATAAGTGTGTGCAGAAATGTTCGTCGAGTTTCGCACATCACATATGCTCAGTGGAAGAATGACAGGTTTCTCTAAAAACGAAGATTGTCCGGCATCGGACGAATTGTTGGAGTTTCAAAACGGCGATATCACCCGCCCCCGTGCGAGCGAAATAAACAAACACATGGCAGCGTGTGAATTCTGCTCGGCCG
>JBGTFE010000054.1:0-8236 GCA_041747435.1 Pyrinomonadaceae bacterium | reverse complement strand
CGATCTGAAAAATTCTTCGATGGTAATTGCAAACACCGGACAGGGCGGTTTGAGTTTGCCGAACAGCGAATATTATACAAAAACGGATGAAAAGTCGGTCGAGATCCGCGAAAAATTTGTCGAGTACGCGACGAAGATGTTCACGCTTCTGGGCGACAAACCCGAAGAAGCCGCGGCGAATGCGAAAACTGTGATGGAAATACAGATGCGTCTTGCCAAAGCGTCGCTTCCGCCGACCGAATTGAGAAATCCCGACAACCGTTATCATAAAATGAGCCTCGAAGACGCGCAAAAAGGCGCACCGAACATTTCATGGCAGAATTACTTGACGACTCGAGGTGTTCCCGCTATCTCCGAGATCAACGTCGGTCAACCCGCTTTTTTTGAAGAAGTTAGCAAAATGCTCAACGATGTTTCCATCGCCAACTGGAAAACTTATCTGCGCTGGATGACGATCAACGATGCCGCTCCCGCGTTGTCGAAAAATTTCGATCGCACTCGTTTCGACTTTTACGGAACATATCTTTCCGGTCAAAAAGAACAGCAGCCGCGCTGGAAACGATGCGTTCAAGTTACCGACGGCAGTGTCGGCGAAGCGCTCGGGCAGGAGTTCGTTAAAACCGCATTTACGCCCGACGCGAAAAAGCGTATGAACGAACTGATCGATAATCTATTTGTCGCGATGAAAGAACGCATCAGCGATCTCGATTGGATGAGCGCGGAAACAAAAGTTCAGGCGCAAAAAAAGCTTTCAACATTCAAACGTAAGATCGGCTACCCGGACGTTTTGCGCGGTTATCAAGGTTTGATCATCAGCCGCAAGTCGTATTTCGAAAATGCCTACAATGCCGGTCAATTTCAGATCAAACGTAATTTGCGGGACATCGGAAAGCCCGTTGACCGCACGCGCTGGGCTATGACTCCGCCTACGGTCAATGCTTATTATTCGGGTGTTTTTAACGAAATCGTTTTTCCGGCAGGAATTTTGCAGCCGCCGTTTTTTAATTTCAACGCGGATGACGCCATTAATTACGGCGCGATCGGCGGCGTGATCGGACACGAAATCTCGCACGGTTTTGACGATCAGGGAAGTAAATTCGACGCCGACGGAAATTTCAAATCGTGGTGGACAAACGAGGACCGCGCGAAATTTGAAGAACGCGCAATGTGCGTCGTCAAACAGTTTAACGGTTACGAAGTGCAGCCAAATCTTTTCATCAACGGCAAATTGACGCTCGGAGAAAATATCGGTGATTTTGCGGGTTTGACGATTGCCTATGATGCATTTCAGCGTTCGATGAAAGACGGCAAACGCCAAGCCGACATTGACGGTTTCACACCCGAACAGAGATTTTTCCTTGGTTGGGCGCAGGTCTGGGCTGGAAAATATACAGCAGAAGCCGAACGCACGCAGGTTATAGGCAATTCGCATTCGCTGCCGCGCTGGCGCGTCAACGGACCGATGTCGAATATGCCGCAATTTGCTCAAGCCTTCGGCTGCAAGCAGGGCGATACGATGGTTCGCGCGGACATCTGCAAGATCTGGTGATGTTCCGGTTACTTTTTGTTTTTGCCTTTCAACCGGGCAATTAGGTCTTTTATCTTTTTGGCGTCAGGCGAATCAGGCAGAATTTTCAAGTAACTTTCTAATTCGTCCGCTGCCTCTTCGTTCCGTTCAAGCTTGTTGTAAAGTAATGCCAATTGCCAATGAATCTCGGCAATGGGTTGTTTCTTACTTAAAGTTTTTGCAAGTTTAAGCGCTTTTTCAGCATTATCATATTTTTCTTCTAGTCTTAAAACAGTTCCATACCAAAGTTGGGCATTAACAGATTTTGGAAGAAGAATCGTTGCGGCTCTAAAAGCCTCAATGGATTCTTTTCTATGATTTAGGTAAAAACTTACATATCCCAATGAGTAATAACCGGAAAAACTGCGAGGATTAATTTCGATCGCTTTTATTAGATGAGGAACAGCCTTCCCATACATTTTCCTAATGGCAAATTGTGTCCCTAATAAATTAAGAGCGTCATAATAGTTGGGAAAAATATCTATTGACTTCTGAAGTTCAATAAGCCCAGCCTCTTTGTCTTCTTTTAATAGATCGGCACCTTTATTGAATAATTTACGTGCGGGTTCGGGTACTTCTTGAACAAAGACTACGTCAGTTACTCCCTCTAGCCCGAGTGACACTTTTTGTTTATCTAATCTTAAGTAAAAATCAACATAGGCGGAATCACTACTTGTTGAATCGCCACTGCCAAAATTAATAAGTGTTACATCTTGTGTCTGTGTAAGATAACTTGTTCCCGTGGTAAAAACCTTTATTTTAAAGGAGCCCGAGGAAATGCCGGAAAAAACAATTCTTCCCGAATTATCGGTTTGTCCTCTTCTGAGCGACTGATATAGTTCGTTCATAAGTTCCACCCAAAGATTAGAAACCGCTCGTCCGGAAGGGTCGTAAACTTGAACATATATGACATTGATGGCTTTATGTTCTTCTGCGGATGTTGACGGAGGGAGTTTACTTTTTGAGAACGAAAGTGGGGGGCAAATTACAAAACCTAATACGATTAAAATCGAACCAAAAATAATTGTCTTCATAACTTCACTCCTTACATATTAATCAAATGACCTAATTTTTCTTTTTTTATACGCAAATAGTGCGCCGCCGGTTGCTCCGATGCGATCTCTATCGGAACGCGCTCGACTATTTGCAATCCCGCGTCTTCGAGCGCTTTAAGCTTGTCCGGATTATTCGAGATCACGCGAACTTTGCAAAGTCCCAGATCGAAAAGAATTTCCGCGCATTGCTGATATTGCCTCGCGTCAACGGCAAACCCCAGCTTCTCATTTGCCTCGACCGTGTCCGCGCCTTCATCTTGAAGAGCATACGCGCGAATTTTGTTGATGATCCCGATACCGCGTCCTTCCTGCTGCTGATAAACGATCGCGCCGCGCTCTTCCTTCTCGATCAATTCCATTGTTTCATGAAGCTGCGGACCGCAGTCGCACTTCACCGAACCGAACACATCGCCGGTCAGACACTGCGAATGGATCCGAACGAGCGTCGGTATTTCTTTTCTCATTTCGCCTTTGAATAAAACGACAAATTCCTCGTCGCTTGTCAGCGAACGATATCCGGCGATCTTAAAATCTCCGTGTTCCGTCGGTAAATTTGCCACAGCAATTTTCCGGACTGAGATCGGATGTTTTTCGAGAATACAGTCGCTGTTATTTTCTGACAATTTGATAAACTCCATCAACAAATTAGGACGTATTCGAAAATTATAACTTTAAAATCAAAAAACTATAAGTCAGATTGAAAAAAAACGATCAACCGGCAGAACCCGTTTCCAACTGTATGTCGCTGCTTCCGAGCGCGGGATTTTTGAGTTTGTCTTCGACGTATTGCAATTGATAAAGACGCCAATAAAGCCCGCGTTTCGTCAATAATTCGTTGTGCGATCCGCCTTCGCGCAGCTCGCCGTGATGGAAAACCATAATTCGATCGCAGCGCTGGATCGTTGAAAGCCGGTGAGCGACGATCAGCGAAGTTCTGTCGTCCATCACACGATTCACCGCCTGCTGGATAAGCTGCTCCGTTTCGGTATCGATCGAGCTGGTAGCCTCATCCAAAACAAGGATCGAAGGTTCAAAAGCAAGCGCGCGCGCAAAACTCACGAGCTGTTTTTGCCCGACCGACAAGCCGCTTCCGCGTTCGCGAACCTCGGCGCGGTAGTCTTCCGGAAGTTGTCTGACAAACTCGTCGGCGTGAACCTCCTTTGCCGCCCAAACGATCTTTTCGTCCGAAATCGTTTTGTTTCCAAGCCTTATATTATTTGCGATCGAGCCGGAAAAAAGGAAGACATCTTGCAAAACGACGGCGAAATTCTCACGCAAATCCTGCAAATTCCAATCGCGAACATCAACGCCGTCAAGCAAAATCTTGCCTTTTTGCACATCGTAAAATCGCATCAATAAATTTGTTACGGTAGTTTTTCCCGAACCGGTGTGCCCGACGAGCGCGATCGATTCGCCCGCATTAACGGTAAACGAGACGTCTTTCAAAACCCATTCATTCTCTTTATACGCAAACCAAACATTCTGAAATTCGATCTTTCCGGCGACCTTACCGCTTTTTTTCGGTTTTTCCGGCTGTTGAATTTGAACCGGCAGATCGAGCAAAATAAAGACTCTGTGCGAAGCGACGATCGCCGCCTGCAGAATGTTGAATTTGTCAGAAAGATCGCGTATCGGCTGAAAAAGCAAGCCCGAATATTGCGTAAAAGCGATGACGGTGCCGATCGTCAAAGCCGTTCCGCTCGCGGAAAGACCGGTCAAAATTTGGTAACCGCCAAACCACAAAACGACGGCGATCCCGATCGCGCCGATAAAATCGACCATCGGATAAAAGATCGCGTAATAATAGATCGTCTCGATATTCGCGTTGCGATAATCGTTATTGATCGCGGCGAAACGTCTCCGCGCTTTTCCTTCCGCGTTAAAAAGCTGAACGGTCTGCGCGCCGGAAATATATTCCTGCAAAAAAGCGCTGAGCCGCGCGTTTCGCGTGCGAACTTTATCAAAGCCGACGCGCGCGCGTTTACGAAACCAATTTGTCGCGGTAAAAAGCAGCGGAACGGCGATAAGCGAAACGAGCGCGAGCTGCCAATCCATCCAAAACATCATTCCGATGATCGCGAAAATGATCACCAGATCGCCGAGAACGTCGATCACGCCGGCTGTAAAAAGCTCGTTCAGCGCGTCGACGTCGCTCGTCAAACGCGTGAGAATTCGCCCGACGGGGTTTTTGTCGTAATACGCAACTTCCTGGCGCTGAAGCTTTGTAAAGATCTCGCTTCTGAGATCGAACATCACTTTTTGCCCGACCACATTGAGCAAAATTTCCTGCGAATAGGAAAATAGAAATCGAAAAAGAAAAAGTCCTAAAAAAGCGAGCGCGAAAATCCACAAACCGTCGGTTTGGCGCGGCGTGATGTAATCGTCAACCGCGTGTTTTGTAAACCACGGCTGCAAACTTCCGAGAATATTCAGCAGCAAAGTCAAAACAAGCGCGACCGCCGCGATCTTCCAATACGGTTTCAGATAACGCAGAAGGCGCTTCGCAACACGCCAGTCATACGTCTTTTCGATCGCCTCTTCTTCGTGATATTTTTTTGCTTCTTCGGACACGACTGATTTTAGATTTTAGATTTCGGATTTTGGATTGGCAATGCGTTTCGGACATTTTCGATTTTAGATCTGCGATTTGCGATTGCAAATGAGCATTTTGAAATTCTGTGTCATAATTTATTTTTTAGCCAGCGGTCGAAATTAAATTGCGATTTTGAGCTGTCGAGCCTCAAATCGACGCCCGATCGCAAATCGCAAATCGCAAATCTAAAATCCTTATGAATCGTTTTATCGACGACCGAAAAGATAATTGGGAACGCCTGGAAGGATTGCTCGAAATTCTCGAAACTTCTTCTATTCGCGGGCTTTCGCGAGCCGAAGTTCGCGAATTTGGCGAGCTCTACCGCCGCGCCGCCGCTGATCTCGCGATTGCGCGTGCCGAAACCCGCGACCCAAAACTCGTCAACTATCTGAACAGCCTTGTAATTCGAGCGCACGGAAAGATCTATCGCGCCGAAAATCAGGGTCTTGGTATGGTTTGGAAATTTTTCACGGAGGAATTTCCGCGAACATTTCGAAAAAATATTCGCTATATGGCGGTCGCGTTCGGCATTTTTGCTTTGTGCGCGGTTATCGGTTTTGGCTTGACGTGGCAGAATTTGGAGTTTTCACAGTTCGTCTATGCAGACGTAAGCAACTCCGTCCGCGCCAACGACAAATGGTGGCTCGACCTCAATAATGCCAATCAAATCGGCGCAACCGCGATAATGAGCAATAACGTTTTGGTAACGTTTCGCGTTTTTGCGATGGGCGCATTTTTCGGCGTCGGCGCGTTTTACGATCTCGCATTTGAAGGATTGCGTCTCGGCAGTGTTTTTGCGGTTTGTTATAAGATCGACGCGAATTTCGGCAATGAACTTGCCGCATTCGTCGTCGGGCACGGCGTGATCGAGCTTTCGTGCATTTTCTTTTGCGGCGGCGCGGGAATGATGATCGGCTACGCGATGATAAATCCGGGCGATCTTACGCGCGGAAAAGCCTTAAAGAAAAAGGGAATGGAAGCGGCGCGAATAGTGATCGGATGCGCATTTTTGCTCATTATTGCCGGAACGATAGAAGGTTTTCTTTCGCCGGCTGATCTGCCCGCCGCAGTGAAATTCGGCACGGGAATTTTGACGGGAATCGCAATGTATTCTTACCTATTTTTAGCCGGGCAAGAGAAAGAAGAAACGATTTAAACTTTGCTTCATTCCCGCCGATTTGAATTTGTGCCGCTCGTTATTTTTGCCAGGCAACGCTATTGACCGAGCATAGTAGCTTGCGATGCGACGACTTGCCATTTGTCAGAGCGATACGCAAACACATCCGTAAATCGAAGCGTAACTTCGGCAACTTCGCCTTGATACTGACCAGCCGCCTGAGTCCTGCCGGTAACGATCGCCCAATCTCCAAACGGGCGAACATTGATTTCGTCGATCTGCATCGAAACAATTTGCCGGTCTCCCGAACCGAACGCTTCCTCAAGCACCTCAGCCTTTTTAAGAATCCGTCCAGTCAAATCAATAACGCTCCAGTCGTCGGCGAGAATCTGCTCAATATATGAACGGTCGCCATCGATCCAGGCGGTTGCCAGCCGTTTTTCGATGCCGCGTAAATGTTCGGCGACATCCGAATTATCAAAGTTCTCTGAATTTTTTGTAGAATCCGATTTCATTTTTTACTCCTAAAAACTAGTTTTCAAAAACCTTAACCGCGAGTAATATTCTGCACATGTTTCACAATACGCCGCGCTGTTTGTTCCGGTTGAGAGTGTGTTGTATCCAATGTCAGCGCGTTCGGATGCGGCACTTTGAGAATTTCAAATTCTTCAGCCCACCACTTGATCGAAGTTAAATCGGTTTCTTTGAATCGCGCTTTGCGTTCCGGCGTATTCTTGCGCTGATAAATCTTTTCAGTCTTGCAAGTCAACCAAACGGGAAAGAATTCGGCTTTCCTCCGTTTCGCCACCCGCTCAATCCGGCGATACCACGCGAGGTCCGAAGGCGTATTCGCGTCTAAAACATTTGTAAAAACAAAGCTGTCTTCCGGCGGACAGAAATCGCGGATAACCGCTAAAACAGTTCGGTGAATTTTTTCGATATGCGCCCCTGCGCCTTTCGGAAATGGAAAAGCATCCGTTCCGTCATAACCGACGACGGTGAAAACGGGCAGATTGATAAGTTGATTGTCAACGACTTTCGCGCCCGTCAGCCGTCCGATTTCTTTGGCAGTTGTGTATTTCCCGACGGCAGGAATTCCAATAAGATAAATGATTATGTTGCTGAACTTCATTCTGATTCGATTTTATCTATTTCTTTAGATTGTAGGCAAAAATAATTCTCCGCGAAGCAAAAAACACTTAAGCTAAGGTGAAGCAAAACCAGCTACGGACAAGCTAAATCTTACCACAAAAGTTTTTAAAGAGTGGCTGTTTTGCCCTTACGTCCAACGATTTGTTGTGCGCGGCAAGTGATTATGCGCAGCTTTGTTTTTACACTTGCCGCAATGTCATTTTCAAACTTCTGCCCGGTCTCAGCGTAACGGAAGTTTCAGGTTTAAGCGGCTGCTCATCTGTCAGGTGCAATCGATATTTCTGCGTAATTGTCGCAATAATAATCTGTGCTTCCATCAATGCAAAGTTGTTGCCGATGCACTGTCTCGACCCGCCGCCGAACGGGAAGTATGCGAAACGCGGACGCGCCGCAACTTTCTCCGGCGAGAAATGTTCCGGATAAAATTCTTCGGGTTTTTCCCAGTATTTAGGATTTCGATGCGTAATGTATGGCAACAATAAAATCTCGGAATTTGCCGGGACGCGATAGCCGCCGATTTCGTCCGCCTTGATTGCGGCGCGGGACAGCATCCAAATCGGCGGGTAAAGCCGCATCGCTTCCTGAAAGACCATCAGCGTATATTTCAGCTTTGGTAAATCTTCAAAAGTCGGCGTGCGCCCGCCCAGCACATTTGAAATTTCCGCACGAAGTTTGTCCTCTATTTCAGGATGTTTCGCCAACAGATACCAAGTCCACGCGAGAGCCTGCGTCGTCGTTTCGTATCCCGCGCC
>JBGTFE010000053.1:0-4129 GCA_041747435.1 Pyrinomonadaceae bacterium | reverse complement strand
ACGACGTCCGCCGTTGGCGATGGAAACATTCGTGACGGAAAGATCAGCGGGAAGAATTTTACCGCGACGTTTGACGTTAATTTTCAAGGTCAGGCGTTGACTCTGCAAATGGAAGGCACGATAGACGGCGAAAAAATGTCGGGAACTATCTCGGGCTCGGGAATTCCCGTCGTTCCGTTTACCGCGATCAAAAGTAAATAAAAAATTGTTCCGAAGGAACAAATGTTAATAGCCCTGCCGCTTACGGTCGGGAAAATTTCAGCGGTAAAAGTTGAGTCCCGTAGGGACGGCAGAACAACTAAAAATTCTGTCGTCCCTACGGGACTCAAACGTTTGGTTTTTCGATCATACCCAGCGATAAATCGCTGGGCTATTTACATCGATTCCTACGGAACAATTGTGCTCATCTTTGGCTTCTAGGCTGTTTCGCATCAGTCAAGATCACAAAATCGCCCAGATCCGCGTGTTTTGAATTGTCAAAATTCTTAAAATCATCTTCGTATCTCATCGATACAACCAAAACCCGAGCTTTCGACCTGTATTTCAGCAGATGCTCGACCGTTCCAAGTCGATTTTCCGTGTGAAAGCTGCCGTTTAGATGGACGACCAATGCTTTTTTATTTCGTTTTAGATACTCGGCGACGGAAAAAGCCATCGTCGCGTCCCAAAGCGTTTGCGCGTTTAGCATCGGCGTGTGCGCGTTGACGGAACCCGTCATTCCGCCCATCAAAGCCGCGAATTTTTTTGTATAAGCTTCCGATGCGTCGGCGTAAGGAAGCGGCGCGAGCGATTTTTTTGCCTCGCGCGAAAGCCGGTTGAGCGAATCGCGTCCGAGCCGCGAAACCATGTTCACGTAACGCCGCGGCGCGTTTGCGGCGACAACGTCGAGTTTATTCGCCTTTGCAAATTCGACCAGCGGGCGATAATCGGTTTTGTAGTTTCCCCACGCGCGGCTCGAGGAAATAAAATGCGTTTCCGAGATCAGATCGTTCAAATATTCATCCAAAACCGTCTGAACGTCGCGCTCAAACATCTCCAGCGAAAGCGTGACGCGCCGTTCTTTTGCATATTTTTCAAAAACCGCTTTGAAGATCTGCATTTGCAGCGCGTGCGCCGTCGCGTCGTCATGCTGCTCGCCGAGAAAAACTACGTCGGTTTCGCCGATCGCTTTCACGATGTCGTCGAATGCCGCCGGTTTCCCTTTTGCGTCAAAAATGCGGTAATGCTCGCCGTTCGCCTGCGCAATATTTAAGACAGCGCAGGTCAATATAACGATAACGATCAAAAAGAACTTCTTCATAATTTTCTCCGGCACGATTTGTCGCAATGGATAAAAGCTTAACCACGAACCAACGCGAAGTAACACGAAACACGGCTGTTCTTTTTGGTGTTGTTTCGTCTGTTTTCGTGGTTTGGACTCTCCCCGCATGCTTTTTGCGCAAACACAAACTAATAAAGGAAAGCATAAATTTTACGGGCTTTCAACGCAAAAAGAAACTCCGCTCGAAAACGGAGTTTGTTTTCATCAAATTTCAAGCAGCGATCAATATTTCGCAGACGTTCCAATACTGACGCCGCCGTTTGTAGTTGCCACGCGGACAAGCGCGCCGCCGCCGTTAATATCTTTGCTGATATTTACGCCGCGCGTGCGGTAGTTGTCGTCTTTTTCCACTTTTAATGCGTCGATGTCGCTTCGAAATCCGCCGTTAACGGTCGAAACTTCCACCCGCGCCGCAAAATTTTCCGGTATCATCAAGCTCACGCCGCCGTTTGTCGTCCCGACGTCGAGCCCGTTTCCTTTCCAGCTATTGCCCGCCAACAGAACCGAAATGCCGCCGTTCGTTGTTCTGCCCGTCACATCGCCTGCAACTTCGTGAAGACTGACGCCGCCGTTTGTCGCCTTGAATTGGATCGTTCCCTCAACGCCTTTGACGCTGATTCCGCCGTTAAAAGTTTCAAGTTTTAGGTTTATCGCACGCGGAACCGAGATCTGATATGAAACCGACCAGCCGTGTTCGTTCGAAGCGCCTTCCGTGCGAATCGTCGAATCACCGACAATGCGAATTGTTGCGGCAAGCGCTTTTGCTGCGGCTTCCGTATCGCCCCAGGTTCTGACGCATGCGCGAACCAAAATGTCGGAGCGGTCTTCGCCTTTTACGGAGATACCGCCGTTGCGCCCGGCGTTAACGTCGAGCAAACCCGTCGAGCGCACGGTCATCTCGCGAACTTCGCGAAACGTAACCTTATCGTCGTTCGACCAATTCTCCGAGCAAAATTCCTTCGTTTTATATTGCTTGTCCGTCTTGTTTTGCGCCGAAACAATAAGTCCCGAAAAACAAACCACCGCGATAAGCAGGCACCAGCGCTGTGAATGCGTAAAAATATCTCTCATTTTAATATCCTCCAAAATTTATTTTTGAAAATTGCGTTTTCTATTTGAGGAACACCGCGCGTGTCGAGTTCGTGACAAGAAAATTTTATTTAACGCCAGCATCTTGCTGGCTGTCGCGGCGGCATCCTGCCGACGTTACTCAAGAAAAGGATTATTGAAAATTGGGTTGATTCTGACGGCAAGATGCCGTCATGAACAGCCGCCAGGATGGCGGCGCTACTTTTCAATCACCGCAAAGAATCTCCGCCGCCAGCAGCGGGATCATAATTTCGTGGTGCCCGGTTATAGAAAAACCGCGTCCGGTGCCCATCGTAGGGCGGCGCACGACGTTTGTGGTTGGACGGTAATGCTGAATAAAGTCAAAATTCGCGGTCGTGATGTCGTCGAGCGGAAAGCCGAGATTGCGCACAACGGTCACCGCTTTTAGAAAAATTTCGGGCAAAACGACAGCCGAGCCGATATTGAGATAAACGCCGCCGCCGTCTAATTCTTTTACGATCGAGCACAGAAGCCGAAAATCCGTGTGTGAAGCCGCGCCGAGCGCCGCGCCGTCGCAGCTCGCGTGAAAATGCCCGATATCCGCGCCGATGGCGACGTGAATCGTCACCGGAATTTTGTTTTTGTAGCTTGCGCACAAAAGCGAAACGCCCGCATTCGGCGCATCTTTTTTCGAAACTTCCCTGCCCATCGCCTCGCCGAGCCCGATCACATCAGCCTGCGCGCTTTTTGCGGCTTTGTTCAGAATCTCGCCGGTTTCGCGCGCCGCGCCAAAATCGCCGCTGTTAAGGGTCGCGTCAACATCTTCCGACGTAAACCCGACAAGCGCGATCTCCGTATCGTGAACCAAAACCGAGCCGTTTGCGGCGATTGCCGAAACATATCCACGCTCCATCAGATCAATGATAACGGGCGCGAGCCCCGTTTTTACGACGTGCCCGCCGATTCCCCAAATAATAGGCTTTCCGGCGGCTTTTGCGCGTCTGATCCGCGCCGCAATTTCACGCAGCGCGCGAACCGCGAGAATATCGGGCAATTTGCCGAGAAAATCTTTCAACGAATCGTCCGCTGCAGTCGGCGACGCAAAATTCGCGGTCGTAACCTTACTCGGACGCGAAGCGAGTTCATAAGTTTTGATCTTTTCCAGATCGATCGGCGACAGGTTTTCGTAGATGGACATTCGTGAATTATAACGAAAAAAATGTGAAAGAGTGAAAACTCCTTGAAAAAAAGGACAGAAACCCGCACGTCAGTAAGGGTGCAAAAGATAAATTGTTAGGTAGCTGTGCTGACAAATTAAGTTAGGAAGAAATTTGATCGAGGTTTTGATTCCCGCTTTGAAAAATAAATACCGTCAATTTAGCGGCTCTCGCCGCTAAATCCAAAAAACTTATACGGTATATATTTTTCCAAGAACATTTGGCGGCAAATCTTGGTTAGCACACAATGGTCGTCTAAAGACTCAACTCAAAACGCATTCTTTAATTCACCTTGCTCCAAACAAAAAAAGCGGGACAAAGCCCGCTTTCCTGTGCTGAGTTATGTTATGTCTTACTGTTCGCCCGCGATGAAATCTTCGTTGGTGATATTATCGTTGACGGTAACGATCTGCGTCGGATTTTCAAAAGTATATTTTCTCGAACTGACGGTTACGAAATACGTGTACCCGACGGGAACATCGAAACTGTATCCGCCGAAACTGTTGGTCGTCGCATAAAGCGGATCGGTCAATTCCCCGCC
>JBGTFE010000052.1:0-4864 GCA_041747435.1 Pyrinomonadaceae bacterium | reverse complement strand
TCTCATAATCGTGATTTGAAAGATAATAAAGCGCGACTACGAGATGCTCGGCGTGCGTCCAATCGTCGCGCGAAATCGTGCCGTCTTCAAAGGATTTTACGACAGTTAAAATTTCGTCTTCGGTTTTATATCTCATGATTTCTAGTATCGGTTACGCCGCAGTCGTCTGTGAACGCGTCGCGTTCATTGCGGACGACGGCGTCCGCGCTCCACTCCAAACTAAAAAGCCTCTTGCCTTTGAAGCAAGAAGCTTTTCGTTCAAACATTGCGCACATTCTATGCGGCTATTTGTTGCTCTTCTTCAGCAATTTCATCCATAAACAGATATTTTCTCCATTCGCTGCGCGATTCGGCGTAATGACAAAGCAAAACGTGATCGAGACCGAGACGCAGCAATTTTTGCGACGTCAAAAGCGGCATCCGCGCCTGCTCCGGTGTCCGATTGCCTTTGCGCTGGTTGCATTTTACGCAAGCCGTCACGAGATTGTGCGGCGAGCTTTCGCCGCCTTGAGCGCGCGGCAGAATATGATCGAGCGTCAGATCTTTCGCATGCTTGTGCTCCGCGCAATACTGGCAGCGATAGCGATCGCGAATATAGATTCGCGCGCGCTTCATCGTCGTTTCCTGGCGGCGGCGCTTGACGTGGACATACGTCCGCAAACGCACCACCGACGGCACCGGAATCGTCGTCGAAGGCGAATGCAAAACATTTACGCCGTCGTTTTCCTCAACTGTTAATTTGCCCGTCCACCACATACAGATCGCCCGCGCCACGCCGATCGTGCCGAGCGGTTCGTACGAGAAGTTCAAAAGCAAAACTCTACCCGTTATCAATCAAATCACCTCCAAAATTTTTTGCTTGAATATAACGAGACCAAAAATCAAATGAGATTTTACCGCAAATACCGAGCAAATTGATAGTTACTGGAAATATATTAAATGATTTTTACGCGATTTGTATACAAATTTTTCTTAATTTCGGGAAATTTTCCCGAATTGCGTCGTTTTCAATAAAAAAAAACAAATTTACGCCGTGAAAGCTCGTCAAAAAAAGTTGTTGAATCGCAAAGCCAGAATCGGTTAATCTATGAATGGTCGATTTCCCAACTTCATCGCGACCATACCTTGATCACCAACTAAGGATAAAACCTATGTCGTCTATAAAATGCGCCAACTGCAGGCTCGTCAATTTCAGCACTGAGACACACTGCAAGAGATGCCAGCAGCCGTTAAATGAATTTACAAATATCGCAGCACAACGCCCGTATCAGGCGAATTCACAACAAGCTGCCGCTTACCAAAATCCGTACCAGCCTTATCAAACTCCGCCTCCACCGCCTGCATTTGACGCGTTCGGGCGAGAGATTCTTCCTCAAGCCGACACTCAGATGCTATGTGTAAAGTGCGGCAGCAGGGAGAGCGTCCAAATACAGAATTTCAAAAAAGAATACGTGCCGCCAATCGCGTATATTGGAGCATTTATCGGAATTATTCCGATGCTTATTCTTATTCTCTGTCTGAAAGTAAGACATAAATTAACCGCTCCTTTTTGTACTGATTGCTGGTCGAGATTTGGGAGATCCGCCACGTTTTCCACTGCCAGTTCGGTCGGTTTCGTGCTCGGCGTTCCACTCTCGTTCATCGTATTGCTGACGTTCGAATCATGGTTTGGATTTTTATTTGTCCTCGCGTTGACCTTTGGCTTTGTCATTTGTGCTGCGATCTACAAACATCTCAATTCTCCGAAGTACAAGAAAGTAGATCGCCGGCAAGTCATAATCGAAGCGCCGCTCGTTGGCGAGATACGCTATGCGAATAACTGATCGATCGGTAAGCTAGAAATGCCGGAAACCTTTCGGCTCCAAAATTTTAGTCGCTGTGCTGTCGGAGATGCGAATTTCCGGATTCGCGGCAATTTCTCCGACATTTTCGACCGGGAAGTCTGTCAACTCTTTTTCAAACTTTAATAATTTTTTCGGATCTACAGTAAAAAGCAGCTCAAAATCTTCGCCGCCGTTTAGCGCAAAATCGAGCGCGTCTGGAAAAAGTTTTTTTAGATTCTTATTGACCGGAATTTTATCGGCAAAGATGCGCGCGCCGACGCCGCTTGCACAGCACAAATGCGAAAGATCCGAAGAAAGTCCGTCGCTTAGGTCGATCATTGCGGTCGCGAGACCATTTTCGCCAATAATTTGTCCGATTTCCGTTTGCGGATCCGGTTTGAGCTGACGCATCAGAAGATTTTGGATAGATTTATTCGAGTTTTTCTTAAATCTTTCGCCTTTCTCCAAAAGCTTCAAACCCGCCGCAGCGCCGCCAAGGCTTCCGGTTACAAAGATCAGATCGCCCGCTTTTGCGCCCGAACGCAAAATTGCCTTTCCTTTTTTAACTTCGCCGCCGACGATCGAATCGATCACGATCTTATCGGGCGTTTTTGAGACGTCGCCGCCGATGAGCGCAACGCCGAATTTCCTTGCGAGTTCAAACCAGCCTTCATAAAACTCATCGACAAAATTCGTTTTCCAGATTTTCGCGGGAAGTCCGATCGAGAGCATCGCCCAAACCGGCTTTGCGCCCATCGCAGCAATATCGGAAAGGGAAACGGCGAGCGCTTTGTGTCCGAGATGTTCTGCAATCATCCATTCGAGCCTGAAATCGACTCCTTCGATAAGCAGATCGGAAGTGATCACCGTATCCGTTTTCGAGTCTTTTGAAATTACGGCGCAATCATCACCGATCCCGACTTGAAGTTTTGGATGAGCTTTCAAAGAATCCAAACTTTTACGCTTCAAGTAATCTATTAACTCAAATTCCGACTTCATAAAAATCCTATTGACATAAATTTACTAAATTCATACAATAACGGCGACGGGTATTATAAAAAACTTTAACACAAAAAGGATCAAATATGGGACAATCGGCGATTGTCATCCCGGAGAAAATATTTTTTAAGATCGGCGAAGTTTGCGAAATCGTTTCCGTGCAGGCGCACGTTTTGCGTTATTGGGAAACCGAATTCCCGATGCTTTCGCCGCAAAAAAATCGCTCCGGGCAGCGTAGTTATCGAAGACGCGATGTGGAAATCGCTGTCCGGGTAAAAGAGCTGCTCTATCAGGATCAATACACGATCGCCGGGGCACGGAAAAAACTTCAAACCGAGCTTCGCGAGTCGAACCGCGGAAAAACAGCGCCGCAACCCGTCGCTTCAGAAACGGAAATTTCCACAGGCGAAAAGAAAGTCAAACGAAAGACTCAGCAGCAGCTTGAACTTTATCAGGATGAATATGCCGCGATGGATCAGCCATTGGAGTTGGACGGCGAAAAAAGGGAAGCACTTTCGAATCTTGCCGGACAGTTACTTGAGCTGCGGGAGATGCTGAGCGCGAAAAAAGGCTGATTTGACAATCATTCCAATCGTTTTTACTCTTAATTAGTCAATTTAACGGGACGTAGCGCAGTCTGGTAGCGCGTTCGCTTGGGGTGCGAGAGGTCGTGAGTTCAAATCTCGCCGTCCCGATATTCAAGGCTTTTGATCATTTGGTTGAAAGCCTTTTTATTTTATGTTTCGCACCGAAATAGATCGCTCATTTTGGTTTGCCCAAAAACTAAAAGCAATAAATTTGCCATATGGATCAATAGCGACGTCACTTAGTTCCTCCACATCGGTAATTCGCTTAAGCTTGCTTCCGTCAAAAAGCCAGAGAGAGCTTTTTGATTCTGACTGGAAATTCGGCTGTTTGAGCAAAAAAATTGATTTTTCATTAGACGAAAATAATGGCACAAACTCGCCGCTTAATTCTGTCCTAGCAATTTCCGATACCTTGTTGTCTTGAAAAGTGAAAAATTCGGTTCCGTTCAGATTTTTGTGAATAAAGAATATCTTTCCATGAACTTCGAACGCGCCTTTCAAGCCATAATCGCTGTTTTTGATCCGTTCTGTTTCAAAAAGCAGATGCTTTTTCTTCGTTTCAAGATCAAAATACCAAATATTCGAATCGAAGTCTGTATGCCAAAATTGCAGAACAACACCTTTATTTGCGATCTTGAATGCATTTTGGATGCCAAAAGCAGACCTGAAAACATCTTTCGGAATATCGGGAAAGTTTTTTACAAGAAGGAAAAATGTGGCTTCCATTTCACGCGGATAAATTCGTTCGTAATCATAATCTTTAGCACCGGAATATTCTTTTTTTATCACGCGGCGGGTTTGTGTATCAAAGGTCAAAATTATCGAATCGACATCACCGTCGGAAATATAAGCGCGAAGCCGGTTGGCGCCGATCCATTCAAAATCCGCGACAAAAGAAGCATAAACCGCATATTTTTTCGCCTGTTTTGAATTAAGCAAAACAGATGTTTTTCGGCTCTGAAAATCGTAAAGAAGAACTTCGGTATTTTCCTGTTTTCCATATTCGGTATCTTCGACCAGAACTTTTGAATAGGCGATCTTTTTGCCATCGGGCGAAATTCGCGGAAAAACGAAATCTCCACCGCTTAACGTTGTTATCGTTTCAGCGCATATCTTAATTTCTTCAATTTTTGATTTTTCAACCGGTGCTGGCGTGGAAACAGTTTCCCTCGGAAACGAAACAGAATCGCTCACCGGATCAGCGTTGCAGCCATTTTGAAAAATACAACTAAAAATTGTGATCAGAAAAATTTCAGTCTTCATTTTCTTGGTTCGTTTCACTGCTTTTTGCTTCGTCTGAGGCAAGATTGACGGGCGCTTCCTGCGGGAACATTCTGTCTCGCATTTTTATTGCGACAAATTGATTAAAGAAAACAACAAATGCCGCGCCGATGCACAAACCGACGCCCAAGAACGGGCTCAATGAGTAGTTTCCGACGAGCAATCCTTTTTCTC
>JBGTFE010000051.1:0-1809 GCA_041747435.1 Pyrinomonadaceae bacterium | reverse complement strand
GGGCATCCCTGCCCGCGAGTGTTGAATAAAAAAATTCGTGGTGAATAAAAAAGCAGACACGCGGGCAGGGATGCCCGCGCTCCGGCTTGAAATAAATTTAGTTTGAGTTAATTTTGTTTGGGTGCTTAGTTGATATTTGATAATGGATAAATGCGCCGCCCGACCAACGACCTTTATCAATTATCAACTTTCAATTATCAATTATTTCAGAGGCGTTTTCTTAACCGTTTATATGTCCGATTTATACGGGTCAGAACCGTGAGCGGGAACGACCGGCTATGCCGCGCCGGTGAGCCGGTCACTCCCGCTCACGGTTCTGACATTATCCGCATAGAGAAATTATTTTGAAATCAATAAATTTTTAATTGGCAAAATCTTTGAAATTGACTAATAATCACTCGTTCACTTAATTCAGTTAAATAATTTCGCAAAGGGGAAATGTTTGAGACCGAAATGTTATCTCACATATAATCGAGATACCTTCCCGCTTCTCAAACATAAAAACGAAAATAAGGCATAGACAGCGTTTAACGAATTTTTTCGTGTGCTGAGGCTTTCACGATGCTTCTTTAATGAGCAGACGCTTTATCAAATTTCTCATTGTTACTGTTTTCACCTTCTTCACGATGGCAACAATGGTGGTGTCTCAAGCGAACCTTTTGCGAAAGCGTCCCGTTCCGCCGATCCCCGAAAAAAAATTCAGCCCGTCAAATTCTAAAACCGAAAGCGGCGATTATATTCCGACCAAAGATTTTATGCCGGCTTCGCGCTGTGTCGAATGTCATAAGGAAAGTCACGCCGAGTGGTCGGAATCGCTCCATCGCAATTCGGGACGAGAACCTTTCTACAAAGCGAGCGTTGATCTACTGGAAAAATCGCGCGGTGTCGAATTCATTCAGCACTGCGAATCGTGCCACGCGCCGGTTTCGCTTTTCTCCGGCGCACTTGTAACCGGAAGCAAAGAAACGAGGGCGATGGATGAAGAAGGGATAACCTGCTCGGTCTGTCATTCGATCACCGATGCCGAACCCACGGGAACGAGCAGTTATACGATTCGCCAACCCTATCTTTTGCTCGACGAAAACGGGAAAGGCACGGGTGGCGAAGCGAAAAACGAAGACATTATCAAAAACATCACCGATCACAAACGAGCCGTGATGAACGACATTCTCAAAAAACCGGAATTTTGCGGAGCCTGTCATAAATCCAACGCGCCGCCCGAACTTAATAATTAACCCAAGTTGCTAGTTGTTGATGAGCGCCTTGTCAATTTGAAAGGCAAACAAGAACAACGAGATTTTTAGTAGAAAGCCTTTGAACGAAGTAACGTGAATCTTTTTCGGAAACAGTTTCATCAATTCGCCAAATGCCGTTTCGATTCGTTTGCGGAAGAGTTTTTTGTAATCTTCCAAGCGCGGCTCGACCGCGCGGCGCGTGTTGCTTTTTCTCTGCACCGGAAAATTAATGTTTTCTTCTTCGAGCAAATAATCTTCCCATTCATAATTCGTATATGCCGAATCCGCAATCAAATGCGAAGCCGCGGGCAGTTCCAACGCCAGATGCGCCAGTCCTTCGAGGTCGGCAAACTTTCCCGGCAAAACGGCGAACTCGACCGGAATGCCGTCAGCCGTCGTAATGACCTGCACCCGCACGCCGTAAAAATATCTGCGCTTGCTCGCCATAAAGCCGCGATACTTTTCACTTCTCACAACTCGACTTCGCTTGATGCGAATGTTGTCGCAGACGGCGACGGGAAACGAATCGAGCAAATAGCGCGATTCCCAGTTCAAATCTTTGATGACCGAGCCG
>JBGTFE010000050.1:0-20765 GCA_041747435.1 Pyrinomonadaceae bacterium | reverse complement strand
AATCTTGCCGCGGAATTAAAGGCAAACGGGCAGCGAGTTGTAACCTTCGCACAAAAACAAAAGGCTGATCTCACCGCCGAAAATATCGAAGTTTCGCTTATAAAAGGAACGTCTTTTTTATTAAAAACCCCCGAAGGCGAAAGAAAAATCACGTCGCCGCTTGTCGGAAAACCACACGTTTACAATATGCTTTCGGCAACCGCCGCGGCGCTAGAGCTTGGTTACGATTTAGACAAGATCGCCGATGGTTTGCAAACCTGCGTCGGCGCGCCGGGACGTTTTGAACGCGTTCCGCATGACGGTAATTTTGCGATCGTTGTCGATTACGCGCACTCGGACGACGCGCTTTTGAATACGCTCCAAACCGCGCGCGATCTGACCGAGGGCAGAATAATCACCGTTTTCGGCTGCGGCGGCGACCGCGACAAAACAAAACGCGCGCCAATGGGCGAAGTCGCGGGACAATACAGCGATCTCGTATTTGTTACGTCAGACAATCCGCGCACCGAAAATCCTCTGCAAATAATTGAGGAAATAAAAATCGGCTTGGATAAGACCGGTCGTGAATATCGTGTCGTTCCCGATCGGCGCGACGCGATCCACCGCGCGATCGCGGAAGCGCGCGCCAATGACGTTATCTTAATTTGCGGAAAAGGACACGAAACTTATCAAATCGTCGGAAACGACAAATTTCATTTCGACGACCGCGAAGTCGCGTTTGAGGCGTTGGAAAAATTGAAGGAAGATTAAAAAAATTGAAATTAGTGTTTTATTTTAATTGTGATTTGAATTTCGGCGTATCATCCCTCCGATCACCGATATGGAAACCATCGCTCGGAGCACGTCCATCCGGGAATTGGAAAATTGCGACGCGATTATGGCGGAAAAATTTGGCGAAAGTTGAAAGCGAGGGCTTACGTTGAACTGACCGACGGCTCGATTCGATACGCCGAAATTCATTGGTATGAGTGTCACGAAATCGGCAAACGCGATATGAAAATCAAAATGTTATTGGATTAAAATATGAAAATTATCGGCTACGCTCTGCTTAAATAATAGCGATTACACCGCTTCGCTTGAGGTTCGCAAAATTTACCCAATTATCGAACCCTACGCAAACGATCCGCAGGATTACCTGCGAATCATCGATGAATCAGGCGAAGATCATCTCTATTCCAACGTACGCTTTTCGCCGATAGACTTACCGCCGAAATTAGAAAAACAGGTTGAGGAAACTCTTGCTCTTGCCTAATCGCCTCGAAGCGTATCGACAAATTTTTCGAGGAAATCTTTCTGCGCTTCGGTTACTTCGATAAAGCGCAATGCAAAGCCGATCTCAAAAACGTGATTCACGACTTCGCCCCAAAACTGAATTTTTCTGCCGTCGGTCAAAGGAAAAAAGATCTTTACGTTCTCGCTGTCTTCGACCTCGCCTGAGCAAAGCACAAAACATCCGGTCGGACTAAGATCGCTTATCGTACCGTTTTTGCGCCCGACCATACCTTCCCATTCGATCTCGATATTGACCGGAAATCTCTCGTTAGCGCGGCGGTCGCGTCCGCTTCGTCTGTCCATTTTATTGTCCAACGCTCGTTTCCCCTCGGTTTCGTCTCGTCAAGTAATAATAAACGGGCAATCCCAGCAGAATCAAGATGATCCCGGTTAAAGATTGTACCGGTTCGGTATGAATCGTGTTGTCGAGAAGCCAGACTGCCGCGATCAGGAACAAAATCGGCACGACCGGATACCCGAAAGCTTTATAAGGTCTTTCAGCGTTCGGATATTTTTTGCGAAACACAAAGATCGAAGCCGTAGTCAGCGTGTAAAAGATCCACGAGCCGAAAATAACGTAATTTGTCAAAGCATCAAATGAGCCCGAAAGTGCCAACAAGCAAGCCCAAAATCCCTGCACAAGCAGCGCGGTTATTGGAACGCGCGTCGCTTGCGAAATCTTTCCAAGCGCCGGAAGCATCAGACGGTCACGCGCCATTGCATACGGCACGCGCGCGCCTGTCAAAACCGATGTATGCAGAGTTCCCAGTGATGAAGCCATCAAACCGATCGCCATTAACGTAACTGCGCTCGCGCCGAGAAATTTTGCCGCAACTTCGGTCGCAACGGAGGAAGAATCTTTAGACACGCTCGCGATCGCCGTCGGGTCAAGCACATAAAAATATGCAATATTGACGAAAACATACAAAACCATGATCAGCGAGGTTCCGCCGATCAAGGCGAGTGGAATATTTCGCTGCGGATTTTTTACCTCACCTGCAACCAAAGATAAATTGTTCCAGCCGTCGTAACCCCAAAGCGCGCCGAGCATTGCGGCGCCGAATCCGGCGGCAAAACTCGTTCCCGCAACACCGAACATACTGGTTGCGGCGACGCCTTCGCACGTTCCGCCTTGATTCAGCAAGCCGAAATTTGCAAAATTGCCGTCAGCCAGCGCAAATGCGCCGATTCCGACGATCAAGATCAAAGCGATTTTTACAAAGGTTAAAACTGTCGCGATCTGCCCGGTAAAAATCACAGAAGCGCAATTTATCGTCGTCACGATAACGATCGCCATCACCGCGACTATCTGAAGCGACGTCAATTCATACGTGTAATCGTAGATCGTCGTCGTGTAAAGCACTTTTTTCAAGCTGCCGCCGAGCGATACATTCAGAAATCCCGCAAACGCAACGGCGACCGCCGCCTGCGAACCGGTTTTGGCGATAAACATCTGCATCCAACCGTAAAGAAAACTCCAAACGCGCCCGTAAGCATCGCGCAGAAAAACATATTCACCGCCCGCTTCCGGCTTCATCGCGGTCAGCTCGGCATATGTCAACGCTCCGGCGAGCGACAAAAGACCTGCCGCAACCCACGCGACAATGACCCAGATCGGGTCGCCGACATTGCACGTCATCGCGCGTGCTTTTAAGAAAACACCCGTGCCGATCACGTTACCGATAATTATTGAAACCGCCGCGATCAGCCCGATTCCGCGGAGCAGCGAATTTTTATCCAACAAATTTGAAGACATATTTTTGATTTTGCCGTTTGAACTGACTCGTCTTGAATCTTACGCAAAATTGCGCGTAAAGAAAAGTGAAATTAACATGCTAAAATCTCGAACGTGCGCGAAATAAATCTTTCCGGCGACGATCTCGCCAAATCGTTGCTCGAAATCTCAAAAACCGAACAGGTTTGCTTGCTCGATAGCTGCGGCGTTTCTTTTTTGGGATCGCATCTTTTGATCGCCGGCATAAAACCGGTCGAAGTTCTTGAAATTACAAATGAAAACGCCGGAACAATACTTAGAATTTTTGAAGAAAATCTTTCAAGGAATTTCGCCGCAATCTTTTCAATCTCATACGATTTCGGTTTGAAACTCCAGAATATTAAACCGCGAAAAAAAGAAATTTCGACGTTTGCGGAGCCTGATGTTTTTCTTGCTCTTTTCGATTGTTTGGTGATTCACGATTACAAAACCGGCAAAACTTTTCTGGACGGAAATGAAAGCGAATTTGATGAGCTTCAGAAAGATCTTTTAGACGGAGCGCGGACTTTCCTTCCGCACATTTCTCGCGAAACGGATGCTCGCGTTGCGGTGAAATCGAACTTCACGCGATCTGAATATCTCGAAATTATTGAAAAAATAAAAGATTTTATTCGCTGCGGCGATACTTATCAGACGAATTTTACTCAGCAATTGCGCGCGACGTTATCTGAAGATCTGTCGCCGCAGGAAATTTTTTGGAATTTGCGGCGAGATCATCCCGCGCCGTTCGCGTCTTTTTTGAAAAGGGGTGAAGATTTCGTCATTTCGGCTTCGCCGGAAAGGTTTTTCAAAGTTCAAGACGGGCGAATTTTGACTTCTCCAATTAAAGGCACACGCCCGCGCGGAAAAAATGCGGAAGAAGACCGCGAATTAAAGAATGAATTATTAAATTCGTCAAAAGACCGCGCGGAAAATACGATGATCGTCGATCTTTTGCGCAACGACATCGGAAGAATTTGCAAATTCGGCAGCGTGAATGTCGAAAAACTATGCGATCTCGAAAAACATCCGACTTTCTTTCATCTCGTCTCGACCGTCGCCGGCGAGTTGCGCGAACAAACTTCTTTTTCCGAGATAATTCGCGCCGTTTTTCCGTGCGGTTCGATCACCGGCGCGCCGAAAATTAGAACGATGCAGATCATCGACGAGCTTGAAACTGCGAATCGCGGTCTTTCGATGGGTGCGATCGGATATTCAATTCCGAATTCCAAATTCCACATTCCCAATTCGATCGATCTGAGCGTCGCGATACGAACTATGGTCGTAAAAAATAGCGAAGCGATCTTTAATGTCGGCGGCGGAATTGTGATCGACAGCATTCCCGAAAGCGAATACGACGAATCGCTGACAAAAGCTGAAGCCCTGCTGAATGCGATAAACGGTGAAATTTAACAGATTCGGAACTTTTTTTTTGTTGCGGTGTCTAATTTAGAAACCCGATGGGAGGAAAATTTCATGTCTAAGCCGAATATAAACGTAACGCCATTGATCGATGTGCTGCTCGTTCTTTTGATAATCTTCATGGTCATTGCGCCCGCAAAACCGACCGATTTCAAGACCAAAACACCGCAGGAACCGAAGCAAAACGAAAAGGTTACGCCGCATCCGTACACATTGGTTGTTTCAATAATACATGACTCAAGTTTGCGTTTGAACAAAGAAAATGATGTCGGATCGATTCAAAAAACGGAAGATCTCATTCGAAGGCTCGAAGAAATTTTTAAGGAACGAACTGAAAACGGTGTCTATGCCGACGGAATGGAATCGAGAAGCGATCTTCCCGAAAGCGAAAAGATTTTGAAGGCGGTTTTTATCAAAGCGCCGCGTTCCTTCGGTTATGGAGAAGTCGTAAAAGTGATCGATGCGGTAAAAATTTCCGGGGCAAATCCGATCGCGCTCCAGATCGACGATTTAGAATGAGCACAAAATTGTCGAAAAAATAGCAAATTATGATATAATTTTCCTGCTTGAAAAAGGCGTTTTTGTTGCATCTGCTTTTCCGCTCCCCAACCTAAATTTTCTTGCGATGGTGAATTACTACAAAGTCTTGAAAGTTTCACCGAAGGCTTCAAATGCCGAGATAAAATCGGCGTATCGCCGCCTTGCGCGAAAACTGCATCCAGACGTCAACGGCAATTCTCAGAAAAATTCGGTCGATTTTGCCGATATTGCGAAAGCATACGAAATTCTTGGAAATCCAAAACAGCGCGCCGATTACGATCAACAAGTTCTCAGAGCCGAATACAATATTACAAACGGTGATTCGGTTTTTTCGTCGGACAACGCCCACGCGCGTCGCTGGCGGCAAATGGCTTACGAGCGGCGTTATAACGAGATCATCGACCGCATGCTTGCCGATGAACGGCGCGAAACGGCAGCGCTTCAAAGAGTGATCTTCCCGACCGTTGTGCTTTTTCTTTCGACATGCGTCGTGGCGATATTCAAACCTCGCTTTTGGGACGAATTGAACGTCGTTGGACAAATTCTGCTCGTCTCGCTTTTCATTGTCGGAACGATTCATCTTATCAACCGCTTTCGTCTCGCGTTTGAGCGCTACACATACAGCGACGAAAGATTGCACGATTCGATCTTTAACGAAATCGAGCCGGAAACTAAACCCTTTACGCGGCTAAAAGCAGTCTCTTTTTTAATCATCGGGATCGGATTGAGTTTAGGCGTTGGACTTTTTATCGGAATTTATTTTAGCGATTCGATCTACAACGCTTTACCTTCGATCGTTGCCGACAATAAATATTGGATCTTGGGTTACAGTCCGCAGCTCGTTTTTTACCCGCCGATCGCCGTTCTGCTCGTTGACGTAATGCATTCGATAATTTCGAAATTCGATTACTAGCCGCATCTTGACACTTTTTTTCCTAACAGATATACTCTGTAATTTCTCGAATTTGAGAATCCTTTCACATTATTTACAAGGGAATACGGAGTAATAAATGCCGAATCATAAATCAGCCGAAAAACGCGATCGCCAAAATGTAAAGCGCCGCGAGGTAAACAAAAGCAACCGGAGCGAACTCCGAACACAGATCAAAAAGCTGCGCGCTGCTTTGACCGGAAACGATAAAAAACAAAGCCGCGAGCTGCTGCAGCCGACGGTCTCATTGATCGATAAAGCTGTAAATAAAGGAATTTTGCACAAAAACACGGCTGCGCGTCATAAATCGCGCTTGACAAGCCGCGTAGATGCTTTGGCAAAATAAGGTTTCCCGCATTTCATAGTTTTTCTCTTTTGATTTTTACGGAAGCGAGCCGAATTCGAGGCAAGCTTCCCTTTTTTTATTTTAAAGAGTTGCCAGCTCGCAAACCAAAATCTCGATCTGCAGGCGCGCGCCCTTTGGTCCGCCGCCGCCTTTTGAAGTCTTGATCGCCAGATCGGTTTGCGCGATCCGTCGCATTATCCACGAAAACCTTTCCGTTTCGGTCCGCCTAGCTGTTTCAAGAAAATGCGCTTGTTTATTGTATGGCATTCGGATAACGTTCGTGATTTCGACGCGATCGACGCCCTCGTTCATCATCTCTTTTGCGGTGAAAAGACGCCGGAAATTACTCGCGATCGACCCAAGCAGCATCAATGGTTCCGCGCCGTCATCGAGTATCTTTTTCAGGATCTGCATGGCTCGAACTTTGTTTCCGCCAAGCAAATTGTCCGTAAGATCGAAATTCGAAATTTCGCGTGTGTTGGCAACCAGAGTATCCACGAGCTCAAACGTAATTAATTTCTCCGGTAAAGCCGCCACCACCAGCTTTTCGACTTCCATCGTCAATTTCCGAACCTCGTTGCCGACAAGATTCACTAAGCGCCCCAAAGCTCTTTCTTCAAAGTCCGCATTCGCCTCTCGCGCTTTTTCGCGCGCCCAGCGGAGCAAATCCGGTTCCTTCAGGTTTTCAAATTCTACCGCAGTCGAATTTCCCAGCAGAAGTTTAGCGATCTTCCGGCGTTTATCTAATTCGTTCACGACAAAGATCACGACTGATGTTGGCGACGGGCGCTGCAAATAACTTTCAAGCACCGCTTCGTCTTCCTCGCGCAGATTTTCTTTACTGCTATTCGCCGAGACAACGACGTCTGTGATCTTTATGACGCGATGCGAGTCCATCATGGGAAACTGCTCGGCGTCGGCAAGCGCCTGCCAAATTGAGCCGGTGTGCAGGCTGTGTTCGATCTGGTTAAATTCCCGCAGAGCGGAACCGCTCAAAAGCAGATCGGCGATGGTTTTTGCCGCGAGATCGCGCAAATATGTTTCGGCGCCGAAAAGCACGTAAACTGGCGCGAATTCACGTCGTTTCAATTTGTTACGCAGATCTTCTCTCGATAAAACTTTCATAGATACGACAGCCGCAAAGATGCACAAAAAGCACAAAAATCACGCTTTACTTAAAATATATTTTTTAATCTGAAGTTTCGACGAGCCAAAATTTATTAGGAGCCCATGTTCGATTTTTGATGAACGCAAATACCCCAAGATTTGAGCAACATGTTCATCCATCAAATTCTGGCAAGCTATTAATTCTACAATCAGGCATTTTTCGATAAACAAATCTGCAAAGTATTCACCCAGAATCGTATCGTCCTCATCGAAAACCATAAGAGGAAACTGCTGCTGAATATTTAGTCCGTGTTTGCGCAGACGATTCGCTAAGGTTTTTTTAAATCTTCTCAAGGTGACCATGTTTATGATAGCGATGGATCGCAAAGCTCGTTTCTCTAACCAAATCGCAAAGTTCGAAAATCCTTGCTTCTACGCTTGACTCATCCATTAAAAAATCTACACTCATTCTTTTTTGTGTTTTCTGTGACTTTTTGCGGCTATTTCTTTTCCTCGCGGACACCGAGACCGTTAACGATCGTCGAAACGACCGATTCGGCAAAGGCGCGCGCCATTCGCTTGACCGCCGGATCTTCTTCGTTAAAAAACGAGCGCGGATCTTGTGAAAATTCAAATGAATCGCGAAAAGTAAAATTCTGATTATCGTATAAAATTCTATTTTCGCGCAGATCGAGAACCGTCACCGCTGCGACGATAGTTACTTCATATATGCGCGCGCGCCCTTCGCGGTCGAGCAAAACGCCGGTGAAAGTAAAATTGCGAATGGTGCCTTCGACTACTGCATCGGCTCCGTCGCGTCCGCCCTGTACCTGCAGCCCACGTCCGCGCTTTATTATTTCTTTCGTTACAGCTTCGGTAAATCGAGATTCCACGCGATAACGCGCGCCCTGAACTTCAAACTGAAATGCCGGAACGGCGATCTTTTTGATGTTTTTCGGCAAGCCGGATTCGGTTACCGGTTTATAACATTCGGTGAAACCCGAAACCAAAACAAAGAAACAAAAGATTAGGAATAAACGAACAAATCTCATAGCTGTTTTTTTATCGCATCGATCACTTTTAAAGCTTCAACCGTTTCGCGGACATCATGAGTGCGGACAATATTTGCGCCATTCCAAACGGCGATTGCATTTGCCGCGATCGTTCCGTAAAGCCGCCTATCGACCGGCGCGTCGTTCAGAATTCTTCCGATAAACGATTTGCGCGACACACCAATAAGCATCGGAAAATTCTCGAAGTCTTTAATGAGTTTATCAAGTTTTGAAATAAGTTCTAAGTTTTGCTCGAAGGTTTTGCTAAAACCGATTCCGACATCAAGCGCGATTTGATTTTTGTTGACGCCGAAGCTTTTTGCTTTTTCAATGCTCCAACAAAAACCGTCCGAAACCTCGCGCAAGATATCCGAGTCCGGTTTTTGATCGTGCATGGTTTCGAACGCTCCGCGCAAATGCATTAAAACAAGTCCTGTTTTATATTCTGCCGCGACTTCGGCGATTCCTTCGTCAAAACGCAGACCCGAGACATCGTTGATAATTTCCGCGCCGGCTTCGATGGCTTTTTCCGCAACTTCCCTTTTGCTCGTATCAACGGAAATCGGAATATAGAAACGCTCCGTAATCGCTTCGATGATCGGAACGACGCGCTGAATTTCTTCGTCCGCCGAAACTCTTTTGCTGTGCGGGCGCGTCGATTCACCGCCGACGTCAATAATATCCGCTCCTTCGACAATCATTTTTTCAGCTTGACGTAAAGCGTCATCGACGGAAAAAAACTTACCGCCGTCCGAAAAACTATCCGGCGTGACGTTCAGGATCGCCATCACGAGAGTTTTTTCAAGCGAAATTGCGCGGCGTGAAGTTTGCCAATGCATATAACAATTAAAGCGTGAATATTATTAGCTACGCAAAAGTAAATTAGAAAATAAATTTGAACCCCAGCTGGATTTGGCGGCTTTCCTGCGCGGTTGATTGGTTTCGCGCCTTAAAATCGGGCAGCGCGCCGATCAGTTCGCCGGTTAATGGGTTTGCCGGAACCAGAACGTCCCTGTATCCGATGATGCTGTTGATGTTGAAAAGATTCTGAACTTCGCCAGAAACTTCCAGACGGTAACGCTCTGTGAATTTGAAAAAGCGCGAATAGCGCAGATCCACGTTGTATTGATTTGGAGTTTTACCGGCGTTGCGCGGGATTCCGACGGGACGGTCAAAACGGAAACCGTCGCGGTTGAGATCTGAATTGGCAAGGATATTGAAGCGTTCACCGCTGTTGGCAGATGCGATAATCCCGAATTGATTCTGGTTGAAAAGCAAGCGAAAAATTTTATTTTCAAAATTGAACTGCGGGCGAAAAAGCAGGCTCATTATAAAAGTGTGCCGTTGGTCGCCGGA
This sequence comes from Pyrinomonadaceae bacterium, assembly GCA_041747435.1. Taxonomy (GTDB): domain Bacteria; phylum Acidobacteriota; class Blastocatellia; order Pyrinomonadales; family Pyrinomonadaceae; genus JBGTFE01. The sequence continues at coordinate 10,986 of JBGTFE010000050.1, read as the reverse complement.
CGAAAGCCCACGGTCAAGAGTGCGATTACTCGCGTCCGACAAATTTAATCCATCGAGACTAAAGTCGGGCGCGTCGTCGGTTGCTTTTGAAAAAGTGTAACTCGCGCTGAATTGCAAGCCGCCGGAGAATCTCTTCGTCAGTTGCAGAGCGAGTGCGTCGTAGCGCAAATTCCCGACGGATTCGACCATTTGGATATTTCTGAACAGTGGAATAATTGGAAATCTGCAAGGCAAATTCGGGCTGATTATGCCGAAAAGCGGTCTGCCGTCTGCCAATGTCGCGCCTGTCGGCAGACAGTTAATTTCGCGATACACGGGAAGATGACGACCCGCGGAATGGACAAATCCGACTGAAACAGAAATATTTTCGGTAATGGCTTGTTCGATTTGAAAATTAAAGTGAAGCGCATACATATTGACGAGATCCGACGAAACCGCGTCAATATTTCGCAGTAAATTCGCACAATCGGGCAGATTGCCGGAAAATGTGTTCGGAAAATTCGGCGCACACTGCTGCGCGGGCGTAAAGCTGACGCTGAAAAATCGCGGATTGCCGTTGTTTCTGATAGCGCGTTCATAATTATTGAGCCATGGCGTCTCGTAATAAATTCCCGCGCCAAAACGAATGATCGTCGGGCGAACGCCTTCACGCAGAGCATAGACGATGCCGAGCCGCGGCGCGAAATTGTTTTTATCAATATTAAATTCTTGCGAAAACTCTAAGGGCGCGTTTGCGTCGGCTTTCGGAATCAGATAAAGGTCGTAGCGCAAGCCAAAATTGATTTTCAGACGGCGCGAAAGTTTCCAGTCGTCCTGCGCGAAAAAATTCCAGTAAGTTGATTGATAGCTGACTTCGGAGTTGCCGAAAGTTTCGTTGTAGGAAGTATAGCTGCTGCGCGGATTTGTGCCGCTGCGGGCGGCGATATAAGCGTCGATCGTCGGAAAGATATAGGTTGAAGAAATCGGCAAACGCTTGAAATCATCGATCCGAATAAAGCCGCCGCCGAATTTGAAAACGTGCGTTCCGCGTGTCAAGGTCAAGTTGTCCTGGATCTGCGTCGTCCGTTCCAAAGGATCAATTGAATAACTGTCGTACAATGAGCCGAAATTTGCCACGCCCGTGATCGTGACTGCTGGCGCTGAGCCGGATAGTTCGTTTCGTTCAAAAAATTGAATACGCCGGGCGTATTGAAAACGCAGCTCGTTTAAGTTTTTGGGCGTGTATGAAACGATCTGCGCTCCGATGGAGAAGTCCCGATTTTTGAAATTAAAGGCGCGTTCTGTGGTATCTAATCCACCGCCGCCGGCGCGGTCAATGTTGGGCGTGCGGTTGAAACGCGCCGTCAGCCGGTTGGTTTTATTTAACTGCAGATCGGTGCGAAAAATATAAAATTCGCGCGCTTGTTTTCGCGGGGCACTCGCGGGAAAAATGGAAGGCGAAAGTCCGGCGGCGATCAACCGCGTCCGGTTTTCCGCGGTGATCCTGCTCACAGCGTTATTTATTGTGTTTTGATCTTTTCTGTACAATTCAAAACCGCCGTAATAATGCCAACGGTCACGCCAAATCGCGCCGCCGACGGTGGCGTTCAAATCGAGGAAATCACTCTCCGGCAAATCGTCGGACGAATCGTAAAAAAAAGGACGCGCATAAAACGACGTGCGGGCAAAACGATAACCCACCCAACCGCGCAAATCATTTGTTCCCGACGGCGTAACGATGTTCATGATCATTCCCGGCGTGTTGCCGAACTCTGCCGCAAAACCGTTCGTCACGATCTGAACTTCATTGACGTAAGTTTCGGAAACAAGCAACAGGCGATTACCGGGAAAGTCCGCCACATTGCTCCAATTTCCCTCAAACAGATAATTTGCGCGCCGGCGATATCCGTTGACATTTACGTTCGCGTTATTGAATCCGCCGCCAGTGCGACCATTGACATTCGTTTGCAGCCGCGCGAGATTGTAAGGATTGCGATAGGGAAGAGGCAAGTTCTGCACATCACGTTTGTTGATCACGCGGCTTAGATCGGTTTTTCCGGGATCCGCGATCGAAGCGTCTGCTGAAACCGTAATCGTTTCCTGAACTTCCCCGGCTTCCAAATCGAGATCAACCGTCGCTGTTTGTCCTGCAGCTAATGTAATTCCTTCGCGGATGAATTTTTTGAAATTCGCGGCTTCGGCGGTGATGCGGTAAGTTCCGAGCGGAAGGAGCGGAAACCTATAAACGCCGCTTTCGTCGGTTTGAACGGCTCTGGTCGCGCCGGTCTCGATGTTCGTCGCGGTAATCGTAACATTTGCGACAGCCGCGCCCGTTTGGTCTGAAACCGTGCCTTCGATTTGTCCGTTCAGGGCTTGTGATTGAGCGAAAGCCGACGGCGTTGTAGCGGCAAAGAACATGCCGACGGCAAGGGAGCAGATGAAAAGTTGTAAAACCGTTTCTTTCACTTTTCTGAATTGTCGCCGAAGGCGACCAAGATGAAATTCCAAACAACCTTTCAGCCTCACTTCAATCCGACGCGCCCGAGCAATTCATCAAAACGCGGGTCGCCGCGCAGGTTGTCAAGAGCCGGTTCGACGTTTAGCGTAACTATAAACCATTCGCGTTTCTCGACGGATTTGTTCAGATATTCAAACGCCGCGTCCTTCTCGCCTTGTAGAGCGTATAACCTAGCAAGATCGAAAAGATTAAATCCCAAAGACTCTGCCAATTCCCGCCTGACACCCAACCAACCCGCAGTTTCGTAAACCTTTTGATAGATTTCGAGGCGGTCTTTTCGCGGACTTCTTTCCTCTCTTTTGAGAAAAAACTGATAGGCGGCGGCGTAATCGCCCTTTATTTCATAGATGCGAGACAGCCCAGCGTAAGGCTGATTTGGACGGTCGTCCAGATCTATCATCTGTTGAAATTGCGTGATCGCTTCGTCGTAACGGCGGGCGTAATACAAAATTCGTCCCCGATGCTCCATATACATCGTCGCGCCGGGGTCGATCGCCTGCGCGGTTTCGATTTCCGTCAAGGCTTCGTCAAACCGTCCGCGATTTGATAAGTTCATCGCATACAGCCAGTGCGCCGTATCGTTATTCGGTTCCAACTCGATGGCGCGCAGATAGTCTTTCTCGGAAGCGCGAAAATCCCAGTCGTAGACGCCGTTCACAAATCCCCGACTGACATACGCTTCCGCCAAATTCGGGTCGAGTTCCAACGCTTTGTTGACCAGTTCCCTGACCTTCGCGGCGTTATCAGAACTATTCTGACTGATACCCCCAGCGTAATAGGCGAAAGCCATTCGTGCATAGGCACGCGCAAAACTCGGGTCTAGCTTGATGGCTTGCTCGAAGCATTCAATCGCCTTTTTAAAACCCTCCTTTTTTCCGAACATCGCCAAATTTTTGCCTTGCAGATAAAGCCGGTACGCATCTTCATTCGTCGTTCCGCGCCGTGCGGTCGGTTTGTTGAAAATTATCGCAAACCGCGTCTGCAAAAGATTTCCGATTTCATTCGCAATCGCGTCTTGAAGCGCAAAAAAACTACCCGCCTCTTTCTCAGTTTTGTAGGTTTCTTCGATTTGTCCGGTGGCGACGTTAAAAAGCTGTGCCGTGACGCGAACCTTTCCGTCCGCGATTTGATAATTCGAGGCGAGCACATAATCCGTTTTTTGCTCTCGCCCGGCAGCAACCGGGTCTTGCGCCAAGTCAGTATATTGCCGCGTCGCGCTCAACGGGCGGACATAAAATCCTTTCGCCGCGCTCATACGGTGGATGATTGATTCGGCAATCCCGATTTCGTAAAGGTCGTCGCGGTTTGCCGCATTTACCGGTTTAACCGGCAGCACAGCGAGTGACTGAATTCTTTTTCCCTTGACGGATGAATTAAATTGAAAATTGAAGGACAGGGCAACGATCAAAAAGATCGCGCTTAGAAATCCCACACCGAAGAGGATCACCCGTGGTGCGCGTTTCCGTTCGGCGACGAGCTGAACGTCTGCTCCAATTGGCGAAAGCTCGGATTCCGACCCGGAGAAATTTTCGATCGTGCCCGCCGAATACCTGTTGCCGTTTTCAGATTTCGAAGTTTCTCGCGCACTGATTTCTTCGACTTCAGCGACAAATCGATAACCTTTTTTCGCCACCGTTTCGATAAACTTGTTGCCGTTCTCATCCTTGCCCAAAGCCTTGCGGAGCGTGTAAACAACTCGCGAGATGTTCGATTCTTCGACGAACGAATCCGCCCAAACAGAGCGCAAAAGCTCGTCCTTTTCCACGAGGTGCCCACTGTTTTCGACCAGCCGCACAAGCACGTCAAAAACCTTTGGTTCGAGCGAAACCGGAACTCCGTCACGAAATAGCTGGCGGTCTTCAACCTCCAGCCGGAACGATTTGAAACAGTAAGAATGGTTCCCTTCACGGCTCATTTCGGACTCCGATAAATTCAGGAGAAATTCAGGAAATTTTCCCAAAGACATTTCTAACCTCCTCTTGTTACCGTTCTTTCCAGCGGTGCAGGTTTCGGTTGTCTAATGTTTGGTCTTAAATTCGAATACGCCCTGCATTATACAACCGGCTTGCACCGCAAGGCAATAAAAAATAGCCTTTCACGGGCGTGATCGGGCTGCCAAAAGGAGGAACTAGAAATGAAAAGGAACTACAGCCAACACAAAATAAACACACTAGCGATCGGATTACTTTTAGCTTTGACCGCGTCGGTTTCAGCCGCGCCGGGCGACCTTGATTTGAGTTTTGGCGGCGGCGGCATTATCGTTACGTCCATTGGCGATCAGTTTTATTCTGATGAGCCTCGAACGGTGCTGGTGCAGCCGGACGGCAAAATCGTGGTTTGCGGACAGATTGCCGATACTGACAATAATGGTGACAGAGCGTTTTTCCTCGCCCGCTACCATCCGACGGGCGCGCTCGACGCTTCGTTCGGTACAAACGGTAAAATCATCGGTCTCGTTAGCAGTGGCGAGATGGTTGGAAATGACATCGCTTTGCAGCCGGACGGCAAAATCATTGCCGTCGGATACGATTTTTCGAGTTATGGATTTGCGGTTCATCGCTACAACGCAAACGGCACGCTTGACACTTCGTTCGGCGCGGGCGGCGTAGTCATTACGCCGATTGGCGAATATGCTAATGCAAACAGCGTCGCAATACAGGCGGACGGCAAAATTGTCCTTGCCGGAAGCAGCTGGATCGCTGGACAAAGCTATTCGGATCTCACCGTTGTTCGCCTGCTGCCGGACGGGTCGCTCGACACTTCATTCGGCGGCACGGGCAAAGTCATCACTTCATTCGGTAGTTCCTCCCAGGCTGGAAGGGTAATTGTTCAGCCGGACGGGAAAATTGTCGCCGTCGGATCAGCATTTGTCGGTAATAACCAGGGCTTGGCGCTCGTCCGCTACAACTCGGACGGCTCGCTCGATTCGGGCTTCGGCTCGGGCGGTAAAATCATTCACGGGGTTTTCAACATCAGCAGATTTTGGTTAGGGGATGCCGCCTTGCAGCCGGACGGGAAAATCATTGCGTCAGGACACTTTTCCGCACACGCTTCTGGGGGTGGTAGTTGGGACTCCATTCTCCGCTGCAATCCGAACGGCTCGCGCGATACGAGTTTTGCTTGGAATAACGCAATTACGCCGGGAAATCCTTCTTTCGGAAACGGCATTGCCCTGCAAACAGACGGCAAGCTCCTCGCCTTCGGGTATGAAAACAGCGGTGGAAACTATAGATTTGCCATTTTGCGTTTGAATCCGAACGGCGTGCCGGACACCGGTTTCGGCACTAACGGCAGAGTAACTACGCCAATCACCTCAACCAGCTATGCTGTTGACGGCGCGGTGCAGCCGGACGGCAAAATCCTCGCTTTCGGCTCGACTTCTATTAGCAATACCGAAAGTGATATTGCCATTGTCCGCTATCGCGGCGATGCCGCCGTCCCGCGTCCCGCCCAATTCGATTTTGACGGCGACGGGCGTTCGGACATTTCCGTTTTTCGTCCGTCTGACAGTTTTTGGTATCTCAATCAATCAACCAACGGTTTTGCGGCGACTCAATGGGGATTTCCCACCGACCGCATCACGCCCGCCGACTTTGACGGCGACAGCAAGACCGACCTCGCCGTTTATCGTGACGGAACTTGGTGGCTCGCTAGTTCAAATAACAGCTACAACACAATTAATTTCGGATTAGCTTCGGACATTCCCGTTCCGGCAGATTACACAGGCGACGGTCGCGCTGATTTGGCGATTTACCGCAACGGAACGTGGTGGATTCAGGATTTAACCAACAATCAAACTCAAGTCGTGAATTTCGGACTTTCAACCGACAAACCCGTTCCGGCAGATTACGACGGCGATGGTCTCGCCGACCAAGCCGTTTATCGAGACGGTGAATGGCATCTGAACCGTTCGACGCAAGGTTACGGGGTCGTTTACTGGGGACTTTCTTCGGACAAACCTGTTCCGGCAGATTACGACGGCGACGGCAAAACCGATCCGGCGGTTTACCGCGACGGCACTTGGTATCTGCTTCAAAGTCTGAACGGCTGGGGACAATTCAACTGGGGAATTTCATCGGACATTCCCGCGCCCGCCGATTATGACGGCGACGGGCGCGCAGATGCTGCCGTTTATCGAAACGGAACGTGGTGGATTTTGCAAAGCACGAGCGGCGTTTCCGTGCAGCAATTCGGCTTGGCGAACGACAAGCCGGTTTCGGCGGCTTTTTTGCCGTAGTTCAAAAAGGAGAAAAAAAATGAAAAGGAATTACAGATCAATAATTTTAGCAATCGGATTATTTTTGGCGTTGACGGTTTCGGTTACAGCCGCGCCGGGTGATCTCGATCCGACCTTCGGCAACGGCGGAATAGTTCTCACCACAGTCGACCCTTCGGGTAGGTGGGTAGACGTCGCTAACGGAATGGCGATTCAACCGGACGGCAAGATGGTGGTCGTCGGCGTCAGCTATAATAACGGTGGACACCCTAGCTTTGCGGTTGTCCGCTACCATCCGAACGGGTTCTAGCTCTCGCCCGTTACAACTCTACGGGCGCGCTTGACGCTTCGTTCGGCACGGGCGGAAAAGTAATTGTCGAAGCAATTCGAAGCCCGCAGGCAATGGCAATTCAACCGGACGGAAAAATTGTTGCCGGCGGCAACGCTTCGCACCCCGGACCGCCTTTAGGCGAACATTTCGGCATCACCCGCTTTGATCCCGACGGTTCGCTCGATACCTCGTTCGACGGCGACGGCATCGCTGTTACCCGTTTCGTTGCGGTAACTTCACGAATCAACTCCATCGCGCTTCAACCCTCTGGAAAGATTGTCGCGGCGGGTTTCATTGAGGGTGACATCCAAAACAACGATCCGTCCTATTTTGCCCTTGCGCGTTACAATGCGGACGGCTCGCTCGATACTACATTTGGCGGCACGGGCAAAGTTATTGGTGGCGAGGGCTATGCGAATTCGGTGGTGCTTCAGCCGGATGGGAAGATTGTCGCCGCCGGCATAGGTGAGGATGACGGCAGTAGTGGTTTCGTGGTTGATCGCCGCAATCCAGACGGTTCGCCCGATCTTACCTTCGGGAACGGCAACGGCAGAGTTTTCACTTTAATTGGTGAATATAGCCGTGCCAGTTCGGTAGCGATTCAAGCGGACGGCAAAATCGTGGTCGCCGGTTCTACGAATGACTATTTTGACTTTGTTTACTTTGCTGTAGTTCGTTACCAAGGCGGCTCAAACGCCAATATTCGCACCCGTTTTGATTTTGACGGCGACCGCCGCGCCGACATTTCAGTCTTCCGCCCTTCGGACAGCACTTGGTATCTCAATCAATCAACTAACGGATTTTCCGCGACTCAATGGGGACTCGCAACCGACCGCATCACACCCGCCGACTTTGACGGCGATGGAAAGACCGATATTTCCGTTTATCGAGATGGAACCTGGTACTGGCTGAAAAGCTCCGACAATAGTTTCAACGCCCTACAATTCGGTATTGCTTCCGACATTTCCGTTCCGGCAGATTATACAGGCGATGGACACGCTGAATTGGCGATCTATCGGAATGGTGTTTGGTGGTCGTTCGATCTATCCAATAATCAAATGAATGTAATTCAGTTCGGACTTTCAACCGATAAACCTGTTCCGGCTGATTTTGACGGCGACGGGCGCGCCGACATTGCTATTTATCGTCCGGCGTCGGGCGAATGGTGGATAAACCGAAGCGGTCTCGGAACGATCGTCTATCAATTCGGCAGTTCGACGGATAAACCCGTCGCGGGCGATTATACCGGCGACGGCAAAACCGATGCCGCAGTTTTCCGATCTTCGACGGGTGAATGGTTTGTGCTCAGAAGCGAAGACTTTTCGTACTATTCATTCCCATTCGGAGTCGCGACTGACACGCCGGCGCCCGCCGATTACGACGGCGACGGTAAAACTGATGCGGCGGTTTTCCGTGATGGAACCTGGTATCTGCTGCAAAGCACGAGCGGAATCTCGATCCGGCAATTCGGCTTGGCAGACGATAAACCCGTTCCGGCGGCATTTTTACCGTAAAGAATAAAAAGGCAAAAGCGCTTTCGCCACTTTTGCCTTTTTTTCGTTTTGGTCGATCTTATGCGGTCGCCGGATTATTTCCGGTTATCGGCGGCAAGATCGGTTTCTTATAAGATTTGCGCGGCGATTCTTTTTTCTCCACGCCGCCTTGATCGTCGGGCGATGAAGTTCCGTCGTCATCAAGCGGAAGTCCCGCGACAACGCGACGAATCTGTACGCTGTCAAGCGTTTCGTATTCAAGAAGCGCCTCTGCAAGCCGAACCATCGCGTCGGCATTCTTTTTGATTATTTTTCGCGCGTTTTCGTATTGTTCGGCGATGATCTTTTTGACTTCCTGATCGATCTTTATCGCCGTATCTTCCGAATAATCACGATGCTGCGCGATCTCTCGTCCCAGGAATATTTGCTCTTCCTTTTTGCCGAACGTAAGCGGACCGAGGTCCGACATTCCATATTCGCAAACCATCGCTCGGGCGAGTTCGGTTGCACGCTCGATGTCGTTTGATGCGCCCGTCGTAACCTGTTCCGCGCCGAGATAAATTTCTTCAGCGAGCCTTCCGCCCATTAAGATCGCGATTTGGCTGGTTAAGTGTTCTTTTGTGTAACTGTGGCGATCGCCTTCGGGCAACTGCATAGTTACGCCGAGCGCCATTCCGCGCGGAATGATCGAAACTTTATGAACCGGGTCAGCCGACGGAACTTTTAGACCGACGAGTGTGTGCCCGGCTTCATGATAAGCCGTAAGACGTTTTTCCTCGTCGGAAAGAACCATCGATTTACGTTCCGCGCCCATCAAAACCTTGTCTTTCGCGATCTCAAAATCGGACATCGTAACTACTTTTTTGTTGTAGCGCGCCGCATTCAACGCAGCTTCGTTAACGATATTTGCGAGATCTGCACCCGTAAAACCGGGCGTTCCGCGAGCGATTACACTGATCTCGACATTTTCATCAAGCGGAATTTTCCGCGTGTGAACCTTCAAAATTCCTTCGCGTCCTCTGACGTCAGGACGTCCGACGACAATGCGGCGGTCAAAACGTCCGGGACGAAGAAGCGCCGGGTCGAGAACATCCGGGCGATTTGTCGAAGCCACCAGAATAACGCCGTCGTTCGATTCGAAGCCGTCCATTTCGACAAGCAATTGATTCAACGTTTGTTCGCGTTCATCGTGCCCGCCGCCAAGTCCTGCTCCGCGATGACGTCCGACCGCGTCAATCTCATCAATAAAGATTATGCAGGGCGCATTTTTCTTGCCTTGTTCGAACAAATCGCGAACGCGCGATGCTCCGACTCCGACAAACATTTCAACGAAATCCGAACCGGAAATCGAGAAAAACGGAACGTTCGCTTCACCTGCGACGGCTTTTGCCAGTAGCGTTTTACCGGTTCCCGGAGGTCCGACCATCAAAACGCCTTTTGGAATTTTTCCGCCGAGCTTTTGGAATTTTTGCGGGTCTTTCAAAAATTCGATGATTTCCTGAAGTTCTTCTTTTGCTTCCTCGACACCGGCAACATCCTTAAAGGTCACGCGTTTTTGCTGATTGTTAAGCAATTTCGCCTTCGATTTTCCAAAGCTCAAAGCCTTATTTCCGCCGGCTTGCATCTGTCGCAGCGTAAATGCGAGAAAACCGATGAGCAGCAAAAACGGCAGCGCGTTGATCATCAGTATCCAAAAATATCCGCTCGATGCCGGCTCAAATTTGACGACCGTTTCCGATTCCTTCGCAGTTTTCAACAACGTCTCGCGCGGCGCGTCGCTCGTATCGAGTTTCGTGAAAAATTTGTTTTCGCTCTTATCGGTCAGCTCGACGGCATCCTGCTTTATCAAAATCTCTTTGATGTCTCGGTTTTCGATTCGGGCTGACGCCTGGTCAAACGAAAGTTCCTGCGGAGTCTTGCCCTGTCTGCCTTGTAAAAACCAAACGAAGACCATCGCGCTGGATATAATCATCAACCATAGAAGAACTTGTTTTGCTTTAGAACTCAATTTATAGCCTCCAAAAAATAACTTTCATCAAGTTGGCTGAAAGTTTTCCTTTCAAAATCAATACGACCCTTATGATGAAAGTTCACTATTTTTCGTTGTTCCGAAAGCGCCGCAAACGCCTTTCAGACTCAATACTTGATTGTAGTTTGCGAGCTAGGTTTTTTCAACCTTTATTTAGTGATTAACTTTTTATTAATCAAACTCGATTTTTTCCTAAAAACCAGTTTCCCGTTCTGCTTGTCTATCGATTCCAGATTCGGCAATTCAACCGTTCTACCGCTTTTCCGACTAAAGATCAGATTTTCAATTGCGTCAAAATGTTTCGCGCCCAACTTGCGCAGATCGCCGCGATTCATTTTCAGCCATTCACGCAAAACCCGCGACCGCGAAGACGGAAGCAAATGCTTTATCTCTTTTAGCTGTAATTCGTTGTCGGCGGAA
>JBGTFE010000049.1:0-33284 GCA_041747435.1 Pyrinomonadaceae bacterium | reverse complement strand
GATGAACGAAAACATTCAATTTCTGCAAGCCTTTATCAAAAATCCGCTTAAAGTTGGCTCTATCGCGCCTTCATCGCCGGAATTGGCGTTGAAAATGCTTGAAGGAATTGTTCCCAACGAAAATAATGTTCTTATCGAACTTGGCGTCGGCACCGGCGCGATCACCAAACATCTCGAGCAAATTGTGCCTGACGATAGATCGTATCTCGGCATCGAGCTCGACGGAAATCTTGTAAGATCGCTAAAAACAAAATTTCCCGCTATGAAGATCGTTCGCGGAAACGCGCGCGAGCTTGAAAAAATTCACCAAAAAACGAATCTCGGAAAAGTCGGTTACATCATTTCCTGCTTGCCGTTCGTTTCGATCCCAAATGAGATCGGCGAAGAAATTCTCGGCGAAATTGATAAATTTATGCAGCGCGGCTGTATGTTTCGCACATTTCAATACGCGCCGAGCTACTATATGCCGTCGGCGATCAAACTTCGCGAAATTATGCGCAACCGCTACGGCAAATCGAAAAAGAGCAAGCTTATCGTCAACAATCTTCCGCCGGCGATCACGCTGACGTGGAGAACCGTACCGAAATAATTGCCGGTATTTCTTGCGATACGCCGCCGCGAATCTTATCTTTTAATCGAACTCCTATAAACCGATAAACAAGCCGTCCTTGCTTAAAAAAAAAGAAATTTCTATTACAAAGTGTTTTCGTTTCAAAAAAATTTGACGAGCAAACGTTTTTCCTATATTTTCTATATACCGCTTTTGTCAGTTTTAGCCATTTTTCGCGTGTTTAGAAACTAGAAAAATTCTATTTCTCTCGAAATACGTTGGAAAATATAATTTAAGGAAGGAAATATGAAAAAATCCCGCTTTTACATTCTGGCGCTCATATTATTTTTTGTCGGAACGATTTCGGCGCAAGATTTGCCGAACGTAAACCAGGTTTCACTTCGCGATGGGAGAGCCGCAATCATGGTAGAAGTTCCTGCCAATTCACCGCTAACGAGATTTAGTTTACGCGACGAAATTCGAAAAACCTCGATATCGGCGGATGTTCCGGGCAACAGAGTAGTATCGTTTATCGTCGTTTTATCGGAAGGAGAAAACAAATTTAAGTTATTCGGATATGAAAGTAACGGTGACGCTGCTTATTCGACCGATTTTCCGATTGTCTTTAAACGTGCCGGCGACAAAACGGAAGCCGTAAATTCGCAGAAAGAAGAAAAACCTACCGAGAAGACAAAAAAACTCGAACTGTTTCCGCAAAAGATCGAAAAAGGAAAGGAAGCGACTCTCCGTTTTAACGTACCGGATGGCGTTTCGCTTTTTGATCCTACCAAAAACGAGCCTCGCAAGTTAATAGTCGAAATTGAAAACGGCGATAAAAAGTCTTCGGAAGAATACGATATTGCGCTCGAAAAAGGTAAAGATGATAAACCGTTGTCACCGAATAAACCGCTCGTGCAACAGCAAGTGAAACTCGATCTGCGAGAAGGCACGAGTCTCGTAACAATTTACCCAAAAGGTAAAAAGGAACTTGCGGCACAGACGAAAATCGTATGCGATCCTTGTAAAGCGGTCGATGATGAACCTGGTCGCCAAGCTCAAAGTCGAAACTTCCGCGCCGTTGTCGGTGTGCAGCAAGTCGGGGCGAGTTCCGCCAATAGCGAACAACATCCGTTTCTAAATATTTTTATCAGGACGCCGGTCGGTAGAAGAGGTTTTGCTGTTTGGGGCGATATCGGCTTGACGCCGACGACAATTCAAAATGTCGCCGCTCTATCTAATCTTACTAATACTCTCACCGCGACTACCGAGAGCAAGCCAAATAATATCGTCAGCGGCTTCGATTTTCTCATAGGTTTTGAGCAGCGAATCAGCCGCAGGGACAGCGATCTTTTCGGAGGGGTTTTTCCGGGCAGATCCAGTTTGTATGCAATTGTAAGCTTCGGCGCGATTTTGCCGCTTTCGACCGACCGCTCGACTGCTTTTTATAAAATTCCGCGTGTCAATAACGGAATGGACATCGACCCGCGTTTTCTCGCGCTGTTTCCCGACGCAGCCGGGAAAACCAACATCGCTTTCGTTACGCCCGACCGTAGTCGTTTTTTCAGGCAGTATTATGCCGGGTTGCGCCTGAAGACTTTTTTCTTTGAAGATGATAAGACGACACCTAAGGAAATGTTTCCCGCGATGCTCGACTTAACCTTCGGACAAAACGAAGCGATAACCAACCGCGCGCAGGGCGTTATTCTGCGTTTCGACGGTTCGATGCCGCTTCCAATCAGAAACAATGAATTTCTTTATCTTTTCGGTGGCGTGCAGATGAAGCTCGGCAAAAACGTCAATCAACAAATTCCGCCGTTTTTCCTCGAAGCCGCGACCAATGTGTCGTTATCTAGCGCCGATACGCTCATCGTTCCGATAGATCAATCACCGTTTTTGAGGTCTAACCGCGACATTTTTCGCATCGGCATCGGAATTGATATATTTAAAATCTTTACAAGAGACGAGAATAAATAAGACTGGGAATAATTTTTCGTCGCAATCAATCTGGCGGTCGGAACAAAAAGGGCGGGATTTCCAACGTCCGCTCTTTTTATTTTTTGACGAATGCCGGACGAATTTCCCCGGGAGCTCAACAAATTGAAACTTTTTCCGCGCTTTCTGCTATCATCAAAAAAATACTTTTCTCGTCAAAAGTCATATTAAATTTCAGGAGAAATAAAAATGTTACGACGCAAGCTGCTGAGCGCTTTTGTGCTCTACACTTTTCTGCTTCCGGCGGTCGCTTTCGCGCAAAATGGCGCGATCTATCAAGCGCCAAAGGAGGTGATAGATCAGATAAAAAATGAAGGAACAAAAAATTCGCAGATAATGCAGACACTGAGTTATCTGACGGACGTTATCGGCGGGCGATTGACGAATTCGCCGAGCATGAAACGCGCCAACGAATGGACGCGCGACACGATGGCGAAGTGGGGAATGGAAAACGCGAAGCTCGTCGCGTGGGGACCGTTTGGTCGCGGTTGGTCGCTAAAAAGCTTTTCCGCGGAGGTTAATTCGCCGCAGAGTTTTCCGGTGATCGCGTATCCGAAGGCGTGGTCGCCCGGGCTCGATCGTGTTATTCCGCAGCCGGCGGCAAACCCAAAGGACAAGAAAAACAAAAATGCGGCGCCGCTTGCGCCGGTCACTAAGTTGACCGCGGACGTCGTTCATCTGAACGCAAGAACCGATGCCGATTACGATAAATACAAAGGACAATTAAAAGGAAAGATCGTGCTTGTCTCCGATATCCGTGAATTGAAAGCTGACTTTGACGGAATGGGCTCGCGCGTGACAGACAAGGAATTGCTTGAAATGGCAAACTCGCCCGATCCCAGTACGATCCAGCGAGCACCGCAGCAACAGCCAAATCAAGCGCAGATCCAGCGTTTTATGGATCGCTTCGTGCAGGGAGCGAAACGGATGAATTTCTTGCTCGCGGAGGGCGCGGCGCTTCTCGTGGACAACAGTTTTGAAGGCAGCGGTGGAACGCTTTTCGTCAGCGGAGCGGCGGTCGCGCAGGAAGTTCCGGCTAATATTCAGGAAATTTTCGGCGCGCGGAGACTTCAGGCTTATCAAAAGGAAGCCGAAGCGAAAATGATCCCGCAGATGACGATGGCAACCGAAGATTACAATCGTCTCGTGCGAATGATCGGTCTTGGCGAAAAGGTACAAATGACGGTCGATCTTGCCGTTCAGTATCACGACGAAGATCTGATGGGATATAACACGACCGCAGAAATTCCCGGCACGGATCTAAAAGACGAGGTCGTAATGCTCGGCGGGCATCTCGACTCGTGGCACGGCTCGACCGGCGCGACGGATAACGCCGCCGGCTGCGCGGTTGCGATGGAAGCTGCGCGAATTCTTATGGCGCTGAAATTAAAACCGCGCCGCACGATTCGCGTCGGGCTTTGGTCCGGCGAAGAACAAGGCTTGAACGGCTCTCGCGAATACGTCAAACAGATGTTTGGCGAGATGCAGGGCGGAACGCGGAATTTTCTTGGAATGGGAACGCCCGGCACGCTGGTAAAAGGCGCGGAATACGACAAACTTTCGGCGTATTACAATCTCGATAACGGAACGGGCAAAATTCGCGGCGTTTATTTGCAAGGTAATTCGGCAGTGGCGCCGATTTTTCGCACATGGCTTTTGCCGTTCGCCGAAATGGACGCTTCGACGTTGACGATTCGCAATACCGGCGGAACCGATCATTTGTCGTTCGACGCGATCGGACTTCCCGGCTTCCAATTTATCCAGGATGAGATCGAATACGACGAGCGAACGCATCACTCGAACCAGGACAATTACGATCGAATTCAAGCCGATGACATGAAACAAGCTGCGATAGTTATGGCGGCGTTCGTTTATCAAACCGCGATGATGGACGAAAAAATTCCGCGAAAACCCGGGCGCTAGGAACGCTCGTAAATTCAAAAATAGCGAAGATAACGGTTTGTCATCTTCGCTATTTTTTTTCGCTTGAATTACAATTCTTCAAACGAAAAATCTGGAGTAGGAATCTTGAGAAAATATGAGCGTAGCCAAATCGATCCGATCATCGAAAAATTTGATCATCGCGTTACTTCCGCTGATTCTTGTCACCATCGCGTGCAGCCGCTTAACTGCTTTTAGGGCGAATCTTTTTGAAGGCGACAACGCCGAAAAAGCTGTTGCGGAAGTAAAAAGCAAGATCGGCAAACCGTTCAAGGTTACGGAGATCGTCGTCGAAAAAAACACGCTTCGAATTCACGCTCAAGATCCGAATAACCTGCAAAATCTCGACGAATACAAATACGCTGCCGGATTTGTCACGGGACCGAATCCGGTCAAATTAAACGCCTTGAACGATAATTTAGAAAAAGCCTCTTTCCCGATCGACGAAATAGATTTTGCCGCGATTCCGCAGATGTTGGCGGACGCGCTTAAGCAAACTTCGATCGATGGCGGGGAAGTAAGCAAATTGACGTTTCAGCGCGGTTTTGCCATCGTTGACAACGACGCGGGAAGCTTGGGAAACGCGCGATGGAGCATTGAGATCGTCGGCACTCGCGAAAACGCTTCGGCTTACGCTAATCCGAAAGGCAAGATCACCGGCGTAAATCTTTCGCAGACGTCGCGCGGGGCAAATTATAAAGCGACCACAAAAGACGAACTCGAAAAGGCGCAAAATGCATTAAGAGAAGCGTTTGGTGCGGACGGCAAAGTCTATAAGATCCTGGTATACGAAAAATATGTGTTTACGACGATGATCAATCCGAAAAACCCGAAAGTAACGGATGATTATAAATTCGATCTCAACGGTTTGACCAAAGGCGGACTGCAAGGCTCGATTACCGGCACGCAGCGGGAAGTGTTTTCGCTCGGCGACGTTGATTTGACTACGATTCCAGATTACATCGAAAGAGCCCGCGCGCGCACCGGCTTGACGAATGGCTCGATCGCTTCAATTTCCATTGAGCGCGAAACCATTTCTGTCATGGACAAGAAATTCTATACAACCGTAGACGTCTCCTTACAAAGCGGCGTCAACAAAGGAATGGTGGTTTACGACATGGCAAACGGCGAAGAGATCAGGGTTTATAAAGACGGGGAAATTATCAGCAAAAAAGGTTCATAAAATTTTTTCCATAAATAGCGTTTCGCCGTATGGATTTTGATAATAAGGCGTGATTTCGTAAAAGCCATGAGATTCATAAAGTTTCACGGCTTTCGCCATTTTCGGCGGGTATGTGTCGAGCCGCATTTTCTTATAACCGATCGAACGTGCTTCTTCGATGAGCTTTTCGATCAATAGAATTCCAATCCTTTGCCCGCGAAAATCTTCTCGCACAAAAAGTCGTTTCATCTCGCAAATGTCTTCTTCCAGTTTTCGTAACGCAATGCAGCCGGCAAGACTTTCACCCGAAAATGCGAGATATAATCTTCCGTCCGGTTGCGCATATTTGCCGGGAAGATTTGCGACTTCCTCTTCAAAATTCTGAAAACAAATATTCAGCCCGAGCCAAGCCTCGTATTCGCAGAAAAGCTTTTTCGTTTCACCGATCTGTTCCGGCGTTTCGGCTTGTAGAATTTGAATCATAGAAACCCGAGTTTTCCGAGTTTTTCCATGGTGATCTCTTCGGCTTTTTCCGGTTGTTTGCCAAAAAGCACTATTCTTTCGATGTATTTGGCGATGACGTCGGCTTCGAGATTCACCTCGTCGCCGTCTTTCAGGCTCGATAAATTCGTCTTTTCCCACGTTTTTGGAATGACGGCAATTTCAAAAAAATCTTCGCCTAAATTTGCGATCGTCAGCGAAATTCCTTCGACCGAAATCGAACCTTTGTAAACAAGATATTGCCCGATCTCTTTCGGAAAACCGATGCTAATCGTCCAAAAATCGCCGTTTTGGGTTGCCGAAACAAACTTTCCGCGCGCATCGACGTGACCTTGGACAATATGTCCGCCGAGCCGCGTTTCGGGCGTAACCGCGCGTTCTAGATTTATCGGTGCGCCGACGCTCAAATTTCCTAAGGTCGACCTTTCAAGCGTTTCGCCGGAAACATCGGCTGAAAACGAATCTGTCTTACAATCCAAAGCCGTCAGACAAACGCCGTTGACCGCAACCGAATCGCCATTCTTTAAATCGCTTGTGACGACCGACGCGGAAATCACGATCCGCGCTCCGTCATCGCGCTTTTCAAGTGCGGAAACTTTTCCCAGTTCTTCGATTATTCCCGTAAACATTAAATTTTTTGCTCTTTAAATATTTTATCGAGCCACATATTCGACAGTTTTTCCTGGATCGAATTCGCCCGCAGGCGATCGTTCAGGTTTTTGAAATCGACAAAATCGAGATGCTGATCCTGATTAAAACACGAAAATACCCAAAATTCCTCGCCCGTGTGCGGATTTACGTGGCGCTGCAGACACTGCGCGCAGACTTCCTTCATCATGCATTGCATTGGCGAGTTTATTGAGCCGATCGCCGTGTGCTGCGGGTTCAGATACGGCTTTAGCGCCGTGTAGCGCGCTTCTTTGACGCCGTTCATCATCCGGTCGGAACCGATCGCGATGATGCGATCCACGTCTTTGAGCTCGACCTTTTTCTCGCCGAGTTTGTCTTCGGCGTATGCGAGCATCGCCTGCACGATATTGCCGCGAAAGTGCGCGTCCTGCGCGCGATTCGGCTCGATTTCTTCACCAAAATCGGTCGACCAGATCACCTGATCGGTCGCGTTTTCGATCTCTTCGCGCTTGTAAAGATCGGCGCCGTTTTTGTAGCCGGCAAAGTAGATCACCTTGTTTCCATTAGCGCGCATCGCTTTTGCGATCGAAAACAAAACCGCGTTTCCCAAACCTCCGCCGGCAAGCAAAACGCTTTCGTTCTTCGGAATTTCGGTCGCCGTTCCGGTCGGTCCCATCACCAGAACTTCTTCGCCCGTCTTTAGCAAAGAACACAAACGCGACGAAGTTCCCATTTCGAGAACGATCATCGAGAGCAAGCCTTTTTCGCGGTCAACCCACGCGCCGGTCAGCGCCAAACCTTCCATCATCAGGCGTTTTCCGCCGACTTCCGGCGCGCTCGTTTCAAAATTTTGCAGACGATAAAATTGTCCCGGCTCAAACTTTTTCGCCTGAAGCGGAGCTTTGACGATGACATCGACGATCGTCGGCGTCAGTCGATCGACTTTGACGACATATGCTCTTAATTGCTCGTCCAAAGTTGCTTCCAATTTATCAAAGATCGCGTCTTTTTCCGTCTGCGGCAAGTTTCCTCTTTCTGCTAATTCTTCGACAAAAAGCTCGACAACTTTTGTATAACCAAATTTCGCCGAAGCCATCGCCTTTACGACGTTTCCGGCATATTTCGGATGGTTGTCCCCGTAATACGAGATGAATTTTCCGTGTTTTTCGTATGACGTAAAAAACGCGTCTTCACCTTTCGCGGCTTCGACGGCGTGAAAAGTTCCGTCGCCGTTTTTCTCCAATTTGAACGGCTGGAAAAATTGCCGCCATTCATCCAATTTGAAAGTTCCCGGCTTTTCTTTTTCGTAAATCACGTTCGGACTTGTGCCCGCGGCGACGCAAACCGTTCGCGCAGGAAACGTTGCGAACTCGCCAACATTTGAAAATTTCCCGCTCGCAATGTCGTAATTTTGCTTCTCAAAAACCAAGGCTTTGATCGCGCCGTATTCGTCCGGCACGGCTTCGGTCGGCGACATTAATTCGACAAAATCAATTCCCTCTTCGAGCGCTTTTTGCACTTCTTCGTGATTCAACCGATACGCCGGCGAATCCTGTAAGCGCTTGCGATAAACGAGCGAAACGCCGCCCCAATTTTTCACCAACGGAACAAAATTCGGCAGTTCGCGCGCTTCTTCCGCTCTTTCGCGTTCTGCGCGGATCGCCTTGCCATGAACGAGAAATTCGCCGAAAACCTTCTTTTCTTCCTCGTCAAACTGCGCCCAGATCGCTTGCTCGCCGATATCTTCCGCGATCTCTTCAAACTTCGCCAGCATTTTTTCGACTTGCACCGGATAATAGGCAAAAAGTTCGGTCGCCGTGTCGATTCCGGTCAATCCGCCGCCGATGACTACCGCCGGGAGCCGAACCTGCAAATTCGAAAGCGTGTCTTTTTTGAAAGCGCCGGTCAATTGCAGCGCCATCAAAAAATCCGACGCCTGACGAATGCCGCGGATCAAATTATTTTTCATCGGCACGATCGTCGGGCGTCCCGCGCCGGTAGCGATCGCAATGTGGTCGAAGCCGAAATTCCATGCGTCTTCTATCGTTATCGTTCCGCCAAAACGTATGCCGCCGTAAGCTCGAAAACGCTTGCGGCGCGAAAGGATCAACTGCATCATCGTCAGAAAATTTTTGTCCCAGCGAACGGTGATGCCGTATTCGGAAACGCCACCGAAGCCGGACAAAATCCTTTCGTCTAGTTGATCCGTTATATCTTCGATATTCTTAATAGCGTGCGGAAGTTCCTTCCCGTTTTTTCCCGTCCATTCATCCGGGAGCGGCTCGATCTTCAAACCGTCAACGCCGATTACACCGAAGCCTTCGTTCAAAAGATAATGTGCGAGCGTGTAGCCCGCCGGACCCAAGCCGACGACGAGAATATTTTTCCCGTTATACGGCAGCGCATACGGACGTTTTGCGTTAAGCGGATTCCAGCGCGTCAGCAAATTATAAATTTCGAAACCGTAAGGCAGATCGAGAACGTCGGTCAAAGTCGCCGTTTCAGCCAGCGGAATATTGACCGGTTCCTGCTTCTGAAAAATGCAGCCTTTCATACAGTCGTTGCAGATGCGGTGACCGGTTCCGGCGCACATCGGATTGTCGATGGTTACCAACGCAAGCGACGCGATCGAATCGCCCTGTCGTTTCATCAAATGCATTTCCGAAATTTTTTCGTCGAGCGGGCAGCCTTCGGTTTTTATTCCGAGGGGGTTTCGTTTCGCACTTCCGTCTTTTTCAAGCAAGCCTTTTGAACACGAATCTTTGTCGCGTTCGTGGCAAATTATGCAGTAATCGACTTCGTAAAGCGTGTCGCGCTGCGTGCCGCGGTCGTCGGTCAACTTAAAGCCGTCGCGGCGGCGTAGATCTTCGTCGGAAGCGCGCATTATGTTATGCAGCTTAACGTCAGGATGAATAAGATGAACAAGATTTTGATAATCGAGCGCGTGCGGAATCTTGAACGAATACCATTTCTTTTTTCGACCGAAAAATGCAAACGCCGACCAAATTTCAAACATCCGCAGCGCTGCTTTGACCTGCAGGATCTCGCCTGTTTCTTCGAGTTCGAAGATAAAACGCTCAAAAACTTTGCCGAAAGTTTTTTCTTTTAGTTTGTCATAAGCCGTTGCGATCTTGTTCAGGGTTTCGCGAATTTCAGCGGTAGTTTCGGTGCTTTTCGTCAGCGCATCTTCGGCTTCGACGAGTTTGTTCGTCATGTAAGCGACGGCGAGTTCTTCATCGTAAACAAGAACTTCATCAAAAACCGCGAATTTGAATTCGTTCAACGCTGCGGTCAATTCCGATTCGTTGAAACTAGTCAATTTGTCTTCGGTAAACTTTTTGATCGCGCGGCGCTGTACAAAAAATTTATATTTCCAAATCGGATCTTGCGCGGTAATTTCGAGGATCGAATGCTCACGCTGGCGCGTGATTCCGAACATCTTCGCTACAAACGCCGAAAGATAAGGCGCGGCGTCGGTCAAAATGTTTGATTCGACGCGGTCTTCGTAACCAGCGCCGTGAGCCGCGATATATTTTGTCAAAGCCTCATAGAGCAGAGGATTTTCTTCTTTTACTTCGTCGTAAAATTTTTCGGCAAGCTCTTTTAATTTGTTCGCATCATATAGATCGGAATATTTAAAGCCGACAATGCCGAGCTCAAAGTCGTTTTTTGACGTTCCGGTCGTTACGTCGAATTCTTTTTCCGAGACCAATGTCATATAAGTTTATAAGATGAAATATTATAAAATTCGTGCAAAATGTTAAATATACCATCTGCCCGAGAGCGGAAACAAAGCGGGAATTTTTGCGAGGAACGTTTTTTGCGTAAACGGCATAAAAAGTGTATATTTTTCAAGTGTTTCGGCGAAAAATCTCATCCGATCCAAACGTTTGAAAAATCTTGAATTACAAAAAATTACGGGCAAATTTGCGCCAAATATGGTATAAAGCAGAATTGCTGTCGAATAAATTGCAGTTAATTATTTATGGAAAAAGACGAGCGGCTGCTGCCCATACCAAAAACACACGATCTACGGGTTTCCGCGCCCGATGCGCCGGTACATTACTCTCCGTCATACGACGAAGATAATTTTGACGAAAGGCGTTCGCTTCGAGAATATTTTAATGTTGTCTATAAAAGACTTCCGCTGATTCTGGCATTGGCGATTTTAACGACTGCCGTCGCCGCATTTTATATGTATCGCCAGGCGTCGGTTTATCAGGCACAGGCGGAAATGATCATCGAGCCGCGCAAACCGAAGCCGCAGACAAAAGACGCGATCAATATTAATTTCGGCAGCGATATTAACTATTACAATACGCAGCTCGAACTTCTGCGAAATCCGGACCTGATGCGCGACGTTGTGGTTCGGTTGGGTATTTATAAAGATCCGAATCTTTTTAGCAATGAAAACAAAGGCGTCGGCTTATTGTTTCGATCGCTTTTTTCAGGCGAAAAAAATCTTCCGCCAAAAGATTCGTCGCTTCCGCTTTTAAAGGTCGGAACAGATGATGCCGAAACGTCCGACCAGATCGTGCTTTCGCCCGACGAGCGCGCGCTCGCCGAAAAATATGCGGGCACTTTGCTTAGCGGATTAAAGGTTGAACAGCGCGAAAAAACGAACATCGTAAACATTAGTATCGCAAGCACAAATCCCGACCTCGCCGCAAAAGCGACGAATATGATTGCGACCGTTTTTATCGAGCAGGACATAAAGCGCGAAACCGACGGCGCCAGAAAGAGCCTGGAAAGTCTTTCAAAATCCATCGAAGATCTCGAAAGAACGATCGCAGATCAGGAACAGGACTACATCCGCTACGTTCAATCGAGCGGGCTTGCGCTGCAGGATAAAGGCAACGAACTGCGCACTAGCAGTCTTGGTGATGTGATGGAACAGTACCGCGCGGCAAGAGATGACCGTTTGAAACTCGAGGCGCGCTACAACACTGCTGTTACCGCAAATAGCCGCGGCGAAGGAACCAGCATTCCCGATCTTATCGAACAAAAGATTTACCAGGATCAGGTTCGATTAAGTGAGGAACGGAAAGGAAAATTACAGGACGAAATTAATAAGATCGACGAAAAGATTCAAGCCGGGGAGGTGAAACTTGAGAATTTGAGAGCGACTAAAACCGATGAATGGCGGGAAAATCAAGCCGTGATTGCCGAGATCGCGAAGCTCAAACAGCAAAAAATTCAGAAGGAAAAAGAGGTAAATGAGACGACTGCGCGCGATAAAAAAAAGCTTGAAAAAGACGCGGTCGGCGGCGCGCTAGTCGGTTTAAAATCGGCGCTCGAATCAGCGCGCAACCGCGAACGAAAGCTTTTTGAACTTGTGCAAAGCGAAACCTCCGTCGCGAACGTGCAGGGACAAGCGGAATTTCAACTAACGACGTTAAGAAATAACATCACGACAAACCGCAATTTGCTTGACAGCTACAAACAAACCCAAAAACAACAGGAACTCGCGCTTGAAAGCACGCGCCCGGATAATTTGAAAGTTTCGTCAAACGCCGTGACGCCGATCGCTCCTGTAGGACCAAAACGCGAGCGCAACATCTTTATCGCGTTTTTGATCTCAATTGCCGCCGGAATCGGCTTGGCTTTTCTGCTCGATTATCTTGATGATTCGGTAAAAACGTCAGACGACATCGGCAGACATCTTGGCTTGCCGACTCTCGCGCTCATTCCGCATCAAACCGGCGCGACAAAAAGTAAGTTGGGATTGATCACGACCAGAGCCAACGGAAATGGGGCTTCGACTGCAATGGTAGCGCTCGAAGACACGCGCTCGGCGATGGCTGAATCTTATCGTCACTTACGCACTTCGTTGCTTTTTTCATCTGCCGGAAAACCGCCGCAAACGATTCTCGTAACGAGCTCGCAGCCCGCCGAAGGCAAAACAACCACGGCGATCAACACGGCAATCACGCTCGCGCAATCGGGCGCCGACGTCGTAATAATCGACTGCGATCTGCGTAGACCGCGTCTTCATAATCACTTCGATTTTGGGAATTCAACCGGTTTGACCAATTACCTTTCGGGCGAAAAAGACCCGGAGAATTTGCTCAAGACGTTTCCGAGTCTGCCAAAACTCAAAGTCATCACAAGCGGTCCGATTCCGCCAAATCCGGCTGAGCTTTTAAGCTCGAATGAGATGAAAAATCTGCTTGAGTTTCTAAAGACAAAATACAAGCACGTGATCATCGATTCGCCTCCGGCAATCTCGTTTACCGACGCGGCGATCCTTTCAACACAGGTTGATGGCGTCGTTCTGGTCGCGATGGCTGGCAAAAGCTCGATTCACCTGATGCGGCGCTTTAAACAGCGTCTTGCCAATATCGGCGCCCGCATCTACGGCGTCGTTCTTAACGGCATCAAGGCAAACTCTGCGGAATACGGCTATTACGGCTACACTTATACTTACAATTATTACTCGAATGAGGATGACGATTCGACGCCGATTTTGGAAGAGGTGGAAACGGCTTCATCAATTCACACAACCAAAGGTTAAGTTCCTCGGAGAAATTCTGTTACGGCAATTTCCCAATTCGGAAGAAGTGTTAATCCCAATTCGCAGCTGCGCAAACAGGCGAGTTTCGAGTTTTGCGGGCGCGGTGCCGGGCGTTTGAGATCGGCAAATGAAACCGGCTGGACCAAATTCTTTCTAAATCTGCCGATTTCGCAAACTTTTTCCGCAAATTCCAAATAACTTGCCCCGGCGCCGGAGTTTGTCGCGTGAAGAATTCCCGGCGCATCGATCTGCGCAATCTCGCGCATTCGTTTTGCTAAATCAGCGGCGAACGTCGGAGTTCCGTAAGAATCTTTGATCGCTTTGACCGGTTTTCCTTCCGCGAGAAGCTTGTGCATAACGCTCAAAAAATTTGTTCCGCGCGCTCCGAAGATCCAGCCCGAACGTACGACGACCGAACGCTCATAAGCCTGCTGCGCAAGGATTTCGCCTTTTAATTTTGATTTTGCGTAAACGCTCTGCGGATTCGGTGTGTCTTCCTGCGTGTAGAAGCCCGATTTTGAGCCGTCAAAAACGTAATCGGTCGAGATTGTTACAAAGGCGCAGCCGTTCTCTTTTGAAGCAAGTGCGAGATTTTCGACGCCGAACGCGTTTGCCGCATAACAATCGGTTTCGTTCGTTTCGGCGCCGTCAACATCAGTATAAGCCGCGCAATTCAAAACCGCATCGAATTTTTCGCGCCGGAACGTTTCAAAAACCGCGTCGCGGTTCGAAATATCCAATTCCTGTCTCGTCAAGGCGGCAACTTCATCGCCGATCGAGCGGCAAGATTCTACCGCAGCCCGCGCGACCATGCCGTTAGCTCCAGTAACCAGGATTCTCATTATTTCAAGCTCGCGCCGTACATTTTTTGGTAATAATCGCGATAGACGCCGCTGCGAATGTGATTTACCCAATCTTGATTTTCAAGATACCAATCGATCGTTTTGCGCAAGCCGTCTTCCCACGAAACAAGCGGCTTCCAGTCGAGCTCTGTTTCAGCTTTTTTCGGATCGATCGCGTAACGACGATCGTGTCCGAGGCGGTCGGGGACAAATTTTATTAACGAATGCGGTTTTCCGAGCGCGTCGAGAATCGATCGAACGACTTCGATGTTGTGCCTTTCGTTTCCCGCACCGATGTTATAAACCGCGCCCTCCTTTCCTCTTTCGAAAGCTTTCCAAATTGCTCTGACGTGGTCTTCGACGAAGATCCAATCGCGGACGTTTCGCCCGTCGCCGTAAACCGGCAACGGCTCGTCGTTCATCGCATTTGTGATCATCAGCGGGATTAGCTTTTCGGGAAACTGGCGCTGTCCGTAATTATTTCCGCAGCGCGTGATTACGGTATCGAGCTGAAAAGTTTCGCGCGCCGCGCGGACTAAATGCTCGGCGGCAGCTTTTGACGCGGCGTAAGGCGAATTTGGCGCAAGCGTCGAATCTTCCGTAAAAAACGCGTCGTCATTTTCCGGAAGACTTCCCATAACTTCGTCTGTTGAAATTTGGATAAAACGGCGGACATTTTTCGCGCGCGCGCAATCGAGCAAAACCTGCGTACCGAGAATATTCGTTTTTACGAATTCATCTGCCGAATCGATACTGCGGTCAACATGAGATTCGGCGGCAAAGTTGAAAATCGCGTCGGTATCGTCGGGCAGCGCGTCGAAAACCGCGTTCTTATCGCAAATATCGCCTTTAATGAAAGTGTGCCGTTTTTCGTCTGCGCCTTTAAGATTTTCCGGATTTCCGGCATATGTAAGCGCGTCAAAATTCGTGATCTCGACGTCCGTCGTTTCGCGCAAGACGAAATGAACGAAGTCCGAGCCGATAAACCCCGCCCCGCCGGTTACAAAAATTTTTTTCATAAAAAATTTTTAATTCGAATTACGAGATTTTCTCACTCATAATTCTTAATTCTATTTATCAAGAAGCCGCATTTCTTTGAGCACGAGATCGGCATATTTCTTGGGTTTGTCGATGTTTCTCAAAACGATCTTGCCTTCATCTTCGCTTGCGTTATCGATCACAAGATTGCCGAAACCGAGCAATCTTTGCGTGATCGTCGAAGAAACCGAAACGTCCTGGATCGAGCGCAGCGGTACATTTCGACAATTTTGAAAGATGAAGCCTTCGTCGATTTCAACTTTTGAATCGGTCAAACGGTAACGAACGATCTTTTGCTTAAAATGAAAGACCGCCGGGATCAAAAGCAGCGCAAGCCCGAGCAAAATAGCAATGCCCCAATGCAGTGAAGGAAAAAAGGCGCTAAAAAAGGCTACAAGCAGGATCGCGCCAAGCGCCGCCAAACCGTAGCCTATCTTTACAAATTTCAACGTCGGCGAGATCGAGAAAATTTCGCGTTCATCGCCGTCGGTTTCTCTCTTTGCAACGCGCGTTTCTTCCTCGCTTTCCAGAAGCGAGCCGCATTTTTGACAGTAAACGGCTTCGTCCGAATTTCTCACTCCGCATTTTTGACAAAACATAGCTTGTTCCCGCGACAATCATATCGTAATTATCTTTGGGGCACAAAAAACGCGGCTGAAAACCGTTCCAGCCGCAAGTCTTTTCGACCAAGAGGAGAAGAGAAATTCGCGTGAGAAGAAATTAAATTTATTGATTGACGAGCCGCATTCTGCCGTCGGGCAATTTGATCGCCAGCGCGTTTGGCGCGTATGCCGTCAGCGACGCGGTTTCTTTCTGTTCGAGTTTTTGCGCTTGCTGATCTGAAACTTTCTTAACCGTTTTCGCAAGATTCGGATTCGAGATCGAATTGTATCGAGCCGTGATCCGGCGCACATATTCCTGCGTTTCGCGATACGGCGGCACCTGATTCCCGTATTTCCAAACGGCGCCTTCACCGGCGTTATAACCGGCGAGCGCCAGCACGACGTCCTGGTTGAACATATCCAAAAGCATTCGCATATATTTTACGCCGCCTTCAATATTTTGTTTCGGTTCGTAAATATTCGTAACACCAAGACGCCTGGCTGTTCCGGGCATCAACTGCATCAATCCGCTCGCGCCTTTATGTGAAGTCGCCTTCAGCTTAAAGGAAGATTCCTGATGCATCTGCGCGTAGATCAACAAAGGATCGATTCTGTGGCGCTTGCTTGATTCGACAATATATGAATCGATAAGCACGTCGCCGGTAGTAAATCCGCGTAAGCTGCTTCCCGCTGACATTAGAAGCTGCACTAAAGTCTGACTCGATGTGTCGCTTTTCTGACTCACGCCGTCCTGAACGTTCATTGTTTTCGGCGCGGTTTTTTGTTTTTTGGAAGATTTTTTGTCTTTGGAAGCAATTATCGGCGCAACCGTCGGCGTTACGATCGTTACGCCGTTCGCCGTATCAAAATTGTCGAAAACTCGTGTGCGGGTTTGCGCGCTGGCGTTTGAAATCGTGAAAAATGCGGCGACAACGATGGCTAGAATAATTTTGCGCATATTAGTTCTTGTGATTTTTTTCGCAGTTATAGCTGCAACTTTAGTGCTCGTTTTCACTAAAATCCGGAGGTGTTTTGATTACCGTCGTTGAATTGAAAAGCTCAGTTTCAGAGCTTCTATATAATAAACATTTTCAATGTGTGCGGCATTCCAGAAAATTTTGTGACTTTTTTAATTTTGTTTAACGCTCCTTTTCCCTTTAACTTTAAGAAGATAAAAATACTAAGTATTCTTGCCAGTATCGCGGAAATCCCTTATCGTATAGGTAAGGCTTTGAATTTATGCACAACTTCGATTCTTTATCAACAAAGAACCAAAAAGACTCATCTTCACAAGACGATCCATATGCAAAGGACGATCCGTTATTTGTGTATGAAGGAAAAAATGATTTCCTTTTGATCGGAATAATATTTCTGTTGCTTTCATTCTTTTTGGTCGGCGGATTTTTCTTCAAGTAGCCCGCAAATTCCTCAAAACATCAAATTTCGTTCAGCGACTTTCTTCTTCTAATAAATTTCGTTTATTCTTAAAGTATGCTCTACCTTTCCCAAATTTTGGGACGCCCGATCTTTGACGCCGGCGGTGAAAAGATCGGAGTTATCAAAGACGTTATCGTCCGATACGGCGAGGAAGAATATCCGCCGCTCGTCGGTTTGGTCGCGCGTTATCGCCGCCGAAATTTTTTCATTTCGCGCGGAAGGATCTCGGGTTTGAACGCAAGCGGCGCCAAGATGAATTCCCAGATAATCGATCTCAAACCATTTCGCAGACGCGAGAACGAAGTTTTGCTCGCGAAAGATGTTTTGGATAATCAATTGATCGACATCGACGGCAAACGCGTCGTTCGCGTGAACGACATACAGATTATCGAAACGTCCGGCGATTGGCACGTCAGCGGCGCGGACGTAAGTTTGCAGGGCTTTTTGCGGCGGCTGATGCCGAAGAATTTTTACGGCAGCAAACGTCCGGTAGAGGTCATAGATTGGGCAGACGTCGGATATCTTGCCGCCGACAAAACGACCGGAGCCGTTCAGCTAAAATCTTCAAAGAGTAAACTCTCGCGCCTTCATCCTGTCGAAATTGCGCAGCTTGCTGAAACTCTTTCGCCAATTCATCGGACGGAAATCGTCGAAAGTTTGGATGACGAAATTGCCGCCGACACACTCGAAGAAATGTCGACCGAGAATCAGGCGCGGATCTTGGAAGAGATCGACGAAGAGCGCGCAGCCGATCTTTTGGAAGAAATGTCGCCCGACGACGCGGTTGACGTGCTCGGCGAAATGGACGAAGAAAAAGCGCAGGAGCTCTTTGCGCTGATGGAAGACGACGAGAAAGCCGATGTTGCCGAGTTGCTTCAGTTTGAAAGCGATACCGCAGGCGGTTTAATGACGACGGAATTTGTCGTTTTTCCTCGAAATTTAACGGTTGCGCAGGCGATTGCCCGGCTTCGTGAAACGGCGGAAACGCCGAATATGATCTACTACCTTTACGTGGTCGAAGAAGAAAATTCGTGGAAGCTCGTCGGTTTGATCACGCTGCGAAGCTTGATCTTAGCCGACCCGACGTATCTTTTGGAACAGGTTATGCGCGAAAGTTTTCAAACCGCGCATCCGAACGATTCCGCCAAAGACGCGGCGCACAAGATCGCCGAATATAACCTGCTCGCGCTGCCGGTTGTTGACGATCTGGGTGAAATAGCCGGAATCGTCACCGTTGATGACGCGATGGAAATTCTTCTGCCGCGAGGTTTGAATAAGAGTTTGCCCAGACTTTTTAGTTAAGTTTTTTGAAGAAAATTGCGTTTGGGTTAGTCTAAATGTAAACTTTCATTAGTTTTGAAACATTGTAATTTCGGGTTTCGTAAAAACTCGGAAATCAGAAAACAAAAGGAGTAAATTGTTATGAAGTGCTTGAGTCTATTTTTTACTATTATTTTCGCAGCCGGATTTTTATTTGCCGGCGTTGAAGCCCGAGCTGAGATCTCGATCGGCACGACGGTCGAAAATTTCACTTTGCCTGATACGAACAACCAAAACCAATCTTTCAATGATCTAAAAGGTGAAAAAGGTGCGGTGGTCGTTTTTCTTTCGGCACAATGCCCGGTCGTTAAGGCTTATAACGACCGCATAAATCAGCTTGCCGTTGATTACGCCGCGAAAGGAATCAACTTTATCGGCATTAATTCAAATTCGACCGAATCGCTTGAGTGGGTGAAATCGCACGCCGAGGCAAACTACAAATTCCCGATGCTGATCGATAAGGGAAACGTATTAGCCGATAAATTCGGCGCGAGTGTCACACCGGAAATGTATTATTTTAACGAGAAAAATGTATTGGTTTATCACGGCGCGATCGATAACGATAAATCGGGCGCAAATATCGGCTCACATTATCTGAAAGACGCCTTCGATCTGACATTAGCTGGAAAAGCGGTCGGTAAAGCGACAGCGCTTGCGATCGGATGCACGATCAAACGAGCCGCGAAAACACAATGAACGTAACGCATTTCAGTCGGACAAAAACGACAAGACACCTGATGCTTTTCGTTTTTGTCCTCTGCTTTTCGCTGTTCGCCTCGGCACAAACGACCAACAGTGAAAAAACCGTTTCGGCTGCCGCGGTTTTGCCGCGCGTTACGCAGATCAACGAGATCGCGCTCAAAAATCTGATCAAGCCGAACGGCAAACCTTTACTGATAAATTTCTGGGCGACGTGGTGCGATCCGTGCCGCGAAGAATTTCCCGATCTAGTAAAGATTGACGACGACTACAAAGGCAAGATCGACTTTATCACCATTTCGCTTGACGATCTCGCGGAAATTAAACGCGATGTGCCGAAATTTCTGTCAGAAATGGGAGCAGAAATGCCCGCCTATCTTCTTAAATCGACCAACGAAGATGCCGCGATAATGATGGTTTCGAAACATTGGCAGGGCGGCTTGCCGTTCACGATCCTTTTCAACGAAAACGGCGAAACCGCTTATTTCCGACAGGGAAAAGTTAAGATTGATGTCCTGCGAGCAAGTCTTGAAAAACTTGTTCCGAGCGCAACGATCTCGGAATTGGCGATCGTTAATTTGCCTGTTATTCCGCCGCGATCCTCAGCCGAAGGCAAAACAGACGCGGAAAAAGATATAGCAGCCGGAATTTTAAAGATAAAAAGGTACGGGCTTACGCCGGCGATTCCCGAACAAACGTTGGAACAACTCAAAAAAGAGTACAATATCGAAATTGCTGAAACGGGCTGCGTTCTTCTGAACGTAACGCCCGATTATTTCACTGCTTATAACGAAACTATGCGCGTCGCGATCAAAAAGCGTTTCGGCGATGCAGTATTGGCAAAATTGCCTTGAATGGAGCAAATTTATGATTCGTAAAATTGAAGATTTTAATCGCGATTGGAAATACGAAACAGATTCGACCGTCACGCTTTTTAAGAATTTGACTGACGAATCGCTCGACAAAAAAATCACGGAAGACGGGCGCTCGCTCGGCTTTTTGGCGTGGCATGTTATTACTACGCTTGGCGAAATGCCGGGGCATGTCGGCTTAAAGGTCGACGCGCCCGCGATTGACAGCGAGGTTCCTTCGTCGGCAGCCGAAATTGTTTCGGCATTTGAAAAGGCGGCAAATTCCGTCAAAGAAGAGGTCACCAAAAACTGGACGGACGAAACGCTGGAAATCGAAGATGAAATGTACGGCGAAACGTGGAAACGCGGACTCACTTTGCTTTATCTGATGATGCACCAAACGCACCACCGCGGACAAATGACCGTTTTGATGCGCCAAGCCGGTTTGAAAGTCAACGGCATTTACGGTCCGGCAAAAGAGGAATGGGAAGCCATGGGATTGAGCGCGATGGCTTGATCTTTTTCAAAAAGTTATAAAAAAGAGTTTATCGCTTCAAGCATCTCCGAAGTGCATAAACTCTTTTTATTTTGGAGTGAATTACAGTAGGATAATAAGAGAAAATCTATTGTCGAGTTCCTATTTTTATGAAATTCAAGGTCTTAAGTCACGCAGCAATGTTGGTCGAAGATAAGGGAAAATCCCTGCTGTTCGACCCGTGGCTGATCGGCTCGTGTTACTGGCGGAGCTGGTGGAATTTTCCCGAAATTGACCGCGCCGAATTAAAAAACATAAAACCGGATTACATCTATCTTACGCATCTGCACTGGGATCATTTTCACGCGCCTTCAATGCGGCTTTTCGGAAGGGACGCAACTTACCTCGTTCCAAAAATTCCCGGATCGCGAATGGTGCGCGACCTGCGTTCGTGTAAATTTAACAATGTCGTCGAAATTCCGCACGGCGGGAAATTCGAACTTTGGGAAAATTGTTTTCTGCATTCGTTTCAATTTGGTTTATTCGCGACCGATTCAATGGCAGTCGTCAGCGATGGCGAAACCACGCTTTTAAATGCCAATGACAGCAAAACTTTCGGTTTGCCGCTCAAACAGATCACTAACCGTTTTCCGAAAGTCGATTTCTGTTTCCGCTCTCATTCGAGCGCAACGCCGATTCCGTACACGATCAAAGATTACAAGGAAAAGTTTGCAGATTTCCGCACCCCGCAGGATTATATCGAAGAATTTACAAATTTTTCACTCGCTGTCGGCGCGCGGTATGCGATTCCTTTTGCCAGCAATCATTGTTTTCTGCACCGGGAAACTGTCAAATATAACGACACGGGCGTAAATCCACAGATGGTCGCCGATTTTTATAATGCGAATTCGCGCGCCCGCGAAGCCGGAAGCGAGTGCGTGGTCATGGTTCCGGGCAGTAATTGGGACAGCCGTGACGGATTCGATCTGCGTTCGTTTGATTATTCAAAAAAAGATGAAATCATCGTGAAAATGCAGGAAAAATACCGCGATAAACTTGAAAAACAATACGAAAAGGAAGAAAAAACAAAAGCGAGTTTCAAGGCGTTCCAGAGATATTTCACGAATTTTTTAGACAGCACGCCTGCACTTTTTCGCAAAAAATTATTGCCGGCGATCACATTCAGCGTAACCGATTCTGACGGTGAACACTTGTGGCTTTTTGACGCGCGGAACAAGAAAATCGAGGAACTCGAAAAACCGATCGAAACCGACGTAACGATTCGCGTTCCGGCGCTCGTCATAAACGATTGCGTTCGCCGCAAAATGTTCTCGGTCTGGTCGGCTTCGAAACGCTTGGAAATTCAGCTCAAAGATGAAGGTAGCTTAAAAAAGCTGCAAGCTTTGTTTGGTCTTTTGGACTTTTATGAAAACGAAGGCTTGCCTCTAAAAAACAATTTTTCGCGGCGCGAGTTTCCGATTTGGCTCTCGCGCTGGCGCGAAGCCGTCGAAGCCGTGCGGTTGTTTTTCGTTTATAAAGTTTTCCGCAGGAAATTCGTCATCAGCGAACTTTATCTGAAACCGCAGGAAAATAAAATGACGTAAAAATTGATCAGCAAATTCAAACTGTAATGACCGAAACAAAAACCGAAGTCAATTGCGACTTCTGCGGCTCTCAAAACAAAAAATTTATAAAATCCGAAAACGGTTATCCGATTTCGAAATGCCTCGAATGTTCACTGATCTACGTCAATCAAATCCCGACTGTGATCGACGGCGAACTTTCCGACGAGTATTATGACGATGCTCTGAGCGAAAGCAACCGGCTGCGTTATCTGGAAGTTACAAAATTTCTGATCGGGGAGATAAATCAACTGCGACCGGAAAAAGGGAAACTGCTTGATGTTGGCTGCGGCTACGGTTTTTTTCTAAGCGAAGCAAAAAAAAACGGCTGGCAGGTTTTTGGCACCGAACTCTCGGAAGCCGCCGTCAAATACGTGCGTGAAAATCAAAACATACCGGACGTTTACCGTGTAAAACTTTCCGATGAAAAACTTGCCGCGCAAAAATTCGACGTTCTTAATCTGACAAATGTTCTCGAACACGTTCCCTCGCCCACGCAAATACTCAATGACTGCCGCACAATTTTGAGCGACGGCGGTTTGCTGCTGATTCGCGTTCCGAATATGGATTTTTATAATTTGATAAAAAAACTCACGTTCGTTTTAAAAACCGCAAAATTAGTCCGCGGCGGCGAATTGGACTATCTGGCTTCGCCTCCGCCGCTTCACCTGATCGGTTTTACTTCACGAACTCTGCGCCGGTATTTCAGAAAAACCGGCTTGAAAACGGTTGAAATCAAACCATCAAAATTGAGTTCGGCGAGAGAACGATTCGTTCACAAAATTCTCGAATTTTTTATCGAGACGCTCTATAAAATCTCATTTCATCGCATAAATCTGTCCCCGACCATTCTGGCAATTGCCCGAAAATCAGATTAAAAATTATCGAATGAATCATAGTGCGGATTTGAAAAATTTGCGCTAACCAAATAGACTCTCTATTTTCATTTTAATCGGAATTTTTAAAACAAAGTGTCTACCAAAAAATGAATCAACCCGAAATCACGCCTGAAATAATCCAGCAACACGGAATCACGCCCGATGAATACGAACGCATTAAGGAAATAATGGGACGCGAGCCGAGTTTCACCGAGCTTGGGGTTTTTTCTGTAATGTGGTCGGAGCATTGCAGTTATAAATCTTCGCGCGTTCATCTCGGGCGGCTTCCGACGACAGGCGAGCGCGTGATCGTACCGCCGGGCGAAAATGCGGGTGTCATAGACATTGGCGACGATTGGTGCATCGCATTCAAGGTCGAATCGCACAATCATCCGTCGTTTATCGAACCCTTTCAAGGCGCGGCAACCGGAGTCGGCGGAATTTTGCGCGACGTTTTCACAATGGGCGCGCGCCCGATCGCCGCGATGAATTCTTTAAGATTCGGAAATCTCGATCACGCAAAACACGGCAACCGCAACAAATCCATTCTAAAAGGCGTCGTCGCGGGAATCGGTTTTTACGGCAATTGTTTCGGCGTGCCGACCGTCGGCGGCGAAGTCGTTTTTGACGACGCGTATAACCTGAATCCGCTCGTCAACGCGTTCGCTTTGGGAATTGTAAAGAAGGACCAGATATTTTTCGGCAAGGCGAGCGGCGTCGGAAATCCGGTTCTTTACGTGGGCGCAAAAACCGGGCGCGACGGCATTCACGGCGCGACAATGGCTTCCGCAGAATTTGACGAAGAAGCGATGGAAAAGCGTCCGACGGTTCAGGTCGGCGATCCTTTTTTGGAAAAATTGCTGCTCGAAGCTTGTCTCGAAGCGATGCGTTCCGGCGCGATCGAAGGCATTCAGGACATGGGCGCGGCAGGTTTAACTTCTTCGTCGGTCGAAATGGCGGCGCGCGCCGGAACCGGTTTGGAACTCGATCTAACGCTCGTACCGCAGCGCGAAACCAATATGACGGCGTATGAAATGATGCTGTCGGAATCGCAGGAAAGAATGCTCATTGTCGCGCATCGCGGGCGCGAAAAACAGATCGTCGAAATTTTCAATAAATGGGATCTGGACGCGGTCGTCGTCGGACGCGTCGTCGAAGGAAATCGCCTGAAAGTCTTTCTGAACGGCAAACTAGAAGCCGATCTGCCGGTTGATAAATTAACGGATGAAGCACCGCGTTATTCGCGCCCGATGCAGAAACCGGCATTTAACGCAAAGACGCAAAGTAGCAAAGACGCAAAGCATAAAGGACAAACAACAAAGGACGCAAACGAATCTTTGATGAGTTTGCTGGCTTCCCCAAACATTTGCTCAAAGCGCTGGGTTTACGAGCAATACGACACGATGGTGCGGACGAACACAGCCGTTCTTCCGGGCGCGGATGCTGCGGTCGTCCGCGTTAAGGAAACGCGCCGCGCGATCGCGATGTGTCTCGACGGAAACGGAAAATTTGCCGCGATAAATCCGCGTGAAGGTGCAAAATTGATCGTCGCCGAAGCCGCGCGAAACAACGTTTGCGTCGGCGCAAAACCGATCGCCGTGACAAATTGTTTAAATTTCGCTTCGCCCGAACGCCCGGAAGTTATGTGGTCATTTTCCGAAGTCATCGACGGAATGAAGGAAGCCTGCGAAGCGTTTGAAACGCCGGTCGTTTCCGGCAACGTTTCTTTTTACAACGAAACCGAAGGACGCGGAATTTTGCCGACGCCGACGATCGGAATGATCGGTCTGATCGAAGACGCGCGAAAAATTATCACTCACGGTTTTAAGAATGAAGGCGACATTATCGCGCTTCTCGGTGTAACAAAAGACGATCTCGCGGCGAGCGAATACGCGCAAACGATTCTCGGGTTTTCGACCGATGAATTGATCGAGAACGGTATCGTTCCAGAAATTGATTTGGGTTTGGAGAGAAAAGTTCAGCAAACTTGTCTCGCGCTCGCCGACACATTATTGCTCAACTCCGCGCACGATTGCTCGGACGGCGGTATGGCGGTTGCGATCGCGGAAAGCTGTTTTTCATCGCTCAATCGCGACGCTTTCGGCGCTAAAATCTTACTTTCAAATAAAGATATTGCTGCCGAATCGATCCTTTTCGGCGAAACGCCTTCGCGGATCGTGATCAGTTTTTCGCCGGAGAAATTGAGCGAAATTGAGAATATCGCGAAAGAACACGATTGCCCGTTCGCGATCATCGGAAAAGTTTCGGGCGAAGATTTCCAGGTCAAGATCAACGAACGCACGGAAATTTCCGCACCGATCTCCGACCTCGAAACTGCGTGGAAATCGTCCCTTGAAAATCAATTGGAAAACTAATTCTTTTCCAAAGCCTGATAAAACTTTGATTGTCGCAAACGACTTTTTATTTCGTCGCGAATTTTTTTCGTATGAGAATCATTCGAAAAGTATTTGTCGAAAGTTTTCCATGCTTTGCGCTCTTCGCCCAAATAAAACAAATCGACAATATGTGCCAAGAGACTGCGGTGAAAGTTGAGTTCTTCACCCGGGTCGTCCGACGTTTTCAGTTTTTCAAACGTTTCGGCGAGCCATTTTTCCGTTTTTAAAAACCCTTCCTTAACAAAATCTTGCTGAACGCCCTTTGCCGGAAGATAGGTTTGCGTTTTTTTATCGTATTTGAAAATCGCGCGGGGCTCGGGCGAGCAAGAACCGCAATCGTCCATAAAATACCGGAAAGCGGAGTCCCACTGCATGAGCTCGTAAATACCGTCGCCGTCAGAATCGAAGATCTCCATCGGGTCGCGAAAGCTGCCGAAATCTTCGCTGCGATAAATGTTTCTCGGCGTTCCGCTCGAAACGTCCGTTATCCAATAGTTCGTGCAGCAAACTCCTCCCGGACCGTTCGCGACAACATAAATTTGCTTTGAATTTTTCCCAAGCAAGTGAGAGATTCCGACCAAGTTAGAGGAATACTCACGCGGAGTCAGCGTTATGAATTTGAAGAGATGTTTTCCGTTTTTGCTTATCGTTTTCGGCGTAAAATTATTAATGCCGACTTGAAAACCTTCCGCATTTACCGTGTATGTTTTTTGCTTGAAATCTTCCTCCATAAAATCATGGCTTTCAATGATCGGAAATATCTGATCGATCGTTCTGCCGGGATAATTTTTCATCGCTTCCTGGTACTCGGCGTTTATCTTATCTTCGAAATCATTCGACGAATTATCGACAATTATTTTTGTTTGAAACGTTGGAGTCGGGACGTCAAGCTTTGCGATCTGTTGTGTAGAGCAGCCTAACCCAAGGAATAAAATAATGAGGACAAAAGAGACTTTTTTCATAGGCTTTGATTTTCAAAAACTTCAATTTTAGTTATATACAATGTGATGGCTCTTTTACAAGAATATTCGCTTGAAAATGATAAAATTTGCACGATGATGGCTGGAATCTATATTCACATCCCGTTTTGCCGCTCGCGCTGTTCGTATTGCGATTTTGCGACCGACGTTTTTAGAAATAATGAAACGGTCGAAAGATATGTAAATGCGCTTTGCGAAGAAATCGAAAATGCAGAAGCCCGCACGCTAGTAAGGGCGCAATTACGCGACGACGAAGGCGCCCTTACTAGCGTGCGGGCTTCTGCACAAATCGACACAATTTATTTCGGCGGCGGAACGCCTTCGCTTTTATCTTCAAAACAGCTTGAAAAAATTCTAAACGCGATCCATAAAAAGTTTCCGATCGATAAAAATATCGAGCTGACAATGGAAATGAATCCGGCGACGGTTTCGCTTGAAACGCTGAAAGAATATAGAAATTTGGGCGTAAATCGCGCGAGTTTCGGCGTTCAGACTTTTAACGATCGTTCGCTAAAACTTCTCGCGCGCGGACACGATGCTGCCGATGCGCGAAAGACTTTCGAGCTTTTGCGCGAAAGCGGTTTTGAAAACGTTTCATTCGATCTGATCGCCGGATTGCCGCACCAAACCATAAAAGATTGGTCGCGAAATCTCGACGAAGCGCTAAAACTTGCGCCCGAACATCTTTCGCTTTATCTGCTCGAAATTCACGAAGGAACGCCGCTCGCCGAGCAAATCCGCTCAAATCGCCAGCCGATGCCGGATGAAGATTTGGCAGGCGAAATGTACGAATTAATGCTCGATAAAACAGCCGCGAAAGGTTACACGCAATACGAAATTTCGAATTTTTCTCTGCCTGAACGCGAATCAAAACATAATTCAAAATACTGGCGCTGCGAGCCGGTCTTTGCCTTCGGCGTTTCCGCGCATTCTTTTGACGGGCAAACGCGCCGCGCCAACGAACGCGACACAAACAAGTATGTTTCGCTCGTCGAAAACAACGAATCTCCGGTCGTTTTTGAGGAAACATTGTCCGCAAAGCAACTTTCATCCGAGTTCGCGTTTCTAAATT
Organism: Pyrinomonadaceae bacterium; assembly: GCA_041747435.1. Lineage (GTDB taxonomy): Bacteria > Acidobacteriota > Blastocatellia > Pyrinomonadales > Pyrinomonadaceae > JBGTFE01. The sequence goes on along the minus strand of JBGTFE010000049.1, from coordinate 5,782 downwards.
TACGAATGGCAAACGGTTTGGATCTCGACGAATACAAGCGGCGTTTTGGCGCCGATCTGAACGAGGAATTTTCGCAAGATCTGGATCGCTTAAAAGAAGCGCAATTGATCGAATTCGACGAAAACCGCCTGAAGCTCACGCGCAAAGGCTTTCTTTTTTCAAACGAAGTTTTCGCCGTTTTTGTGTAAGGAAACAAAACAAGAAAAGCGGTTCGTATTATTTCGTGTTGCTTCGTGGTTTTAGAAGATCGCGTAAAAAATTCAACCACGAATTACACTAAGAAACACTAAATCATGAAAAGACTTTTATTGATCGCTGTTTTGATTCTCCTCGCCGGTTTTCCCGCCGCCGCACAGACGCTCGAAGCACGACAGTTCGATATGCGCAACTGCATCCAAACCATTTTCAAAGAGCAGTTCGTCATTACCGACAACGAAGCATTTCTAAAAGCCATCCGCAATGATGCGAGCCGCGAGCGATGCTTAAAAGAGCTCGAAAAGATAGACTTTGCCAAACATTCCCTGCTCGGCGTCTCGATAGATTCCGGCTACTGCGGCATGCCCGTCGGGCTTGAATACAAAGCCGTCAAAGACGAAACAAAAAAGCAATACGTCGTCGAGATAAGCTGGCTCGGACCGGGCGGCATCTGCCGCGCCCTCAGCCAATACGACCTCTGGCTTCTTGTTCCGAAATTGCCGGAAGATTTTGAGGTTAGGTTTGATGCGAAGGGAAGGCAATAAATAGGACGACGTAAATTTGCGAATATATTAATGGCATCGTTTGCGCGTCAAATTGGTAGCCACGTGCTTTAGCGCGTGGTCAGATTGTCTCGGAAATTCAGCCCGTTTTAACGGGCTTACCAAATCGGCTTGAGCCAAAAAGAAAAGGACGTTAAAACGCCCTCTCGTTCAGCCCCGACCCGCTGACCACGCCGTAAACGACGTGGCTAATTACGCTCGACGACCAAAGGTTATTATTTCGCCGTTTTTTTTTTCGCGATCCATTCATCCACGTTCTTTTCGAGAATATCGAGCGGAAGCGCGCCGGAAAGCAAGACAATATCGTGAAATTCTTTGATGTCGAACTTATCTCCAAGCTCGTTTTTGCTGCGCGCGCGAAGCTCTTTTATCTTTAGCTCGCCGATCTTGTATGCGAGCGCTTGTCCCGGATTGGAAATGTATCGGTCGATCTCGTTTACGATGTCCTGCTCGGTTTTGGCTGCGTTTTCCCTGAAAAAGTCGATCGCTTTCTGCCGGTCCCATTTGAATTGATGGATGCCGGTATCGACGACGAGGCGCACGGCGCGCCACATTTCGTATGTAAGCTGCCCGAATTTGTCGTAAGGATCGTCATAAAGTTCCATATCTTCGCCCAAGCTCTCGGCATACAAACCCCAGCCTTCGACAAACGCCGTAAAGCCGCCGAATTTGCGGAAATTCGGAAGCGCGCCGAGTTCCTGCTGCAGCGAGATCTGAAAATGATGCCCTGGAACGGCTTCGTGCAAAGATAAAGCCATCATTTCCCATTTCGGGCGCACTTCCGGCTTATACAAATTCACATAATAATAACCGGGACGCGAGCCGTCAGCCGCCGGAGAATTGTAATAAGCGGTCGTGGTGTCGGGCGCGATCTTGTCGGGAATCGGAATAACGCCGTATGGCGCGCGCGGCATTGTTCGAAAGACCTTTGTAACGTTCGGATCGATCTTTTTCGACATCGCCCGATATGCGTTGAGCAATTCATCCGGCGTTCTGTAGAAAAATTTCTCGTCCGTGCGCAGATATTGAAAAAATTCCTGCAAAGTTCCTTTGAAACCGACCTGCGTTTTTATCTTTTCCATCTCGGCGCGGATTCGCGCAACTTCCGACAAGCCTTTTTCGTGGATCTCGCGCGGCGACATATTCGTCGTCGTATAAGAACGCGCGAGAAAAGCGTAATAATCCGCGCCGTCCGGACGCTGCCAAATGCCGACATCGTTGTAAGACGCGGGCAGATATTCCTTTTCAAAATAATCTTTTAGCTTTCGATACGCGGGAATGATCTTGCCGTCGATCGCGGCTTTGGCTTGAGCTTTCAGACGCGTTTGGTCGGCTTCGGAAATGTCTTTCGGGAAAGTTTTGAAAGGCGCGTAGAAAGGATTTGATTCAGCGTCGGGTGTGATCTGCTTGTCGATCTGCCCGGGAACGCGCCCCATCACTTTCTTCGCCCACATCAAATTTTGCTTTTTGCCTTCGCGCATCAGCGTTAAGGTTTGATCCATCAAAACGGGAAAAGCTTCGAGCCGCGCGAGCCAGTCTTCGTAGTCTTTGACGGTGGTAAATTGCAGGAATTCGGCAAGCTCGTCGGCGGTTTGAATTCCGCCGCGCTGGTTTATCGGCGTGAGAAAACTCTTAAACTTAAAGCGCTCGATCGATTCCTCGTAATCTTTTTTGAAAAGATCGTAATTGAGCCGGTCTGCGACGGAAAGCGCGCTGCGATCGATCATTTTGAGCTTTGCAAGCACGTCAATCCGATGCTGATGACGCCGATTTATCGCGTCGATGCTGTCGTCGTCCCAAAAACGGTTGTAGCGCTTGTCGCCTAGATAAGAAGCAAACGTCGGACTTTCCTTTAAGCTCCACTCCCATTCCGAATCAAAAAGAGCGTAAAGCTGTTTTGTCGGTTCTTCCTGCGCGAATACTGCGGAAAAGGTTAAAACGATAATTGAAAAAAAAGAAAACAATTTCATCGGAATTCTCCAGTTAATTTTGTGTAAAGCGAATTTGTTTAAGGATACAGAAATATTCGTATAAAGAGAATTCGGGCGCGGTTTCCTAGATTTCAGACGCGCAAAATTTTTGTTGATTTCATCCGCCGTTCGCAGTTATAATTCAACCCTAATATTTCAATCAAATAAATTTCCAAAGGAGCTAAAGCTATGCCTACGAATGTCAAAAGCTATACCGATGAGCAGATATTGAACCGCGTAAAAAAAGCGGAAGGGTTTAAGGGTTTTCCGGACGGCATTTTGGACGTCTGGGTTCGTTCGGATGAGGATGAATTCAACAAATTCGACGACAAAGTTTATACCTTCGAATGCGTTGGCGGTAAGGACGCGAAGAAGCAAAAATTCGTTTCCGTTCACACCGGCACGAGCAATGCCGGCGCCGAAGGTCTAAAACATTTCGATAAATATAACAAGGAAGGCTGCGCCGTTTTGAAATCCGATATCATCGTTTACGATTCTCACGGCTACGGGCTGCACAAAGGCAAATATGCGGCTTACCGGCAGGTGAGAGATTTCCCGTATTTTCGCGACGGCAACAAAAACAACAAAGCCGAAGAGATCGGCGAAGAAAAACACGGCATTATCGGCGCAAACTGCCACAAAGCCGGTTGGTTTTCAACCGAGATCGGCGGCTGGTCGGTAGCGTGTTTGGTTCGAAATCAACAAGCGCAATACGACGCCTGGATGAAGTTTATGAATAAACGTCCGCTGACGGTTTGTATCTTGAAAGAATGGTGATGCCGCCAGAACCCAACTGGAAAAACGATAATTTTGTAACCACGAAACAACGCTAAACAAAAGATTCTTTTTTCGTGTTGCTTGGTAGTTTATTCTTCTGTCTTCAAACCAAATTTAGTGGGTTTCGAGCTCGTATTCGCGCAGACGGCGGTAAAGTGTAGAAGGCGAAATGCCGAGCATTTCCGCCGTTTTGCCGCGATGCCAGCCCGTTTTTTCAAGCGCGTGAAGTATTTGCTGTTTTTCGACTTCGTGAAGCGCGGTCGGAGTGGAGTTTTGAAACGATGTGACGCCGTTTTGATCGGGCGAATTGTAATTTACCGAAACGATTGGCTCGTTAGTTTTATAAACCACCTCGGGCGGCAGTTCTTTGGTCGTTATCATGTCGTTGTCGGCTAAAAGCGCGGCGCGCTCAAGACAATTGCGAAGCTGACGAACGTTTCCGGTCCAACTGTAAGAGATCAGCGCGTCAATGGCTTGCGGCGCTATCTCGGGCGCGTTTGCACCGGCGATTTTTTGCAAAAGATGCGCGGCAAGCGGTTCAATGTCTTCGCGGCGCTCGCGCAGCGGCGGCAGATGGATCTCGAAGCTGTTGATGCGGTAAAGAAGATCTGTGCGAAAAACGTTTTCCGCAACGGCTCGTTTCGGATCGCGGTTCGTCGCGGCGATCAAGCGAACGTCGACTTCGACTTTCTTTACGCCGCCGACGCGGAAAAACGATTTTGTTTCAAGCGCTCGAAGCAGTTTTGACTGCAGTTGCGCCGGCATTTCCATAACTTCATCAAGAAATAAAGTTCCGCCGTCGGCGATCTCAAAAAGCCCAAGTTTTCGGTTTCTTGCGCCCGAAAACGCTCCCGCTTCATGTCCGAAAAGTTCGCTCTCAAGCAAGGAATCCTGCAAAGCTGCGCAATTCAAATCGACAAATGGTTTATCGCTGCGGCGGCTCAGCCGATGCAGAGCCTGCGCGACGAGTTCTTTTCCGGTTCCCGACTCGCCCGTTATCATAACCGACGTGTCGGAAGCTGCAACGCGCTGAACGAGCCGTAAAACTTCCTTCATCTGCGGCGATTCGGCGACGATATCCGGCATTGATTTATGTGTGCGTTCGATGTGCGCGCGCAAACGTTTGTTTTCAATCTTGAGCTTTTGTTTTTCGGCAGCTTGGTTGACGAGCGCGGACAATTCAACGATCCGATAAGGTTTGGTGAGATAATCATAAGCGCCGAGCTTCATCGCTTCGATCGCGTTTTCGACGGTTGCCGCGCCCGTGAGCATTATAACTTCGGGCTGATTTTGCGCCTTTTCGCGCAGGCGACGCAGCAAGCCCATACCGTCAAGACGCGGCATGTTTATGTCGCAAAGAAGCACGTCAAAATCCGTTTCTTCGAGCAGATCCCACGCCGATTCGCCGTCCGCCGCAGTTTCGACTTCGTGCCCCTGGCGGCTCATTTCCTTCTGCACCACAAGGCGCAGATTGCTTTCATCATCGACCACAAGAAGTTTTGCCATATGTTTTGTTTAGAATCTATCTGTAGAGACAATTGACTAAGAATGATTCGCGGTTTTTGGTACAAAAGTGCAAAATCGGGAAATAGCGAGTAATTACTCGAAAGCTTTTATTACCCCGATAATAAGCGTAATTATAAAAAAGAGAACACCCCAATATTCTAAAGAAATGAAGAAGAACGTGTTTTTTTCGCCTTCAAGCACGACTCTTTCCCCGGTTCGGGCGTCTATCAGCTCGCGGGCATTTTTGGGCTTTAAAGCCAGTCCGATCATCGTGATCGTAACAGCGCTCAGTAAGCCAGCCGCAATTTTCGGAAGTATATAATTCGTGTAGACGCCTGCGCCAAAAATGCTGTCGGAGATCATTTGTGTGATCAACAAACATATGACCCAAACGACCGGTGCGATAATTCCATATCTTGTCCAAATTAACATAACGTTTTTCTTTTTTTTCGGAGTCTAAAGCAATTTAGAATTAGGTAGTTTACTGACTTTCGTTTCCTATTTTTGTGCCTTTTTTTATTGGGTTTCAATAGGAAGAAAGATCGTGAAAGTCGTGCCGACGCCGACATTTGAACGGACGCTCAAACGCCCGCCGTTTTCGGTAATAATTCCGTAGCAAACGGCTAAGCCCAGACCGGTTCCTTTGCCGACTTCTTTCGTGGTGAAGAACGGCTCGAAAATTTTCGACACATTTTCGGGCTCGATTCCATGACCGGTATCCTGAATTTCGACAACGACGCGCTTGCCCTGTGCGAAGGCACGCAGCGTAAG
>JBGTFE010000048.1:0-3549 GCA_041747435.1 Pyrinomonadaceae bacterium | reverse complement strand
CTCGTCCGCAATGAACGCGTGAGCGTTCAAAGCACCTGAGGATTATGCGAAAAAAGTTAGATTGCATAGCAATCTTTGCGGACGAGGGCGTCCGCGCTCCAATTTAAGACGGATCTAAATGCTATGAGCAAGAATATAGTTTTCGTTATCATATCTATCGTTCTCACGACTTTGACGGCAATCGCGCAAGACTCTCAACCCTCGCCGACTCCAACTCCGATCAATTCAAACGTTACTTTACCGAACGACGTGCCGCCGGTTGCGCCGAATTTCGAAGCCGAGAATCGCCCGCTGCCGAGCACCGAGCGCGTTGGCGTTGACATCGCCGATCAACTTTCGCTGACTCTTGAAGAAGCGATCGAAATGGCGCTGCAGAACAATAACGACATCGACGTTTCGCGTATCGACGTCCAAATCGCCGAATTCAATCTGCGCGCGGCGCGCGGCGTTTACGATCCGCTGCTCTCGTCTGAAAACTTTTACGAAAGCGCGACAACGCCGGTCGCCTCGACCATCGGCGGCGCGGTAAACGGTTCGGTTACGCAGTCGCGGTTCTTCGGTTCCGCGGGCGTGAGCGGATTTTCGCCGTGGCAAGGCGGTTCTTATTCGGTGGATTTTAGTTCAACGAGGTCAACGACAAGCAATACCAACGCAACACTAAATCCGCAATTTCCGTCCGCATTGACCTTTACATATCGGCAGCCGATCTTTCGCGGTAGACGCATTGACAACAACCGCCGGACAATCGAGATCAACCGAAAGAATCTTGGTCTTACAGACGCGCAGTTTCGTCAGCGCGCGATCGAAGTTATCGCTCAGGTCGAGCAGGCTTACTGGAATCTCGTTTTTGCGCTGCGAAATCTGCAAGTTCAGATCGACGCCGTAAAACAGGCGCGCGCGCAGCTCGAAAGCAATCAGAGGCAAGTCGATAAAGGCGTTCTCGCGCCAATCGACGTCGTTGCGGCGACCGCGCAGATCACGACTTTTGAGCAAGGAATTTACACCGCGCAGGAAGACGTAACGCGCTCCGAAAATACATTAAAAACGTTAATGCTGCCCGAACGATCTTCAACGATTTGGTCGCGACCGATCACGCCCGTTTCGCCGATTTCGCTTGAACCACCGCGCGCCGCGCTTGAAAACGCAGTTGCCGATGCGCTGAAAAACCGACCGGAAATCAACCAACTGGAAACAGCCGCCGATATTAACAAAATTGACGAGCGTTTTTTCCGCGATCTGACAAAACCGCAGGTCGATCTTTTTGCGTCGTACAGCGCGCAAGGTTTGGCGGGGACAGTGAACCCGAACAGAACCGCTCCGCCGAATCTCGTTGGCGGCTATTTTAGCTCGCTCGGAAACTTGATCGGGCAGGATTTTCCGACGTATCGCGCCGGCGTGACGATCTCTCTGCCGTGGGGAAACCGCGTCGCCGAAGCAAATCTCGGGCGCACTTTGGCGGAAGCAAATCGAATCGGAAATCAGCGCGCGCAAGCCGAACAGATCATCGAAGCCGAGGTGAGAAATGCTTTGCAGGCGTTGCGTAGCGCCGAAGCGCGTTTGGCGTCAGCGCTCGCGACGCGAATTTCAGCCGAGCAGCTTTATGAAAGCGAGCAGCGGCAGTTTCGCGGAGGAATTACGACCTTTTATCTTGTTCTGCAGAGGCAGACCGAGCTTCTTGCCGCGCGCGGGCGTGAGCTTCAGGCACAAACCGATCTGAATAAAGCGATTTCCGAATTTCAGCGCGCAACCGGCACAACGCTTTCGGCGCACAACGTTTCTGTTTCCGAAGGCTCGATCCTCAAAATCTTGCGCCGGCAAAATGCCTTCAATACTTTCGATCAAACTCAAAAATAAGAAGATTTGACCGCGAATAACACGAAATAACACCAAATAAGAAAAGATCCTTTCGTCTTGTTCGTCCTATTTCGCGGTAAATCTCCTGGAATTTTTCTTTCATCTAACTGATTCGCTATAATGGCTTTATGGCAAAACCGTTGATCTTATCCTTTGACGGTCAGGAAATTTCGCTTCGGTTGACGAAGGTCGATCGCGAAAAATTGTATGGCGCCGTCGAAATCGAGGCGCTTGACGAAAACGGCGATCCGCTTTTTCTACGCGTGCTTGCTGCCGACGGCAAAACCGTGATCGATAAAGGCGGAACGGCTTTGGCGACGCTCAACGAAGCGGGCGATTCGCTCGACCGCAACACGCTGATCCCGGTAAATGCCGACGGCGAACCGATTGAACCGGTCGTTTCATCGTTTGATATCGTCAATAAGCCGACTTTGACCGACGCGGAAGACTACCTTTCGCACAACGTAAAATCGGTTTACATACTTGACGCTGCGATTGAAGAAGATCTCGAGCTTCTAAAGGGCTATCTCGAAGGCGGCGACCTTTACAAATTCAAATTCAGCTTTCGCGCCGGACCCGAATATGACGAGGCGTTTCTTCTCGGCAACAAGAACGGAATTTTTATGATCGTCGGCAGCCAGGCGAATCTTCCGTTCATAAAATTGAACGAGGCGACGGTGCTCGAACCCATTGAAGAAGAGGAAATCTCAGCCGAAGAGATCGATTTCGATCTTTTGTGAGATAAAAGATTATGGCGATCAATATCAGCAATGCCAAAAATCGCGACGCCGTGGTGGCGCTCGAAGGCGTTCGCGCAAAACGAGACGTGCGCTACGTCGATGAGGATCTGCGCCCGGTGACGACGCGGCGGTTGCTAAAAACGGATGTCACGCACGATCTGGAAGTGCTTAAAAAAGGCGTTAAGGAACTGGACGAAGTTTCCGGAAAGCTCATAAAAGGCGATCCGGAGATCGACATCGAACAATTCGGAATGTTTTTGACCGAGACGTCGCGCGTGTATGTCGGCGACGACGGGATCGTTCATTCGGTCGAAGAATTCGAAATAATCAAAAACCCGGACGGCACCGTTCGCGAAAGAAGACCGCGCAAAAAGGAGCTGCAAAATATCAATTCGGACGTGCCCTTACGCTGGAGCGGGAAGTTCATAAAAAAAAGCGATGCGATAAAGCAATTCGTGTTTACAAACAAAAAACAGCTCATTCACATAAACGGTCTGACGTACGATTTTCTTTTCGAAATTGCTGAAATTCTTGATAAAAAAGATTCGCTGCTGCTGCTTCGCGGCGGTGAAAAGGGCGACAAACCGGTGGTGATGTATCGCGGCGGAAAGCCTTACAACGCGTTTCTTGAAGGTCGGATCGACGGAAAATCTTACCTATTGGTTCTACATTTATCGAATATGGAGCTGAAAAAACCAAAACCCGTCGAGGAGGAAAAAGAGTAAATGTGGACGCTCGATTACGACGAATCGCGGTTTACAAAGCGAAAAGGCGATTATCTGGTCGGAAAGGTTTCGGCGCTCGAAGATCCGTTTCTCTATCCGCGCACGCAGGAATACAAACGCCGCCTGAGCGGAATGATGCGTCCGCTTTCGAATGAAGATTTCTTCCGCATCCCGAAAACGACCGGATATCACGGCTCGCGCAAATACGACGGCGAATTTATGGTCGTCGC
>JBGTFE010000047.1:0-3175 GCA_041747435.1 Pyrinomonadaceae bacterium | reverse complement strand
TCCGGGTAATCATAAAGTAGTCCGTGTCGAATCGCTCGGAATACAAGAGGTTTTTGATATTTCAATGCCGGAATTTCATAACTTTGTCGCTAACGGTGTGTTTGTTCATAATTGTACGCACCCTGATGTTCTGCGGTTTATTCACGCGAAAAACGATCAGCATTCATTGACGAATTTTAATATTTCCGTGACCGTGACGGACGATTTTATGAATGCGGTTGATAATAAAGAATGGTTTCAGACCGAATTTGACGACGGCAAATGGAGTCAGACGGTTTTCGATCCCGTTACCGGAAACGATTATGTCGTTTATCGCCGACCGGACGGCTCGACCGCGACATTTGCCGACAAACTCGCTTTTGAAACCGCCGATCTCTCGGACTGCACGATCGAAAATCCGCCCGCGCCGGGAATGGTTTACGCGCCCGACATCTGGAATCGCATCATCGCTTCGGCGCACAAATACGCCGAACCGGGCATCATCTATATTGACGAAGTAAATCGCCACAATCATATGATGAACTCGATGGGACCGATCTACGCCTGCAACCCGTGCGTAACCGCCGACACGCTCGTCTACACCGATGAAGGCTTGATCACGATGGGCGAACTTTACAACACGCAAAAGGATTTCGATGCAGTCGTTGACGCTCGTTACGGTTATGAAAATACGTTTCACGCTTCATCGAAAGCGTTCAAAACCGGCGTGAAAAAAGTTTTCAAATTGATGACGAAAGAAGGCTACTCGCTCCGCGCAACCGCCGATCATAAAATTATGACACCGAATGGTTATGTGGAACTCGGCGAATTAAAGCGCGGCGACAAAGTTCACATTTTGAATCGCAAAGGCGGATTCGGCACGAAAGGAAGTTTGAATTTGGGTAGAACGCTCGGCTGGCTCGTCGGCGACGGTCATATCAATAAATATGCAAATCGCGTCGTGCTTTCATTTTTCGGCGAAGAACAAACGCTCGCGCCGATGTTTGCCGAATACGTCAATGAATTCGTCGCGCCTTTAACGAATTCTGACAGAAAAACTTATGAAGTTACTGCCGTGGCGATCAAAGGACGCGCCGAAACCCGCGTCGGTTCCGAAAGATTTTACCAAGTCGCCGAAGAACACGGTTTGACGGAAAACAAACTGCAAGTTCCCGACGCGGTTTATAAAGGTTCGGAAAATATGCAGCGCGGATTTTTGCAGGCTCTGTTTTCTGCCGACGGAACGGTTTTGGATAATCCGAACGGCGGTATTGATGTCCGTTTAACTTCCGTTTCACTTGAAATGCTCGAAGGCATTCAGCGTTTATTGATTAATTTCGGAATCGCTTCGCGCATTTATCTCGATCGCCGCAAAGCGCAAAAAAGAATGCTTCCCGACGGCAAAGGCGGATTAAAAGAATATCAATGTCAGGCATATCACGAATTGAACATTTCCAAACAAAATGTCGCTGTCTACGCCGAGCAGATAGGTTTTCTCCAAGAAGCAAAACAGCAAAAACTGGAAAATGCCATTGGCAGTTTGCAACACGGTTTTATGGCGGAAAGTTTCACTGCCAGAGTCAAAGATATTGTCGCCGAAGGTGAGGAAGAAGTCTTCGATATTACCGTTCCCGGACCGCACTCATTTGTTGCAAACAGTATAGTTATTTCGAATTGCGGTGAACAAATGCTCCACTTTAATAATTCGTGCAACCTCGGTTCGATTGATGTTGCGAAGTTTTATGAAAAGCATGGCGACGGCACAAATACGGATGAATGTATCAACTGGGAAAAGCTCGCGCATGTTACGCATCTCTGCACGAGATTTCTCGACAACGTGATCGATACGGGACATTTTCCGCTTCCCGAAATTGACGACGTAGTTAAAAGAACCCGTCCGGTCGGTTTGGGAATTATGGGATTTGCCGATCTTTGTCTGAGTTTGAAAGTAACCTACGGAGAACAGGATTCGATTGAATTGATAGAAAAAGTAATGGGCTTTGTTCGCAAGGAAGCGTGGAAAGCGTCGCTCAATCTCGGCGAAGAAAAAGGCGTGTTTCCCGAACTCGAACCGAACCGCGAATCATATGCGAAATTCATTTATGACGAGATCGGCATCTCGCGCGACACGCCATTAACGCCGCGCAATTATGAAGTAACGACGATTGCGCCGACGGGAACGATCTCTCTCGTTGCCGAAACATCGAGCGGTATCGAACCGAATTTTTCATGGGCTTATGTTCGCCGCGACACCCTCGGCGAACGTCATTATGTTCACACGATTGCGGCGCAGGCTTTGGGAATTGACGTTGACCAATCCGACGAAAAATCAATCAAGGAAGCCGCCGAATACGTCGTCGAACATCAAAGCGAACTGCCTTCGTATTTCATTTCAGCAATGGACATCACATCGCACCAGCACGTTCAGGTTTTGGCGGCGGCGCAGAAGCACGTTGACAATTCGATCTCGAAAACCTGTAACGGCGCGGCTGATGATACGGTCGAATCGGTTGACCAGCTTTACCGGATGGCGAAGGATTTAGGCTGTAAAGCCGTCAGTTATTACCGCGACGGCAGCCGCGAAGGTCAGGTTTTGACCTCGATGAAAGCCGAAGAGAAAAAAGCGGACGCGGAGACTCAGAGAAGCGGAGACGCGGAGAAGATTCATCAGACCGAAGACGCAATCGGACACGACAAGGAATTTGTCGTCGTCGAAAAACAGAAAGGAATTGCCGAACATATTGACCGCCCGCGCGAACTGCAAGGCTCGACGTGGCGCATCCCGTTTGACGGCGTAAATCTTTATGTAACGGTTAATCACAACGGCGAAAAGGTTCTGGAAATTTTTGCCACCGGACCGATTTCCGAAGGTGTCGGACTTCTCGCTTCGAAGATGCTGCGCGGCGGATTTGACGCAAAAGAAGTCGCCCGCAGTTTGAACAAAGTAACGGCAACCCACGCCGTCTGGTTTAACGAGCGTCTTTTGACTTCGCCCGAACAAGCCGTCGCCGAATGTTTGCTCTTAATTGACCGCCGCTTAAAAGGTGAGCCGTCATCGGAAAGACAGATGAGCAAAACGCAAAGCGGCGCGGCGGACAGCTCGGCGCAGACGGAAGCGAAAATGAGCAATCTGATCGGCGAATGCCCGGAATGTAAAGGTCAACTCGAACACGCTTCGGGCTGTGACTTTTGCCGC
>JBGTFE010000046.1:0-18622 GCA_041747435.1 Pyrinomonadaceae bacterium | reverse complement strand
TAAAAACGCGGCACAATTTAGACGCGGCGATCATCGGATTTTCCGAAGGCTCGGAAGACCGCAAAGGTTTGCTGCACGATCTTCTCGTCGCGGTGATTCGCGCGGACGGAACGTTTCACGAATTTGCGCGCGTCGGCGGCGGTTTTACCGATGAAGACCGGAAAAAGATCGCCGCCGATCTACGCAAGCGCATCGTGCCGTCTGATTACGTCGCTGTCAATAACGATTACGTCGCGTATGAAATGATCGAGCCCGGACCAGCGATCGAAATTTCGTGCCTCGACGTGATATCTGAAAACAGCAAAGGCGATCCGATCAATAAAATGGTGCTGGAATGGGACGGCGAAAAATATTCCGCGCTGGCGCGAATGCCTTTGGGCAGCGTGATTTCGCCGCAATTTGTGCGAATTCGCGACGACAAGGAAGCAAACGTCGAAGACGTAAATATTCGTCAGCTCGAAGCTTTTGTCGAGGTTCGGGAATCGGAAAAATCGGCTTTCGAGAGCAAAAATCCGCCGAGCGAGTTGCTTGAACGCGTTGTTTATACAAAAACGATGAAGGGAAATCGGATGGTCAGAAAGCTGCTTCTTTGGAAAACAAACAAGGAAGATACAGAGGAATTTCCCGGATACGTCGTTTATCTAACGGATTTTAGCCCGAACCGGCAAAATCCGCTAGAGCGCGACATGAAGGTTTCAAACGATAAAGCCACCGCGCAAAAGCTTTTTAAAACGATGGCTGAAAAAAATTTCGTGTCGGGCTGGGAAAAAGTTTCATAAATTATGGCTGCACCATTTGCTGAATTTGCGGGAAATAAACGCCTCTTGTGGATCGCGCAGGAATGGCTGCGGTATTCAGATGAACTCGCCGACTGGGCGATGGAACGCCTCGTGAACCGGCGCGACGTTTGGAGCCAATACACAATAAAACCTGACGGCGAAGTCGGCGTTGTGATGCTGCCGATCCCGGAACGCCGAAAGCTCGGAACGGATATGGTGACGCTTCATAAGCTTCAGCGTCATTTTGCGGCGCGGTCGGTTGCGCATCTTATCGGGCTTTTTTCGATCAGCGACATCAATACGTGCAAATGGTTTGTAATCGATGTCGATCTTCACGATGAATCGGTGGCAAACGCCGGCGAGATCGCGGAGGCAAATTTGACTGCTTGCAAAACGTGGGCGGAGAAATTGCGCGAGCAGTTTTTCGATCCGTGCATTATCGACAGCAACGGCGTTGGCGGTTATCACGTTTGGGTTTTGCTCGACGACGAATATCCGCTTGCCGACACGTTTGATTTCGTTTCCGATCTCCGCGACGATTGGGCGTCTTTCGGTTTGCCGAGAAAGCCGGAAGTTTTTCCGCCGAAACGCCACGTCGAGCCGGGACATCTTCCGTATGGTTTGCGCGTGCCCGGTCGGCATCATTTGCGAGCGCATTATTCGCGCGTCTGGAATTGGGAATCGACCGGCGGCAATCAATGGCTCGAAGGCAGCGATGCGATCGAAGCGCTGCTTGCTTTGCGTCCTGCGCCGCTTCCGGCGACAACTAAAACGCAAAAAGAAGCTGACGCGCAGCAGGTGGTCCAAAAACCGGAAGTGACGAAGCGAAAGCCGCGCGTTTGCGTCGATCTCGACGGCGTTCTCGCCGAATACGACGGCTGGCAGGGCGCGGAAAAGATCGGCAAACCGCTGCCCGGCGCGCTTGAATTTATGAGATCGCTTGCGGAAATTGCGGAAATAATAATTTTTACGACGCGGTGCTCGATCGACAAAGGACAAAAATCGACGGGAAGAAATTCGCCCGGACGCGCGAAAATTCGCGTTATCGACTGGCTTGAAAAAAACAAGTTCCCGTTTACGGACGTTTATGTCGGGCAAGGAAAACCGCTTGCCGCGGCGTTTATCGACGACCGCGCCGTAAACTGCAGCCCGCAAACCGATCCAAAAGCTTTTGTAAAAACTCTCGAATCAACGCGTGAGTTGTTGAAACCGAGAAAAAAGTCGCCGCGACAAAATCCCTGACCGAAGACAAAATGACGATCGTCGTCGTCGGCGAAAGGTCACAAATTACCGAGCAATTGAAGCCTTATGAATTGAAGTAGGTTTGTTTTTAAGAAATTGAACCGCGAACTAACGCGAAGCAACACTAAACAAAAGAATCTCTTTTTCGCGTTATTTCGTGTTGTTTCGCGGTTTCAGGATTTAGTAGAAATTTAGCAGAAAATTGATCCTGCAATTTTTTTCAGTTCTCGACTCTTTTCTTGGAAGACTTTACTTTTAGTCCATAAATCGAAATCTTTCTCACAAAAATCAATAATCTGATCTAATCCTTTGCTTGCAATCCCAAGATAATCTTCCAGTTCGCCGTGTTTAAGAATATAAAGCCGTTTCTTGTATTTTGCATTTATGCGTCTTTCAATTTTCGTCCATTCCTTGGGCGAATTCATCTTTATTTCCTTAATTAAATCGACATATTTGAAATGACGATTAAGCATATAATCCTTGCCCGCAACTAGATCTTTGAAATTCTCCGGAGATGGATCGTCCGCGTATTTACAAATCGACGCTAAAAGATTGCTACCATCAATTGAGCCTTTTTTTCGAATCTCTTTGTTCGTCTTTTGTATTGCAGCTAGATAATGCTCTTTGTGAGTTTTTATATCGAATCCAGTAATTTGTTCAATGTTATCCCAATCTCCGATGAAAGATACGTCTAATCCGAATTTTTCGAAAAATCTTTTCCATGTATCAAGGGCGTCTTTACCGCCAATTTTTAATACTTCATAACTCTTAAAAATACCTTCTGTGTCTTGCTGGGCAAGCCAATCAAAATAAAATCGGAAAAAATATTCGTCCGATTCGCCCTCAACTAAAATAACTTTATCGACGAAGAATATCCTAGAAGAATTCGTGTAATCTAGAATTTTCGCAAGATTCTTCTGATTTTCATCTATCGCGGGATGGACTATTTTCGTGTTTTTCTGTTCGTCAAGATAAAATCTATGAACGTTTTTGATGGTATCTTTATCGACAAAAAATGCCGAATGAGTTCCCACTATAAATTGCATCCTGAAATCTGTTCCAATTTTCTGCATAATCTTCAGATAGATATTTTGCATTTGCGGGTGTAGATGTAGTTCTGGCTCATCAATAATCATTACCCCGTTTTCTAAATCATTGCCGTAGAGACTAAAGATAAAATGCAAAATCCCTTTTTCACCAGCACTCAATTCCTGAGTGTTAATAGGCTGAGTTTGCTCGATATATGTAAAATAAAAATTTAGATTTTGGTTGAGTTGATCTGTCTTTTCGATCTTCATTTCGATGGAAAGATATTCCCGCAAGAGCTCATTTATTCTTTTATATAGCTCTTCATTTTCTATTTCCTTCAGCGCATACGATCTACCGCCAAAATCGAGTAACTGGAAAAACTGATAACCTAGCTTGTTTTTTACTAAATCAAATACCGCTGGTTCCTGTGTATCCAAATTTCGTGTTGTTTCATCTCTGTACCGATCAACGTAGCGTCGGTTGGGTTCAGACCTGCTTTCAGTAATGCTTATATGCCCGCTAAATGCACTATAATTTCTATAAGAACCCAAGAGCGAAAAAGTGTTTTTTAACGTATGCCACGCTGGTGCCTTTTCCGGCTTTGTATATTCGTTATAGACCGTAATAATTTGCTTCAGAAAACCGAAATACTGTAAATATTGGTGTATAAAGTCTAACTCTTTGATTCCTTGGGCTCTATGCGAGAATTGCTGACTATTTTGTAAATCTTCAATAATAATTTCTATCTGATCATAAGTTCGAATATCATCCATTGTGACGTCCGTTCTTAGGCGGTAGCTAACGTGACTATATTTGGAAAAAATCTCATTTATTGTGGAGGCGTTCGTTAGGAGAAATTCAAGATTCTGAAAATCATTTTCACTGAGTCTTATTTTTAACCAGATTTCCTTTTTTGGGTTACTTGAATACCAATTCTTGTGAAGTAAGCCTATCGCCTTTGGCGCTTCAGCTAAGACATCTTTTAATCTCTTGAAATCGTATCCGGGACTTTTATGTTCGCGTAAAATATCTTCATTAAATATACACGGCAGAAAAAGAATCTTTTTAAAAACTTGATTGATTATTTCAATAAAATTGCTCTTTCCCGAGCCATTCGGACCTATCAAAATATTTAATTTTTCATCTAGTTTGAAATTTACACCTACCGCGTCTGCTGGCGTTTCGCAAGGGGGAAAACTTAGAATATTCGATATTTTCAGGACGCTGATTTGCATAAATATTATTAATAAGAAGTTATAGAAAATTGGCAAAAAAGAAAAGGCAAGCTTTCGCTTGCTCTTTCCTGTCGTTCCGTTTTATCCAACAGTTTTAATAAACAACGGCTTCGGTGCTGTATGCGCTTTCCTCGCGGGTTGCGTTGCGCCTCTACGCGGTAGAACATATGGACGCCCCGGCGTTTGCGTTTATGGCTAGAAAAACAAACCGCGAATCAACGCGAAAAAACGCCAAGCAAAAAAGGTTTCGTGTTGGTTCGCGTTATTTCGCGGTTAAAGCGTAGCGTTTCCATTCGAGTTTGGGTCGCGAGCCAAAGTTGATCAGCATGCCGACCTGCTTTTTTGTTATTTTCAGGTAATTGATTATTTGCGCTTCCTCGATGTTGGTGAGCCGGTCAACCGATTTGATCTCAACAATTATTTGTCCGTAGCAGATAAAATCTGCGAAGTATTCTTTCCTCAATTCGACATCTTTATAAAAAAGCTTGAGACACTTTTGGGCTTCGAACGGAATTTGACGAAGACTCATTTCAATCCCCATCGCTTCTTGATACACAGGTTCGAGA
Source organism: Pyrinomonadaceae bacterium (assembly GCA_041747435.1). Lineage (GTDB taxonomy): Bacteria > Acidobacteriota > Blastocatellia > Pyrinomonadales > Pyrinomonadaceae > JBGTFE01. The sequence goes on along the minus strand of JBGTFE010000046.1, from coordinate 13,771 downwards.
AATCCGGAACCGAGTTTGTAATAAACCTCCATAGCCGCGCCTGCAACGGCGTAAACTTCGTCTTTCAAGATCAATTCAGGCATGATTTTATTTAACCACGAAATCACGCGAAGCAATACTAAAAAAGAAGAAATCTGTTCGTGCTATTGGCGTGTTGATCAGTGGTTAATAAACGAGAACAAAACTTAGAACCCATAAATAACACAAAGACACGCTAAACAACACCAAAAGAAAAAGGCGAGAAATAATCCTCGCCGATGGAACTTCAAATTTTGTATTTTCCTAAATCTTAAAACCGTTTCGATCACACATAGCTTCGAAGCCCGTTTTTTCCACGGCTTTGATATACGCATCGCGCGGCTCGACGATTCCTTTCTGAACGAGACCAAAAAGCGCATCGTTTAGCATAACCATCCCGTTTGCCTTTCCGGTCTGCATCGCCGAAGGAATCTGGAAGGTTTTGCCTTCGCGAATGAGATTTGAGATCGCGGGCGTGACGATCAAAACTTCGAGCGCCGCGACGCGTCCGCCGCCTTTTTTCGGCACAAGTGTCTGAGCAATAACGCCTTTCAGCGATTCGCTCAACATCACGCGGATCTGCTGTTGCCGGTCGGCGGGGAATTGATCGATGATGCGGTCGACGGTCGAGCATGCGGTCGTCGTGTGCAAAGTTCCGAAGACGAGATGTCCGGTTTCGGCGGTTTCAATCGCGATCGAGATCGTTTCAAGATCGCGCATTTCGCCAACCAAAACGATGTCGGGATCTTCTCGCAAAGCTGCTCGCAAAGCGTCCTTAAATGAATCGGTGTGATTGTGGACTTCGCGCTGATTCACCAAGCATTTTTGATTTTCGTGTGTAAATTCGATCGGGTCTTCGATGGTGATAATGTGGTCTTCGCGGTTTTTGTTAATGCTGTCAACCATAGCGCAAAGCGTCGTCGATTTTCCCGAACCGGTCGGACCGGTGACGACGACCAAACCTTTTGAAAGGTCGCAAAGATTCATTATCGCGGGCGAAAGTCCGAGTTCTTCGGCGGTCAAAATCTTCGTCGGGATGATTCGGAAAACACCGCCCATTCCTTTACGGTCGGCAAATATATTTGCACGAAAACGAGCGAGACCCGCGATTTCATATGCAAAATCGGTGTCGCTGCGTCTTGAAAATTCTTCCTGATTTCTCGCGGGCATGATCGAAGTCAAAAGTTCGCATATCGCTTCGTGCGAAAGAACTTGCTCGCTGCAATCGAGCTCTGCCATCTTTCCGTCTTTGCGGATCATCGGCGGCATGGAAACGGACATATGCAGATCGCTCGCGCCGACTTCCGCCATTTGACGGAAAAGCGCGTCCATTCTTTCCTGCGCGCGTGCATTTGCCCGCGCCGGAATAAACTCGGATTCGACCGGCGGTTGAAAGACCGGCTGAACGGGCGGCGTTGCGATCTCGGGCTCCGGTGAAACGACTGGCTCGATTGCTTCCTGTTGCGGGGCGGCGGGTTCAAGATCGCCGCGTCGCGCAGGCGGTTCGTATGTCGAATCGTCGGAAAATGTCGTGACAAATTCGGGATCATTCACCGGAACGGTTTCGACCGGCGGCAACGATGGAATTTCGTCGTTTTGCACGTACGCCGAAACGTCTTCAATTTCAATTTCCGGCACTTTATAATCGGGCGCGGCTATTTGCGTTTCGTTTTCATAAACGATCGATGAGCTTTCGATGGCGAAAGTTTCGGTTTCCGCGGTTGGCGAGACGATCTCGTTTTTCATTTCTATTTCGTTGGAAAATGAGGCAGCGGGCGGCGGCGTGACCTTTTCGTTCTGCGTTTTTGCGGCTTCGGGAGGTCGCGGGTCAGAGATTATCGGGCGGATCGTAACGTTAAATCCTTCGGGCGATTTGCACACTTGAAAGCTGAAATTACCAAGATTGTGCGCGTGCGTGAACTCGATCTCATTTTTGTTCGGCAGCTCCATTTTCGAAGCGTTTGGAATAATCGGGAAGATCAAAGTGCTGATCTGTGTGCCGAGCAGCGGCGCGTTCGCGACGTCGCTCGAGCCGTTTGCAGAAACGATGTAAGGATTTTTGTTGGGTTCCAGGTGCAACTCGTAACTGCACGTAGACATCAGTTGTTGCAGATATTCGTTTAACTTTTCCATTATCTTAGTTCGATTGGTAGAAGGATTTAAGGGGTGTTCTTTGACAGTATCGGACGGGAGATCCAATGAAAGATTAACACAAAACAACGATGTTTGTCACGAATTATATGGAACGCGGACGCCCTCGTCCGCAAACGTCGTTTGCGGCGGCGAAACCCAAAATCAGAACGCTATTTTCGGGCTTTGTCCACAGTGCGGACGAGGACCGTCCGCGCTCCTCAAACCGTAACCGCTTCTCGGTATTCGCCCCAGACTTTCCGAAGCGTGTGCGAGATCTCGCCGACGGTTACGTAGTTTTCGACGCATTCTAAAATTCGCGGCAGAAGATTTTCCGTTCCGCGCGCGGCTTCTTCCAATTTCGCGAGCGCGTTTTCAGCTTTATCTTTATCGCGTTTTTCGCGGACGGCGCGCACGCGTTCGATCTGATCTCGCTCGACCTGTGGATCAACCCGCAAGATCGGAATTGTTTCCTCTTCGTCGCTTTGAAAACGATTTACACCGACTACGACCTCGTCTTCTCTTTCGACCGCTTTCTGATATTCATACGCCGCTTCCTGAATTTCCTTTTGAACGTATCCGTTTTCGATTGCGCGCAGCATTCCGCCCATCGCGTCGATCTTTTCAATGTATGCGACGGCTTTTTGCTCGAGCTGATTGGTCAATTCTTCGATCGCGTAACTTCCGGCAAATGGATCCACCGTATCGGCGACGCCCGATTCGTGCGCAATGACTTGCTGCGTTCTGAGTGCGATTCTTGCCGCTTGCTCGGTCGGAAGTGATAAGGCTTCGTCCATCGAGTTTGTATGGAGCGACTGCGTTCCGCCCAGAACGGCGGCGAGCGCCTGGATCGTCGTGCGCACAATGTTTACTTCCGGCTGCTGCGCCGTCAAAGTCGAACCGGCGGTTTGTGTGTGAAAGCGAAGCATTAGCGATTTCGGGTCTTGCGCTTTAAATCTTTCCTTCATTATTTTTGCCCACAGCCGTCGCGCGGCGCGGAATTTCGCTATCTCTTCGAGCAAATTGTTGTGCGAATTAAAAAAGAAAGAAAGCCGCGGCGCAAAGTCGTCGATCTTTAAGCCGACTGAAATCGCCGCATCGACATAAGCGATGCCGTCGGCGAGCGTAAACGCGACTTCCTGCGCGGCGGTCGAACCCGCTTCGCGAATGTGGTAACCGGAAATCGAGATCGTGTTCCATGCCGGAACTTCAGCGGCGCAAAAAGCGAAAGTGTCAGTGATCAGTCTCAAAGAAGGCTTCGGCGGAAAAATGTAAGTACCGCGGGCGATGTATTCCTTCAAAATATCGTTTTGAATTGTTCCGTTGACTTTGTCGAACGCGACGTTTTGCTTTCGCGCAACCGCCAAATAAAGACACAAAAGCGTTGAAGCCGTTGCGTTTATCGTCATCGACGTGGAGACTTTATCGAGCGGAATTCCGTCAAGCAAAGTAAGCATATCGTCCAGCGAATCGATCGCAACACCAACTTTTCCGACTTCGCCTGCGGCTAATGCGTCATCGGAATCCAATCCAATTTGCGTCGGAAGATCGAACGCCACACTCAAACCGGTCGTGCCTTGAGAAAGCAAATATTTGTAACGCTCGTTCGATTCGTCGGCGGTGGCGAATCCCGCGTATTGGCGCATCGTCCAGAATTTTCCGCGATACATCGAGCGCCGAACGCCGCGCGTATATGGAAATTCGCCGGGCGCGCCAAGATCGGTCTCGTATTCAAAATTTGAGTTTTCCGGATTAAAATCGTTCGGCAATTCGATACCCGAAGAAGTTTGAAATTTTTCGCGACGCTTCATTTAAGTTCAAGGTTCAAAGTTTAAGGTTCAAAGTTCAAGGTTAAAATTAACCCAAAACACGCAGATTTAGAAACGCGAAACGCGAAACTTTGAACATTGAACCTTGAACTTGAAACTTGCCGTCGTGTCGCGTAGCATTTTCAATAACGAAAATGAAACTTGATGATGAAGCGAAAAACGCCGTCCGCGAGCTTGGCGATGCCGTAAACGATTCGATAAAGCAGTCTGCTATCGTTGCCGAAGCCATTATGCGCCTGCGCGAGATCGGATATTCGCCGAATTTAACTCTCAAGCTCGAGATCGGCTTGAACGAGATCGACGACGATTTTGACGAAAATGCCGAACTAGAACTTACTGACGAAGATCTGCGCGAGCTGCGCCGGATGAAGATCAGAATCGAATAGTGTCCTTGTGAACTACTTTAATTATTTCACCGAAATCGAGGAAACTTTTATACGCCGGCGCGGGAAACACCTTCTTGTTTCGCCGCTTGATTGGGCTTTGATCGAAGGCTGGCAGCAGCGCGGTGTGCCGCTTCATATTGTTTTGCGCGGCATCGAAAATGTTTTTGACAGTCACGATAAAAAACCGAATCAAAAGCGCTCCGTGAAAAGCCTTTTTTACTGCAAAGAAGAGATCGAAGCGCAATACGCCGATTGGCTCGAATCGCAGATCGGCAAAACATCGGGCGACGAAAACGGCGCGAGCGAGGTTTTCTCAGGTGAATCGATCGCCGAGCATTTGGATCGATCCGCTGAAGAATTGAAAGTTCGCTCAGCAGCATTAACCGGCGAGCTTCGCGAAGTTTTTGAGCGCGTGATAAATCGTGTAAATGAGCTAAAGAGCAATTATCAAACTTCCGAACTTTTGGAAGAATCGCTTGAAAAATTGGACTCGCTGATCGATTCGGCGCTTTTGAGCTCGTTTGAAACAGTTGGTTTGACGCAGGAGATCGAAAACCAAATGGTTTCATACCGCGCGCAAATGGAAGCGGATGTCTTTGAGCAAACCGTAAATTTGATGGTTGTTAAGCGATTGCGGGAAAGGGAAGATATCCCGCGTTTGAGCCTATTCTATTTGTAGAACGAAAAAAGGAGATAAATGAAATGAATAAACTAAGAATCAGAAAACTCGGCATTCTTTCGGTAGCAAAGTTGTACTCGATAATGGCGTTGATCATGAGTCTGCTGATCAGTGTTCCTTACGGACTGATCATCATGGTCTTTGGCGCGGCAATGCTCGGAACGGGTGAAAAGGCGGGTTTTGCAGCCGGCGGCGGCAGTATCGTGATCGGACTGCTTGTGATGATCGGTTTACCGATATTCTACGGCGCAGTCGCGTTCGTTGGAGGCGCGATCGGCGCGCTAGTTTATAACCTTCTCGCCGGAATGGTCGGCGGAATCGAAATTGAAGTTGAAAACGTCCAGCAATACTAGCGAAGAGCCGGAAAATCCGCGTTTTTGGGGTACAAAAATATGAAAAAAGTTCTGACGATAATTTTTTCCGTCGGGGTGGTATTTTTTTTAGTCAATCACGCCGCCGCTCAAAAGAAAAAAGCAGTTTCTAAAAAGGACACGGCGAAGCCCGTTTCGGTGCCAAAAACGAGTTCTCAAGAAAATTTTGCGGGCGTCGTAGATGGAAAAGTCTATAAGAATTTGTTTTTTAATTTTAAACTGACAATTCCCGAAACTTGGATAATTCAGCAAACGGAAGTAAGCGAGTTTATTGAGAAAAAAGGCAAAGAATCGTTAAAGGGCAAAAATACGACTTCACAACAAGCAATAAATAAGGCGGCACAAGGTGTAAGTATTTTATTTACCGCGTCAAAGGACATATTAGGCATCGCGGACAATGCCGTTTTAATTTTTGCAACAGAAAAGGTCGGTCCGATTCCGCAAGTTAGAAACGGTCACGATTATTTGCGGCTCTCGATTCAGTCATACAAGATGATGCAGCTTCCTCCTGATATGAAATATTCGGAGAAGGTCCAATCGGAGAAATTCGGGGGCGAAACTTTTTACTACATCGACGTCGAGCGAGCCGGAGGTTTCTTTCGACACTATTCTATTTATCGAAATGGTTATGCTTTACTCTTTACCATGCAATACGTGCGTGAGGAAGATTTATCGGCATTGAAGAAAATTTTAGAAGCCTCTGATTTTGCCTGGAAAGAATAGATTTGCGACATAAAATTCAACCCGAAAATAACGAAACTTTCGACGTCCCGATCCAAAAGATCGTTCCGAACGGTTTCGGTTTGGCTTTCGCGGAAAATCTCACGATCTTTGTATCGCTTGCCGCCGCGGGCGATAAGCTCCGCGTCAAAGTAAGAGAAAAAAAAGGCAAAATTGCATTTGCCGAGATCGTCGAAATTCTCGAGCCTTCCGCCGACAGAACCGAGCCAAAATGCGCTTATTTCGGGCGCTGCGGCGGCTGCGATTTTCAGCAAATGAATTACGCGGCGCAGCTCGACGCAAAAGTCGGGATCGTCCGCGACTGTTTGACACGGATCGGCAAGATAAACTACGAAAAAGAAATTCCGATCGCCGGAAGTCCGCGCGAATACGGCTATCGCTCGCGCGCTCAATGGCACGCAGATGCAAGCCGCAAAAGAATTGGTTATTTTAAGCGAAACTCCCACGACGTTATTGACGTCGAAAGCTGCCCGATTCTCACGCCGGAGCTTCAAACAACGCTGACCAAATTACGCGAAAAGGTTGATTGGGAAAGCTTTCGGTCGAAGATCATCGAGATAGAAGCGGCAAATTCGGGCGATGAAATTTCGATTTATTCAAGCGAGATCGTCGAGCCGACGCACGAAATTTCTTTTTCGGCTTCGGGCGAAAAATACTTTTACGATGCCGACAGCTTTTTCCAAGGAAACCAGTTTTTGATCGAGTCTCTTATCGAAGCTGCGGCAAAAGATGCGAACGGCGAAAACGCGCTCGATCTTTATTGCGGCGCCGGATTATTTACCTTGCCGCTGGCGCGCAAATTTAAGAACGTGATCGGTGTCGAAGCCAGTGAAAAAGCGACGAAATTTGCGAAGCGAAATCTTGAACATGCTCGTATCGAAAACGCGCGGATTTATACGGAAAACGTCGAGGAATGGCTAGCGGAAAACGCAGACGATCTTGGCGAAATCGACCTTGTTTTGCTCGATCCGCCGCGCGCCGGAACGACGAGATCGATCATTGAAACTATAATGAGAATCCGACCAAAACAGATCTCGTATGTTTCGTGTGAACCTTCGATTTTAGCGCGCGATCTGCGCGTTTTGTGCGAAAGCGAATACGATATCGATTCGCTACAGGCAATCGATCTTTTTCCGCAAACACATCACGTCGAAACAGTTGCGCGGCTGAAACTAAAGCCTTAATTCCGACGTTAGATTCATTTGAACTATTTGTGAAATCTAATCTAAACTAAATTTTATGGTTAAAAAGAAATCCGATCCATCCGGCGAAATTGCCAAAAGTCATTTTGTCCGCTGCCGTTATTGCGGGCAGAAAAATAATGTCCGCGACGATTACAAAAACGACGCAGCGAACTGCGGGAAATGTAAGCTGCCGCTTTCAAACGAGCCGCACAAAAAGTTTGCCGATCTTGGTAAGCACGAATACATTCACCCGGCGGACAGCAAAGCGCTTGCCGCGCTGCGGGCGATTCCCGGAATCGATTCGGCGCTCAAAAAACTGCTTGCCGTAACGGGCGAATCTGCGATTCGCGTGGCGTTTATGGCGAGCGCTGTAAAGGTTACCTCGAAGCAATGTCCCGATCTGCACGCAAAACTTCAGGTAGCGTGCACAACGCTCGGCGTAGATATGCCCGATCTTTATATTCAGCAGAATCCGATCGTAAACGCGTTCACCGGCGGTGTCGAAAAACCAATAATTGTGCTGCATTCGGCATTGATCGAGCGTCTGAACGATGAAGAAAAGCTCGCCGTTATCGCGCATGAAGTCGGACATATTCACGCCGAACACGTTCTTTATCTGACCGCCGCAAGATTGATGGAAGCGCTCGCAAATCTTTCCGTCGCGCGTTTGATTCCGGGTTCGGAGATCATTAAATTTATCGTTTCCGCCGGCATCAGCAGCGCTCTACTTGCTTGGTCGCGCCGCGCGGAGCTTTCGTGCGACCGCGCCGCTTTGCTCGTCACACAGGATCCGCACGTGATCGGCAGAACGATGATGAAGCTTTCGGGCGGAACATTTGCATCGACGATGCAATACGATCTTTTTCTCGAACAAGCCGCCGAATTTCAGAAAATTTACGATGAAAAAGTGCTCGACCGTTTTTGGGCGGACATCATCAACGCCGGACTTTCGCACCCGTTTCCGATCTGGCGCGTCGCCGAAATTTTGCGATGGGTCGAAAGCGGTCAATATGCCGATCTGATGAAGAAATAATGCTGGTTGTTTTGACCACAACTCCGAATTTAACGGAAGCCGAATCTCTGGCTGAAAAAATTGTCGCGGAAAAACTTGCCGCCTGTGTTCAGGTCTTGCCCGAGATGCGATCGTTTTATTTTTGGGAAGGCGAAATTCAAAAGGAGCGAGAACATTTGCTTTTGATAAAAACCTTGCCGGAAAAGTTTGACGAACTGGAAAAGTTTATCCTCGCAAATCACAGCTACGACGTTCCCGAGATCGTCGCACTGCCTGGCGAAAAAGTATCGGAAAGCTATCTCGGCTGGATCAAAGATTATTTGGACTGAACGCGGACACTTTTCGTCCTCAAAGCGCCTAAAACGCGATCACATTTAGCCCGCTCTCGCGGTCTCTGCGGACGAGGGCGTCCGCGCTCCGACTACTGAATATGAATTGACGTTTCGCCGTCACCGTTTTCCTGCAGTTCACACGTCTTCTTAATAAAATCAACTGCATCTTTCGGCGAATCGGTTAAGTGTATTAAGCCTAAGTCTTCCTCGTTGATATTTTTCTCATTGAGCATCGTCGATGTCAGCCATGCAAGCAGCCCGCGCCAATATTGCGAGCCGAAAAGAACAACCGGAAAATTGCGTATTTTCCGAGTTTGGATCAATGTGAGCGCTTCGAAAAACTCGTCCATTGTGCCGAATCCGCCGGGGAAAATGATGTAGGCGTTGCTGTATTTGATAAACATCGTCTTGCGGACGAAGAAATATTTGAATGAAAGCGATTTTGTGACGAACGGGTTCGGAATTTGTTCGAACGGCAGCTCGATGTTGCAGCCTACCGAGACTTTTCCGGCTTCAAAAGCGCCGCGGTTTGCGGCTTCCATGATTCCCGGACCGCCGCCCGTTATGATCTCGTAACCGGCATTGGCGAGCAATTTTGCGGTTTCGCGCGCGGCTTTGTAATTCGGGTCGGCTTTGCGAGTTCGCGCGGAGCCAAAGATCGAAACGCCTCGCGTTACGGTGGCGAGCGAATCAAATCCGCCGACAAATTCGCCCATAATTCGAAAAACGCGCCACGAATCCGACGTTTTGTATTCGTCTTCGAGCTCCGGCGAACGAAGCAAAACTTCGTCGTCAGTCAGTTTCCAATAAGTTTCGTCCTTTAGCTTTTTTGCTTCTGCGACCGTCTTCGGTTCGCCCGGCTTAGCTTTATCTTTTTCCTTTTTCGGTTTATTTGCGTCTGTTTCTGCCATTTTCGATTTTGGATTTTAGATTTTGGATTTTAGATTTCGGTTGAAGATTTCCAATCCAAAATCCCAAATCGCAAATCTAAAATCGTCAGATTCCCATAATATTGAAGCCGCAATCGACGTAAATTGTTTCGCCGGTGATCGCGGATGAAAGATCGCTGACGAGAAAGAGCGCCGTGTTGCCGACGTCGCCCGCCGTAACGTTGCGCTGAAGCGGCGCTCGCTGCGCGACATAAGCGAGCATCGAGCCCATTCCTTTTACGCCGCGCGCTGAAAGCGTGTTGATCGGACCGGCGCTGATCGCGTTTACGCGTATGTTGTTTTTGCCAAGATCCGCCGCAAGATAACGAACGGAAGATTCGAGCGCGGCTTTTGCAACGCCCATCACGTTGTAATTCATCACAACTTTTTCCGAACCGTAATAGCTCATCGTTACGATGCTTCCACCGTCTTTCATCAGCGGCTGTGCGGCAAAAGCGAGCTGCGTCAACGAAAACGCGCTGATCTCGAGCGCTGTTCGAAAAGCGTCGCGGCTCGTCGCAGAAAAATCGCCTTCCAGCGATTCGCGCGGCGCGTATGCGATCGAATGGATCAAAAAATCGAGTTTTCCGTATTTTTTATCGACCGCTTCAAATGCCGCGTCAACCTGCGCTTGATCGGAAACGTCGCACGGAATAAGGATCGTATCGATATTTTCGGTGAGATCCACAATATATTCTTTGAGCCGCTCGCCCTGATACGTAAAAGCGAGCTGCGCGCCGTTTTTGAGACATGCATCGGCGCATGCCCACGCGATCGAGCGCTTGTTCGCGACACCAAAAATCATTCCAACTTTGTTTTCAAGCATAATCTTTAAGAGTTAAAGAGTGTAAAACAGAAGCCCGCGCGTAAGCAAGGGCGGAATCATCAACTGTACAATCCGCCTTTAATGACGCCTATTCTTCCGTAAACATCCGTTGCAGTTCTTCAAAATCGAAAAAGCGGATATCGACGTCAACCGGTGTTTCAGCGAATTTATCGGCAAGAGTCGAGCGCAGTTGTTTTTCGCCGGCGGCATCGAGCTGAGTGACCAACGCCGCGAGCAAACGAAACTGGGAATTCCTGCGAATGTGGCGAAAATTTCGTCGGACAGCTTCGATCTTTTCAAATATCGAGTCTATTTTTTCCTGCGGAAGATTAGGCGAAACCAGAAACGCGACCTCGACAAACCATAAAACATCGCGGCTGATAAAAACGGCGTCAAACTCCGCGTCGCCGACCTTAATATGGCGTTTCAACGGAAGCTTTTTCTCCTGCTCGATCTCGCGCAGCGCCAGATCTTCCGCCAAAATATAAGCCGCTCGCAGATCGCCCAACTGTTCATCCGCAACGTTCATTTCGAGCGCGAGTTTCTTAACCTCGTCATTGAGCCGCCGCCGTTGACTTTCGGGAGGCATCAATTGCGAAAACATCACCTCGCCTTTTGATACCGCGAAAAGCCGCTCAGAATGGTTGTAGATAAACCTGATCCCAATGATCAAACCGGCGATCGGAAGCAATATTACAGGTACGATAAGTCCGATCTGCGCTGAGGATTCAAAATAATTAACGGCGAGCGCGATGGAAAGGCTGACGAGAAAGAGCACGAAGATAACCAGCACGACCGCGACCGTCAAGAAATTGCGGGAAGTCATTTTTAGCTTGGTTGGTTTCTCGTCTTCTGTCATTTCTTGTCAGAACGGCTGCGTAAGCGGGCGGTCGATCCTCAGCGGTTGAACCACCCGCTAATGCAGGCGGTTCTGACTTAGATCGCCGTGTTCGCTCGTTCAAACGGAATTTCTTCAAAGTGTGTGATGCGTTTGAAATCGCTAAAGCGCTGATTTATTTCGAGATAGCCGAGATCGGCGACGCGTTCGGTTCCAAATTTCTCGACATTGAACGAAGCCATCACCGAGCCGTAGATCATCGCGCGGCGCATTGCGTCTTCGTCTATTTTTTCCTCACTTGCAAGATAGCCCATAAAACCGCCGGCGAAAGTATCGCCCGCGCCCGTCGGATCGAAAACTGATTCAAGAGGGTACGCGGGGATCGCAAAATACGAATCGGCGGTAAAAAGCGCCGCGCCGTATTCGCCTTTTTTAACGACGATAGCTTTCGGTCCGAGAGCGAGGATCTTTTTCGCCGCGGTAATCACATTCGGTTCACCGGCAAGCTGTCGCGCTTCGGCGTCGTTGATGATGACACAATCGACGACCTTGATTGTTTCGATTACAGCTTCTTTCATCGAATCGATCCAAAAATTCATCGTATCCATCGCGACGAACTCGGCGTTCGGACATTGCTCGCGAACTTCTTTTTGAAGCGTGGGCAAAATATTTGCGAGAAACAGGAGCCGGTTACTTTTTGAATTTTCTGAAAGTTTCGGCTGAAACGTTTCAAAAACATTGAGCTGCGTTTCCAGCGTATGCGCCGTGTTAAGATCGTATTCATATTTTCCGCGCCAAAAAAATGTTTTTCCGTCCGCGACGACTTCGATGTCGTCCGTATTTACATTATGATCGCGGAAAACCTGCCATTCCGCATCGCCAAAATCGTTTCCAACCACGCCGACGACTGAAACTTCCGTAAAAAAGCTCGACGAAAGCGAAAAATGCGTCGCCGCGCCGCCGAGAATTTTGTCGCGCTTGCCAAACGGCGTCTCCAATGCGTCAAACGCAACCGAACCTACAACTGTTAAAGACATCTATTAAAATATTCTCCCGTAAATTTTTGAAAGTTAAGTAAAGGAATTATTTTACACGCCACGGCGGATTTTGGCGATTTTCGCCCGCGAAGAAAAGGCAAATTTTGTTGGAATTCGGATCTTTGAGATAGCTTTCGCGCCAAAGCCAGGATTGATCCTGCGGCTCGCTTTCAAATTCGATTCCCGCGTTTTTCAGTTCGGAGACTTTCGCGTCCAAGTCTTCACATTCGAAATAGAGCACAATATTTGACGGCGTCGAAGCTTCGTCCGAGATATGAACCGAAAGCGTCGAATCACCGTCCGGACAAAGCAAACGCGCGTAACGGGGCAGACTGTCGACGATCAATTTTAGTCCGAGCTTTTGATAAAATTCCGCGGTTTCGAGCGGCTTATCGGTGTAGATCGTGACCTGATTAAGATTCATTTTTTTGAAGGTGTGAGCAGAAGCTTAAACTCCAAACCGTATTCGCGCAAACCGGAAAACATTCGCGCGGTCATCGCCAGGCGGCGGAAATGATAATAAATATCAGGGCGTTTTTTCTCCGGCGACAGACGGATTTCGCTAGCCGGCTCGGTTTCCTTGTTTTTCGCGTAATACGGAGCTTTCCATTTTTTTTTGTTCGGATATTTTCCCAGAGTTTTCAAACCGCGCCGAATGCTGATCGTTCCGCTTCCGACAATTTCAAAACCTGTTTTTTCGAGAATTTGCAAAAGTGTTTGTTTCGGAAAAAAGAAAAGATGCCCGTCTTTGCTGAGCGGCGGCTCGTTTTCCGCTTCAAAAAAATTTACCAGCGCCTGCGAATCGGTCAGACCGTTCGGAATCGAAAGATGCAGAAAACCGTCGGGTTTTAAGATGCGCCGCGCTTCTTCGAGCATCAGAAGCGGGTCTTTTACGTGTTCAAGAACATTGCAGATTCTGACAAAATCGAATTCTTCATCGCCAAATTTAACATCGGAAAGCTCGCCGCGCCGAACATCGAGATTTAAAACATCGCGGGCGTGTGCGACGCTTTCCGCGCCGAACTCGATGCCGCAGACCTGCCAATCGCAAGCCGAACGAATGCCGTCGAGAAAATATCCCAGACTACAGCCGACTTCGAGATATTTCCCGTTTTTCCGGCGCGGCAGATGCCATTGCGCGAAAGTTCTGCCCCAACCGCGCTGTTTATACCAATCGCCGCCGTAATATCCCGTGTTGTAAAAATTGTTCAATTGCTCGTCAGTCGGAAGCGGAAAAACCTGACGCGTCAGACAATCCGTGCATTCGACGAGATCGAAAAGCGTCCCGAAACCGAGCGTTACGGGGCAAACGATTTTGGAGCCCGAAGGCTTTCGGCGGCAGACAGCGCAGAAAAACTCGGAACTTATATTATCGTTTTGGTTCTTCATTTAATTCGGTCGCAAGTGGAATTTACAAAACGTGCGAAAAACTGTCAAACCGCGACGTTTTCAGCATGTT
>JBGTFE010000045.1:0-56946 GCA_041747435.1 Pyrinomonadaceae bacterium | reverse complement strand
CGGACGCGCTTCAAAAGTTTCCGCACCGGGCTGACAATATGCGTTATGTCGAGATCGGAAGCCGCGACTTCGTGAAGCATCGGTGTGAACAGAAAGAAATTTTCATTGTTGACGATGGTAATTTCGATGTCATTATCCTTCGCCAAAGTTTTTTCCAAATGCAAAGCCGCATAAAGCCCGCCAAAGCCGCCGCCGAGTATCAAGATTTGTTTTTTATTGCTCATAAATTCCTCAAAAGTTTATTGAGTTGTATTACCTTTCAGCAAAAACTTATTCCCGAAAAAGTTGGAATAAAACGGTTAGATTTCGTAATTAACTAAACGACAAGCGGGAAAATGAGCAAAACGAGGCGGCAATGATGAACAATAACGGGAATGAAAATGCGGCGAAAAGCCGAAGGATGACGCACGAAGAAAACGAAAATCTGCGCCTGCGAAAAGCGCTGCAAAAAGCTGTGGGGCGGGATACTGCGCCCGAAAGTTTGCGCGAGCGGATCGCGACGATGATCCGTCAATCGTCAAAGTAAAAAAGGGAAGCAGGTTGAAAAGCGCGCCCGCCGCAAACGACAGCCGGAGATCTGCCGAATGATTCTGGCAATGTTCGGTCGCGCCGGATTGCATTTCGGGCGCAGTTTAGATTTTAATTGGTTAAGGAAGGCTTAAAATTCAGATGGCAGCTTTTTCACAATACCTCAAGGCAAAACTCAAAAAATGGCTCGCGATCAAAGCCGAAACCTGCAAGAATATGGCTCCGCTTTTTTCTCATGCGCTCGATAGAAAACTCACTCTTTCTGAAAAAATTCGCGTCAAGCTGCATATTTTTACGTGCGAAGCGTGTTTGAATTACGTCTCAAATCTCAAATTTATGCGCGAAGTCTTTCGCGAGAAGAAAGAAAATCTTGAAAATGAGAATTCTCACTTTTCTCTTCGTCCCGAAGCCTCGGAACGGATCAAAACAACACTTAGAAATAAAATTTAGAGTCTGCATGCGGGAATAATTTCCCTTCAAAATGTGATTAAGACATCTCAGAAGTCCTTTAGTGAAAAAAAGAGGTGTTAGACACGATCAAAACAGACAAACACGAACACACGCACGCGCAAAACCGTTTTGCCGTGATTCCGACGGCGGAAAAACTAAATGCCGACACGCGATTTACAGGCAAAGGCGTAACCGTTGCATTCCTCGATTCGGGATTTTATCCGCACGCGGATTTTGCCGAAAGAGTCGTCAAATTTCACGATATTTCGGGCGAAGAAAGATCTTTTAATTCGATAATTGAGCCAAAAGGCTATCATTGGCACGGCACGCAGACGGTTGTTTCGTGCGCCGGAAACGGCTCGCTTTCCGATGGAATTTATAAAGGTTTGGCTTCGGATGCGAAACTCGTTTTGGTGAAAGTTTCGGACGGCGGACGGATTTCGGATGAATCAATCGAAAAAGGTTTGCAATGGATAACCAAAAACCGCGAAAAATATAACATCCGCGTTTTGAATATGTCGCTCGGCGGCGATATGGACGCTTCGTTCGCGGAAAGCCCCATCAACCAACTTGCCGAAGAATTGATAAATTGTGGCGTTTGCATCACGGTTGCGGCGGGAAATACCGACGAATCGCATTCGATTCCGCCGGCAAATTCACCTTCGGTCATCACGGTCGGCGGTTTCAGCGACGAAAATCAATTTTCCGAAAACGGTTTTGATCTTTATCACTCGAATTTCGGAAAAACGGCTGACGGTTTGATAAAGCCCGAAATAATCGCTCCGGCGATGTTTGTTGCCGCGCCGATCTTGCCCGAAACCGAAGATTACCTCGTTGCCGAAACGCTTTCGTTTCTGGCTTCCGCACCCGAATATTCTTTTCGAATTCTTTTGGACGAATATTGGCAAAAAGCGGATTTGCCGGATCTCATCGGTTCTAAAGGTAACGATTCGGCGCGTGCAATCATCGAGGAAAAATTGCGGGAACGAAAAGTCGTTGCCACGCATTATCAACACGTTGACGGAACAAGTTTTGCCGCGCCGATCACGGCTTCGGTCATTGCGCAGATGCTCGAAGCAAATCCGAATCTTACGCCCGCGATTACCAAAAATATATTGATTTCAACAGCTTCGCGACTCGCGGGTTTTCCGGCGATTCGCCAGGGTTTCGGGATTTTGAACGCGAGATCAGCGGTTGAAAAGGCGAGCCGCGAAACGCATTTTCTCGACCATAAAAATTATTCGGCGCCGCGCATCGAAGGCAGAAAGATCATTTTTTCGTATCACGATGACCGGGCGGAAAATGTGTTTTTGGTTGGCGATTTTAACGATTGGCGAAAGGACGAAATCGAATTTCGGAAAAATCCCGACGGCGTTTGGGTTGCCGAAATCCATTGCCAGCCAACCGGAAAATACGCTTACAAATATCTCGTCAACAGCGAGCGCTGGACGGAAGACACGAGCCACGGACTCAAGGAAGAGGACGGCTTCGGCAGCTTTAATTCTATCTTGCAAATAACATAAGTCAGCAGCGCTTGCGGGAGAAAATGTGTTTCGTCATACGCATCAGCTACGCTGACGCTACCGCTTTTTTGGAATAAACGATCCCGCAATCGTAATTAAAAAGGCTGAAAGGAAATGTTGGAATCCGTAAAAAACCACTGGCAGGAATATCTGATCGAAGCGTGGGGTTTGGGCACGTTTATGGTCTCGGCTTGTTTTTTCGCCGTGCTTTTGTTTTATCCGAATTCGCCTTTGGCTGAATTAAATTTCCTGCTTCGGAATATTTTAATGGGCGCGGCGATGGGCGCGACGGCAATCGGGATTTTCTGTTCGCCGTGGGGAATGCGTTCGGGAGCGCATATCAATCCGTCGGTTACTTTATCGTTCTGGCGGCTCGGAAAGATAAAAGGTTTTGACGCGCTTTTTTATATTTTGGCGCAATTTGCGGGCGGAATTTTGGGAGTTTTAATCCCGTGGCTGATTTTAGGGAAGTTTTTGGAAGATTCGGCTGTAAATTTTGTTGTTACGGTGCCGGGAAAAGACGGCGCAGGTGTCGCGTTTTTTGCGGAAATTATCATCTCGTTTTTTATGATGACGATGGTTTTGGTTACGAGCAATTCGCTGAAACTGTCGCGCTTCACGCCGTTTTTTGCGGGATTTCTTGTCGCAATTTACATTTCGCTCGAAGCTCCGATTTCGGGAATGAGTATGAATCCGGCGCGTTCGTTCGGTTCGGCGGTCATGGCGAACGTCTGGACGGATTGGTGGATATATTTTATCGCGCCGCCTTTGGCAATGCTGCTGGCGGCAGAAATTTATGTGCGCGTGAAAGGTTTTAGGGAAGTTTATTGCGCGAAATTCTATCACCACAGCAATCAACGCTGCATTTTTAATTGCCGCTTCGGAGAACTTTTGAAAACGGAAGAATTTATCGAGGTTACAAAACAAAAGGCAATGTTTCCGCCAGTGATTGGATTATTTTGAAATATTTTCCACCACAGAGACACGGAGAACACAAAGTTTTTATTAAACATTTTTACTATCTCTGTGAACTCCGTGTCTCTGTGGTGAATCTTCAGGAGCTTTTATGACACATTACGATTTTATTATCATCGGCACGGGCGCGGGCGGCGGAACGCTTTTGCATAAACTCGCGCCTTCGGGCAAAAAGATTCTGGTTCTGGAACGCGGCGATTTCGTCAAACGCGGTTTGGAAAATTGGGATTCACGGAAAGTAAATGTCGAAGGGCATTACAACACAAAAGAAGTTTGGTATGACAGCGACGGCAAACCGCTTCATCCACACACGAATTACAACGTCGGAGGCAACACAAAATTTTACGGCGCGGCGTTGTTTAGAATGCGGAAGGAAGATTTCGGCGAACTGCGTCATTACGACGGAATTTCTCCCGCGTGGGCGATTTCCTACGACGAGATCGAGCCGTATTACACGGCGGCGGAAAATCTTTATCACGTTCACGGAACACGCGGCGAAGACCCGACCGAGCCCTGGTCGAGCGCGGAATATCCGTTCCCGGCGGTTTCGCATGAAGGTCGAATCCAGCATCTCGCCGAAGATTTTGAAGCGATGGGATGCAAACCGTTTCACGTTCCATTGGGAGTAATGCTCAAGGAA
The DNA here is from genome assembly GCA_041747435.1 of Pyrinomonadaceae bacterium. Classification (GTDB taxonomy): domain Bacteria; phylum Acidobacteriota; class Blastocatellia; order Pyrinomonadales; family Pyrinomonadaceae; genus JBGTFE01. Next base: position 52,830 of record JBGTFE010000045.1, on the reverse strand, counting down.
GATGATCCGCGCAGTAGTTGTATCCGTTGCGCTACTTGCGACGGTTTTCCGTGTCTTTTGCAGGCAAAAGCCGATTCGCACGTTTGCGCGGTCGAACCTTCGCTTAATTATGAAAACGTAACCTTGCTGACAAACGCGATGGTTACGCGGCTTGAAACCGACGCGAGCGGACGGCAAATTTCGGCAGTTCGCGTAAAAAATGGCAGCGGCGTGGAAGAAACTTATTCGGCGGATGTCGTTGTCGTTTCCGCTGGCGCGATAAATTCCGCCGCTTTGCTTCTACGTTCTGCAAACGATCAGCATCCGAACGGTTTGGCGAATTCCAGCGATCAGGTCGGCAGAAATTATATGGGACACGTTAATTCGGTTGTTCTCGCGGTTTCAAAATGTCCGAATCCGACCGTTTTCCAAAAGACTCTCGCGGTCAACGATTTTTATTTCGGCACGGACGAATTTCCGTATCCGATGGGACATATTTCGTTTGTCGGAAAATTGGACGGCACGACGCTTTCTGCGGGCGCGCCCGCGATCGCGCCCGGTTTTACTTTGGATTTGATGGCAAAACATTCTTTGGATTTTTGGCTGACGACCGAAGATTTGCCGCGCCCCGAAAACCGCGTAACGCTTAAGAACAACGGCGATATTGTTTTGAGCTACACGCCGAATAATCTTGAAGCGCACAAGCATCTGCAGAACAAATTGAAGAGTCTGATGAACAATCAGCGCAAATGCGACATACACGGCGGCGAGTGTCATCAGGGAATTTTTTCGCGCAATCTTTATCTCACCGAACAGATTCCGCTCGCCGGAGTCGCACATCAAAACGGCACGATCCGCTTTGGAAATAATCCGATGACATCGGTTTTGGACAAAAATTGCAAGGCGCACGATGTTGACAATCTGTATGTCGTGGACGGCTCGTTTTTCCCGTCGAGTTCGGCGGTCAATCCGGCGTTGACGATTATGGCGAACGCTTTACGCGTCGGCGATCATTTGTTGGAGAGGATGAATTAACATTATGAATAATGCAGTTAATAAAAATATAAATCCTTTTCCGATTGGCTGGCTGATAATCGGAATTTTGGCTTTGTTCGCGTTTTTTTCGACCATCGCCCACGGGCAAAGTGCCGTGCAAAAAGTCGAATCGGTCGGTTTTACCGTTTCGGATATGGACAGGGCGATCGATTTTTATACTAGAATTTTGCCGTTTGAAAAGGTTTCGGAGACGGAAACTTGGGGCGAAGATTTTGAACATCTTTCGGGCGTTTTCGGCGCAAGAGTTCGCGTTGTGCGTCTTCGATTGGGAAATGAAACGCTTGAATTGACCGAATATTTAACGGCGGGCGGTAGACCGATCCCGGTTGATTCGCGCAGTAATGACCGATGGTTTCAGCACGTTGCGATCATCGTTTCGGATATGGACAAAGCTTTTGAAATTTTGCGAAAAAACAAAGTCCGTTTCGCCTCGACCGCGCCGCAGACTTTGCCGAAAACCATCCCGAATGCCGCCGGGATCAGCGCGTTTTATTTTAAAGATTTTGACGATCACGTTCTCGAAATTCTGCATTTTCCGCCCGACAAAGGCGCGGCGAAATGGCACGATCTCGCCAAAGACAAGAACAAACTCTTTCTCGGAATTGACCACACGGCGATTGTCGTCGGCGATACTGATGAAAGTTTGAAATTTTATCGGGATTCGCTTGGATTGACCGTTGCCGGAACGAGCGAAAATTTCGGAACTGAACAAGAGCATCTGAATAATGTTTTCGGCGCGAAACTTCATATTACGGGTTTGCGGACGTTGGAAGAAGGAATTGCCGTCGAATTTCTCGAATATCTCACGCCGACCGACGGAAAATCGTTTCCGAAAGACACGCGAAGCAATGATCTGTGGCACTGGCAGACGAGTTTTGAAATCTCCAAGGCAGACGATTTAACCATGCTTTTGCGGCAAAAAAGATACGATTTTATTTCATCGGGCGTTGTGAACTTTCAAATAAATAATTTGGGTTTTAATAAAGGATTATTGGTCAGAGATATTGACGGTCATGCGGTCAGAATTATTGAGAGGTAAAAAAAACATTGAACTTTTTGAAATTTAAAATCAGTCATCGCTCATTTTTTATTTTGGGCATCGTTTTCGGTGCGGCAATCGTGTTTACGGCGTGTTCCAAAACGGAAGCCGTAAAACCCGTCAACACAACGGCGGAAAATGTTGCCGTCAAAGGCTTTGACACGGTTGCATATTTCAGCGAAAACTTGCCGAAAGAAGGCAAAGCCGAATTTGTTCACGAATGGAACGGCGCGAAATGGCGGTTTTCAAATGCGGAAAATCTCGATCTATTTAAGCAAAATCCCGAAAAATACGCCCGCAATTCGGCGGTTATTGTTCGTATGCGGTTTCGCACGGCTACACGGCGGACGGCGATCCGAACGCTTGGAAAATCGTGGACGGCAAACTTTATTTGAATTACGATCTGAAGGTAAAGGAAAAATGGGAGCAAAATCAGGCGCAGTTTATCCTGGACGGCTTGAAAAACTGGGCTGAGTTTAAGACAAACAAACCGGAACACAAGGGCTGATTTGAGTCGGAATCAATAAAAGTAAGAGTCTTAAAGTTTCGCAGAGCCGGAGAGGAATATTATGAACGCAGAAGAAAAACGTCTGAAGGAATCAACTGACCGAAAAAAGCATTGGAAACGCTGGGGACCATATTTGTCGGAACGCGCGTGGGGAACGGTGCGCGAAGATTATTCGCCAAACGGTTCGGCGTGGGATTATTTTCCGCACGAGCATGCGCGTTCGCGCGCCTATCGCTGGAACGAAGACGGCATCGCCGGAATTTCAGATCGTCACCAACAGATCTGTTTTGCAATTGCATTGTGGAATGAGAATGACCCGTATTTGAAGGAGCGAATATTCGGTTTGACCGGAAGCGAAGGCAATCACGGCGAAGACGTGAAGGAATATTATTTTTATCTCGATTCTACGCCGACGCATTCGTATATGAAGTTTCTCTACAAATATCCGCAGAGCCGATTTCCATACGAGCAACTTGTGGAAACAAACCGCAGCCGCAGCAAAACCGAGGGCGAATTTGAATTGATCGATACCGGAATTTTCGATGACGATAAATATTTCGATTGTTTTGTCGAATACGCAAAAGCCGATACGGAAGACATTTTGATCAAAATTACCGCGGCAAATCGCGGAAACGAAACGGCGCGCGTCCGCGTGCTTCCGACAGTTTGGTTTCGCAATACATGGTCTTGGGAAGAAGACGGAAAACGTCCGGTTTTGTCGGCGATCGATGATAGCGCGATCGAGGTCGAAACCGAAACTTACGGCAAACGTTGGCTTTATGTCGAAAATGCCGATGAGTTTCTTTTCACGGAAAACGACACGAACAAGCAAAAACTTTACGGCGCGGAAAATGAAACGCGGTTTGTAAAAGACGGGATCAACGATTACGTTGTCTACGGCAAAGCCGATTCCGTGAATCCGGCAAAACGCGGAACGAAAGCGGCGGCGCATTTTATTTTGGAAATCGAGGCTGGCAAATCGAAAGAAATTCGTTTGCGATTGTCTGACAAAAAATTCGCCGGTAAAGGCGCTAAGGCAAAACAAAATGCGGCTTTCGCAGATTTTGAAAAAATATTCAGTGAGCGAAAAAAAGAGGCGGATAAGTTTTATTCCGAAATCATCCCGAAAGATCTATCCGCGGATGCTAAGAATGTTATGCGGCAGGCTTTCGCGGGAATGTTGTGGTCAAAGCAGTTTTACCATTATGTTGTAAAAGATTGGCTCGAAGGCGATCCGAATCAGCCAAAACCGCCGGCGGAGCGACACAATGGCAGAAATTCCGATTGGTCTCACCTATACAACGCAGACGTAATTTCGATGCCCGACAAATGGGAATATCCGTGGTACGCCGCATGGGATTTGGCGTTTCACGCGATCCCGCTCGCGCTCGTCGATTCGGATTTTGCAAAAGAGCAGCTCGTCCTGATGCTGCGCGAATGGTATATGCATCCGAACGGACAAATTCCCGCGTACGAATGGGCTTACGGCGACGTCAATCCGCCGGTTCACGCCTGGGCGGCGCTGCGCGTTTATCAGATTGAAAAGAAGCGGCGAGGTGTCGGTGACAGACAATTTCTTGCGCGGATCTTTCAAAAACTTCTTTTGAATTTTACGTGGTGGGTAAATCGCAAAGACGCCGAAGGCAATAACGTTTTTGAAGGCGGCTTTCTCGGTTTGGACAATATCGGCGTTTTCGACCGCAGTCAGGCGCTGCCGACGGGCGGAAAACTCGCGCAGTCAGACGGAACAAGCTGGATGGCGATGTATTGTCTGAATCTTCTCGCCATCGCTGTGGAATTGGCGAAAGAAGACGTAGCTTATGAAGACCTGGCGAGCAAATTTTGGGAGCATTTCCTTTACATTTCCTACGCTATGAACAACATCGGCGAAGAAGGAATCTCGCTCTGGGATGAAGAAGACGGTTTTTATTACGACGTTCTGCATCTTCACGGAAAAGAAAATGAATCGTTAAAAGTTCGTTCGATGGTTGGTTTGATCCCGCTTTTCGCCGTCAGCACGATCGAGCAGGAAACGATGGAAGCGCTGCCGAATTTCCGCCGCCGCCTGCGTTGGTTTGTCGAAAATCGTCCCGATTTGACGGCAAACGTCTCTTGTATGCGAACGCGTGGCGAAGGCGAAAGACGTTTGCTTGCAATTGCTTATCGCGAGCGATTGGAAAAAGTCCTGCGTGTAATGCTCGACGAAAACGAATTTCTTTCGCCTTACGGAATTCGCGCTATTTCGCGCTTTCACAAAGACAATCCGTATGTTTTGCAGGCTGGCGGCACCGAACATCGCGTCGATTACGAACCGGCTGAAAGCTCAACCGGACTTTTCGGCGGAAATTCAAACTGGCGCGGACCGGTTTGGATGCCGGTTAATTATCTTTTGATCGAATCGCTGCAGAAATTCCATCATTATTTTGGTGATGGTTTGAAGGTCGAATGCCCGACGGGTTCGGGAAATTTGATGAATCTCTGGGAAGTTTCGCAAGAGCTTTCGCGACGTCTTTCGCACATCTTTTTAAGAAACGGCGATGGAACGCGAGCCGTTTACGGAAATAATTCGAAGTTTCAGACCGACGAACATTGGCGCGATCTGGTTTTATTTTACGAATACTTTCATGGCGATGTCGGCTCCGGCGTCGGCGCAAGTCATCAAACCGGCTGGACGGGATTGGTCGCCAAGCTGCTTCAGCAAAGCGGCGAATAGCCTGGCGAAATATCAGCACGTGGAAGATAGAATGTTGGAATAATTCCGCTCTTCGATTTGATATAACGACTGAGAATCAAATTTCAGCGAGGAATCTTTATGAAAAACTTTTTGGATCGTAATCAAATCGAAAATCATTATGCGGTAATTCTGGCGGGCGGAGACGGAACTCGTTTGAAGAACTTAACGAGAGTAATTAGCGGCGACGAACGCCCGAAGCAGTTTTGCCAGATCATGAACGACGAAACGCTTTTGGAAAAAACGCAAGAGCGCGTCGCGCTAAAGATCCTGCCGGAGAATACATTTTATAGTTTGACGCAAAAACATGAAAGGTTTTACCAACCGATCCTTGCAGACGTCGATCGAAATCAGTTGATCGTCCAGCCGGAAAACAAAGGAACGGCGCCGGCGATCCTTTTGAGTTTGCTAAAGCTGCCGCCCGAAGCGGTGGTCACATTTGTTCCGTCCGACCATTATTTTTCGGACGACGCCGAGTTTATGAATCATGTCGAAACGGCAATTCGCTCGGCGAAAAGAAATTCGCAGTCTATCGTTCTGCTTGGCGTCGAGCCGGAAAAAGCGGAAACGTCTTACGGTTGGATCGAGCCGGTCGAATCCATATTCGGCAATTTGTCGAGGACAGTTTCGCAGGTAAAACGCTTTTGGGAAAAACCGGACGCGGCGGCGGCGGAAGAGCTCTTGATGAAAGGCTGTTTGTGGAACAGCTTTGTGATGGTCGGCAAGGTTCAGACATTTTTGGACATTATCAAAAACAAATTGCCGGAACTTTATCGGATGTTTCAGGCAGCGAAACCAACGCTCGGAACAGCGTCGGAAAGCGCGACAGTGCGCTCGATCTACGCGTGGATAAACGAAACGAACTTCTCGAGCGAAGTTTTGGAAAAATGCGCGGACGAAATTTTCGTGCTACGCGTCAGCGATGTTCGCTGGAGCGACTGGGGCGAGCCGCACCGAGTTTTGGGCACGCTTGAATCTCTCGGCGTCGAGCCGCAGTGGAAGTTTGCGCTTGCAGCATAAAATTTAATACTTATAAACGAAAATATGAAAGCAATAGCGGTCAAGCCCGGTATCAAAAATTCGGTTCATCTTGTCGAAATGCCAAAACCATCCTTGGAACAAATTCCAAACGGGCGCGGTGTGTTGGTGAAAGTCTTGCGCGTCGGCGTTGATGGAACTGACAAAGAAATTAACAATGCCGAGTACGGCGCAGCACCCGAAGGTAGCGATTTTCTCGTAATCGGACACGAAGGATTCGGCGTCGTCGAATCAGTCGGCGAAAACGTTCACGAGTTGAAAAAGGGCGATTATGTAGTCGCGACCGTGCGCCGTCCCGGAACGAGCATATTCGATTTGATCGGCACAAACGATATGACGACGGACGACACTTATTTTGAGCGCGGCATCAATCTTCGTCATGGTTATTTATCTGAATTTTACGTCGAAGACGCGGAGTTTGTTGTCAAAGTTCCGCGCGGGCTTAAGGAAGTCGGCGTGCTGCTTGAGCCGATGACCGTTGTCCAAAAAGGCGTAACGCAAGCATTTGAAATTCAGAGAAGATTGCGAGTTTGGAAACCGAAACGAGCGGCGGTGCTCGGCGCCGGAACTATCGGACTTCTCGCAACTTTAGTTTTTCGCCTTCGCGGGATGGAAGTCGTAACATTCGGCAGAACTCCGAAACCTTATCTCAATTCCGATCTGATCGAAGAACTCGGCGCAAAATATATGTCAACGGCAGATATTTCCGTTCCGGAACATGCCGTAGCGAACGGCGGTTTCGATATTATTTTTGAAGCGACCGGTTTTTCGCCGATAGTTTTCGACGCAATGCAGGCTCTGGCGAAAAACGGAGTTTTGGTTTTGTCGAGCGTAACCGGCGGCGACAGAAAGATCGAAGTTCCGGCGGATAAGATCAATTTAGATTTTGTTCTCGGAAACAAAGTAATGGTCGGAACGGTCAACGCCAACCGCGAATATTTTGAATCGGGCGCAAAAGATATGGCTCAGGCAAAGCTGGAATACGGCGATTGGCTCGACCGACTGTTGACGCATCCGGTTCAAGGCTTGGAAAATTACCAAGAATTATTCGAAAAACTCTCTTCCGCGCAAAACGCGATCAAAGTTTTCTGTGAAGTTAATTCTCTCGCGTAACATTGTCATTAGATTTCTGAAGTTGTAACACGAACTCAAAAGAGCGCTAAACGAGGCGCTCTTTTTTGGTTGTAAATAATTGATTGTGTTGAATAATATGGAGCCGCCCATCGGAGTCGAACCGACGACCTTTCGATTACGAATCGAATGCTCTACCAACTGAGCTAGGGCGGCTTGGCGGCGGGAAAGCCGAAATTCAAAATATAGTTTCCGAGAACGGTATTGTCAAGCAAAGTTTCCGGCGCTTTTTCGGCGAAACTTCCGTTTTTGAAATTTTGCAATTACGATTAACAAGGTATGAAGGAAATAAATGTCGTCGGCGGCGGTTTAGCGGGCGTCGAAGCTGCCTGGCAGGCAGCGGAACGCGGAGCAAAAGTAAAGCTCTACGAAATGCGTCCGGTTCAACAAACACCGGCGCACAGAACCGGCAAGCTTGCCGAGATCGTCTGCTCAAATTCGCTTAAAACCGACGAGATTGGCACCGCGCCTTACCTTCTGAAAGAAGAATTGCGGCGCGGAAAATCGCTCGTGATGGAAGCCGCGATGCAGACGGCAGTTCCGGCGGGCGCGGCGTTGGCGGTCGACCGGATCAAATTCGCGGAGCTCATTACCGAGAAAATTGAAGCACATCCGAATATCGAGGTCCGTCGCGAAGAATTTACCAAAATTTCGGCGGACGAAATTACGATCATCGCTACCGGTCCGCTCACCAGCGAAGTTTTAACTTCCGAAATAATGCGCTTTACCGGCGACGAGCAGCTTTATTTTTACGATGCGATCGCGCCGATCGTCGCGGCGGATTCGATCGATATGAGCGTCGCTTTTAAAGCCGCGCGTTACGGCAAAGGCGGCGACGATTATATAAACTGCCCGTTCGACAGGGAGCAATATGCGCGATTTTATGACGAATTGATCGAAGCGAAATCGGTGCCGCTGAAGCGTTTCGAAGATACAAAATGGTTTGAAGCTTGTTTGCCGCTCGAAGAGCTTGCGCGGCGCGGAGTCGATACTTTGCGTTTCGGTTGTATGAAACCAAAAGGCTTGCCGACGCCGCAGACGGGACGAGAACCTTACGCTGCCGTGCAGCTTCGGCAGGAAAATTTGATGGCGGATGCTTACGGTCTCGTAGGTTTTCAAAATCATTTGCGTTACCCGGAACAAGCGCGCGTATTTCGTCTGATTCCAGGACTCGAAAACGCCGAATTTCTGCAGTTTGGACAAATTCATCGTAATACTTTTATAAATTCGCCGAAGATCCTGCACGAAACTTTGCAGACAAAGCAAAATCCGAATTTGTTTTTCGCCGGACAGATCACCGGAGTCGAAGGTTATGTCGAATCGGTCGGCACCGGCTGGCTTGCGGGCTTGAACGCGGTGCGTCTAATGAACGGCGTAGATTTGATAACCGCGCCGAAAACCTCGGCGATCGGCGCGCTGTGCCGCTATGTTTCAAATGTTGAAACAAAGAATTTTCAGCCGGTGAATATTACATTCGGCTTGCTCGAACCATTGCCGGTTGAGCTTCGTAAAAAACATCGAAACAAGCGTGAGCGCCATCAAATTCAGGTTGAGATAGCGTTGGAAGATTGGGACGAGTGGCTGAGCGGGATTAAGAACACTTTAGTTCAAAACATATGATTGACTTGGCTTTTTTTCACGATGGGGGTTTTCTACTTCCGATTCTTTGGTTTGGCGGCATCTTTATTTTATTTCTCGTCGTTTGCGCTCTGATTGTTGTCATTAACAAGTTCCGGAATCGAAATAGATAAAGTGTTCGAATCGATCGATATTTTAATAATTTTGGCTATCGTAGTCGTCGCCGTTCTTTATTCTTCGGTCGGACACGGCGGCGCGTCGGGATATTTGGCGGTGATGGCGTTTCTTTCCGTGGCGCCCGCAACAACGCGTCCGACGGCTTTGATACTGAATATTTTTGTCGCATCGATCGGCACATTTCAGTTTTACCGCGCGAAATATTTTGAGTGGAAGGTATTTTTGCCGTTTGCGATTGCGTCTGTTCCGTTCGCGTTTATCGGCGGGACGATCACGCTGCCGCATGAAGTTTATCGAATAATTTTGGGCGTCGTCTTACTGCTCGCAGCGGCGCGCCTGGCGTGGAATTTTTCGAGCGAAAAAGAAATTGCTGCGCCGAAAATTTGGCTTGCCGTCATAATTGGCGCTATCATCGGGTTGCTTTCCGGCTTGATCGGCGTCGGCGGCGGAATTTTTTTGACGCCGATCCTGCTCTTGATGAATTGGGCGGAAACGCGCACCGCCGCCGGAGTTTCCGCTGCTTTTATTTTGGTAAACTCAGTTTCGGGACTCGCGGGAAATTACGCCCAGGTCGCGCTTTTGCCGGCAAACGTCGTATTTTGGATCGCAGCTGCGGTTGCTGGCGGTATCGTCGGCTCAACGCTCGGCAGCCGCAGATTTAATTCGCTGACAATGCGAAGAGTTTTGGCGTTGGTTTTGGTGATCGCCGGCGTTAAGCTCATCCTTACGTGATAGAATTCGCTTCGGACGGCGAACTATCGGCGTAAATCTTTAATCAAACAAGCGGAATTCGCCGAATCGCAACAAAATACACGGATGAAATTAAAAGGATCCAAAGTTCGTTTTTACCTCCGACGCTTGGGATTTTTCTCGACTTTGCTGGGTATTTTTGCTTTTGGATCACTAGCGAATGCTCAATCAGGTCGCGTCAAACCGACGGAAACGCCAACGCCGACGCCGCGCCCGCAAAGAATCTATGTTCCGCCGACGGAAAAGGTCTCGAATGGTGTGATTCCGAAACCCACGCCGACTCCGACTCCGAAAAAGGACGATGACGACGGCGACACGCTTCGCATCGATTCGTTTCTCGTTCCGATTCCGGTCTCGGTGATAAATTCCAACGGTCAAGCGGTAACAAATCTCAAGATCGAAGATTTTGAGCTCTTTATTGACGGAAAAAAAGTAGAGATCGGAGACATAGCGCGGTCTGAAACGCCTGTTCGCCTGGTTATGCTTTTTGACAACAGCTCGAGCGTGACGATCGCGCGCGAGTTTGAAAAAAAGGCGGCGATCCAATTTTTTCGCCGCGTGATTCGCCCCGAAAAAGATCTCGCCGCGCTTTTTAGTGTCGCGCGAGTCACGCAGCTCCAGCAGCCCTTTACAAAAGACGTATCCACCCTTGTGCGCGCGATCGAAGGTTTTGCTCCGCCCGAAGGCGGAACACAGCTTTTGGAAGGAATTATCAAAGCCGCGAATTATCTGAAGGAAACGGAAGGAAGGCGAATTATCGTGATCGTTTCTGACGGCGAAGACAATCTCAGCGATGTTTCGCTCGCAAATACAGTCAAAGCTCTACAGCTCTCAAATTGCCAGGTTTATATAATAAAAACTACCGATTTTGAAAATTTTAAACGCACCGGACAGCGCGGCGGCAATGCAAACATCCGGTATCTTGCAGCCGAACACCGTATGCAGGAGATCGCCGGACAAACCGGCGGCGCGGTCTATTCGCCGCTCGACGAAAATGAGCTGGATAAGGCGTTTAGTCAGATTTCCGCCGAGCTTTCGGAGCAATATATTCTGAGTTATTATCCGGAGGACGGAAAGGAAAAACGCGGAGAATTTCGCACGATCTCGGTCAACGTAAAAAGCCGGCAAAATGTTATTCTACGCACCCGAAAGGGTTATTACGTTCCCAGAAAGTGAATAGTGAATCGTAAATCGTGAATAGATTTTTTCAGTAGGCTTTTACTATTTACGATTCACGATTTACCATTTACGAGATTATGTTCGACGAACATCTAAACCAATTTCTCCAGCATCTTCGATATGAGCGCAACGTCAGTCAACACACGCTGCGAAATTATTCGAGCGATCTTGAGCAGTTTCGCGCGTATCTTTTTAAGATCGATGCGAAAACCGAGATTCCCATCGGCGAGATCGACCATTTAACGATCCGCGAATGGATGTCGAGCTTGCACGGCGCGAGCAAAAAGAAAACTTCGATCGCGAGAAAACTCGCGTCTTTACGGACTTTTTTTCAATTTCTCGTGCGCGAAGGTATTTTGGAAAATAATCCCGCAAAACTCGTCGCAACACCAAAGATCGAGAAAAAACTGCCGAATCATCTTTCGATCGAAGACGCCGTGCGCTTTATCGAAACGCCCGATATGACCACCGAACTCGGCATCCGCGACCGCGCGATACTGGAATTTCTTTACGCAACCGGAATGCGCGTCGGCGAGCTGGTCGGACTAAATTTGAAGGACATAGATTTTCGCGAAAAGAGCGTTCGCGTCACCGGCAAGCGCAGAAAACAGCGCATTTTGCCGTTTGGCGAGCCGGCACTGCAAGCGCTGCTGCATTATTTAAGCGAAGCGCGACCGATCTTTTTGAATAATTCTCCGCCTGCGACGCGCGATGATAAAGCGGTTTTTCTGAACTATAAAGGAACGAGGATTTCGACACGAAGCGTCGGGCGAATGGTCGATAAATATATCAAACGCTGCGCAGATATTCATGATATTTCGCCTCATTCTTTGCGGCATTCGTTTGCGACGCATCTGCTCGATCAAGGCGCCGATCTGCGCGACATACAAGAACTTCTCGGACACGCGCGCCTTTCGACGACGCAAATTTACACACAAGTTTCGATGGAAAAACTCATCGAAGTCTATGACAGAGCGCATCCGAAGGCTTGAAAATCAGCTCGATTAGAAACGCGTCTTCATTTAAATTAAAGAGACGCTTACTTCGTGCGCGTTTCTGATTTTCCCGCCAAAGCAACCATTCTAAAATCTTGGCGCATCACACGCGTTGGGTTAAGAAAACTTCATAAAAGCTAAGAAAAATCGGAGTAATTTGATGAAACGAGAATTCTCATTGTTGGTCGTAGTGTGTCTTTTTTTAGCCGGTTTCGCGCAAGCGCAAACTTCGCTGAAAGTTCTCGAAGCGGAAACAAAAGCGTTTTCGAGCGCGAATAAACTGCAAATAAATCTCGCGATCGAAAGCGACTTTCGACAAAAAACACAAGCAAAAATCCGTCTAGAAATTCTTGACGCAAACGACAAAATCATCGCGCAAAAAGATTCAACCGCAACATTTCAGCGCGGAAAAAATACTGTTTCAATCTCGCTCCCGCTTGCCAAAGAAGCCGAAGTTGACGATTTGCTTTGGCGGCGTCTGCGTTACTCGGTCGAAGCAAACGGCACAAGCGCCAAAGGGTTTATTTCGCTTTCCGAGATTATGCCCGAACTATTTGAATTGCGCGTCGCGGCTTCCGAAGAAATTTATGCCGGAATGAAATATCAGGCGCGGGTTCGCGCTTTTCATCCGATCACCTATACACCGATTTCCGATGTCGAAATCAGCGCGGAATTAACGCTCGATGTCGAAACTCCCGACGAAGACGACGATGACGAAATTATCATCAAATCGAGCGGCAAAACCGACGAGGAAGGCTTCGCTTTATTAGAATTTCAGATTCCACCAAATATCAAGTTTTCCGATAATTACAGCGGCGAAATTGAGGTCAAAGGTAGGAAAAGCGGCTTGACGGGCAAAGCCGACGACAATCTTGATACCGAAGAAAACAAAATCTCGATCTATTTTATGACCGATAAACCGCTCTATCAGCCCGCCCAAAAAATCTTCATTCGCGGATTGGCAATGCGGCACGGAAAATCGGATTCGGGAATGACGGTTGCCGCCGAAAAGGAATTTGAATTTTCGATCAAAGACGAAGACGGCACGGTTCTTTTCCGTCAAAAAGTTACGACCTCGCGTTTCGGAATCGCTTCGATTGATTGGCAGATTCCCGACAATGCCAAACTCGGAAAATATCGCATCATTGCCAAATCGGACGACGAAGATTTGCAAAATGACGAAACATCTTTCAAAGTTTCGCGCTACGATCTGCCGAATTTTGTCGTCCAAACAAAAGCCGATAAAGATTTTTATCTGGCGGAACAAACGACCGCCGATGTTACCGTTGACGGATTTTATCTGTTCGGCAAACCCGTGGCGAACGGCAAGGTCAAAGTCGTGCAGGAATCAGACCGTGAATGGAATTATAAAGAGCAAAAATGGGACATTGAGGAAGAAGCCGTTTACGAAGGCGAAGCGGACGCAGACGGAAAATACACGGCAAAGATTGATTTGAAAAAGGCTCACGAAAGTTTGAAAGAGGATGAATCTGGTAAGTTTCGTGAGTTGAATTTCACGGCGTATTTTACCGATTTTTCGACCAATAAAACCGAGCAAAAACGCTTTGATCTGCGCGTTACGAAAGAGCCGATTCACGTTTATCTAAACAGTAAAAAGTATGATGACCACAATCCGAAACTGCCTTTGCAATTATACTTCACGACCTATTCGGCGGACGGCAAACCACTTGCTTGCGATGTCGAAGTCAAAGGCAAATATGAAGATGAAAAAGATGCCGCGCCGAAAACTTTGGGAACTTTAAAAACAAATTCGCTCGGTGTCGGCAAGATCGAATTTTACGCGCCGAAGCGCAACGAATCGGATTACGACGACCTCGAATTAGAGATCATTGCCCGCGACACGGAAAATCGCGTTGGAACGCAAAAAGAAGAAATCGAGATTGACGAAGATGAAAAACAAATTATTGTCCGCACAGATAAATCGCTTTACCGCAAAGGCGAACCGCTCAAAGTCGAGATTCTTTCAACTGAACAATCGGAAACGGTTTTTGTTGATGTTTCGAGAAATTCGTCAAGTCTTGCGTCATACCAAATCAAACTGAAAAACGGACGCGCCAATTTGAAAATTCCATACAATTCCGATTTCAAACATCTTCTAACCGTTTCCGCTTTTATTGAAAATAACGGCGACGCAGTTGAAGATTCACACGGCGTTTTTTATCCGACACCGAAAAATTTGCGCGTCGGTGTTGAAACCAACAAGGAAGTTTTTCGCCCGAACGAAGAAGCCGCGATGAGTTTTAATGTCGCGAGCGCCAACAAAAAACAGACCGAATCCGCGCTTGGTGTCGTGATTTTGGATCAAGCGGTTGAAGAACGCGCCAAAACGGATTCAAATTTTGGCGGAAGCGTAAATATTTTCAATAATTTCAGCGGTGTTGACGGCAATAGTTGGGACGAAATTGACACGAAAAACATCTCGGCGGAAATGCAACTTTGGGCGGAAATGCGTTTTGCTTCAACGAATTATGAAACAAATTTTTTCGACAGCAGTTATTCAAAGAATTTGGGATATATTTTTACTGATAAAATCAAAAAACAATTTGAAAACGTTCAAAAAGTGCTTTTAAATCGTTACAAAGAAACTTTTGAACATCCGACCGATGAAGCGTCTTTGAAAAAAATCCTGAGCGAAAACGAGATTGATTTCGATGCTTTGCGCGACCCGTGGGGCAATAAATATCGCGCCTATGTTTACACCGAGCGCGAATACGACGCTTTGTATATCTGGTCAAACGGCGCGAATAAAGTCTATGACCGCGAAAATCCGAATCTACGAGGCGATGATTTTACGGCTTTGACGTTGAAATTCAACTATTTTACGCCGACGGGTTTGAAAATCAATGAAGGCATCAAAAATTACACAGAGAAAACCGGCAAATTTGTCCGCGACACGGAAGCTTTGCGCGTTGCTTTGGCGGAACAGGACATTAATTTAGAAGAATTAAAAGATCGTTGGGGCGAGCCTTACCGCATTGAATTCGGTTCCAGTGGCAGAAATTATGCAATTTCATTCAAAAGCAGCGGAACGGACAAAAAATTTGTTGAGTATTCTTACGACGATTTCTATACTTGGACAAATCAAACCGATTATTTCGCCGAAACCGAACAGAAAATCGGTGCGGCTTTGAATAAATTCATTGCCGAAAAACAAACCTTTCCGAAAGACGAAGCCGAATTCAAACAGATTTTGCGCGACGGTGGAATTGATTTTGACGGATTGCGCGACGGTTGGGATCGACCATTTTATCTGCAATATGAAAATCGAAAAGTTTTCGCCGACCGAGTTACAATCGAGAATGTTGCGAAACAAGGCGAAGCGGCGAAAGAAACCTTGAGCATTACGCCTGTAACTCAGGAAATCGGTATTTTTCACATTCGCAGTCTCGGCGAAAACGGTGTGAAAAACGAAGGTTGGGACGATATTTGGATAAGTTCCTTCGTCGGAATTATTTCCGAACAAAAAAAGGACGACGCAAAACCGAAAATTGTTGTGCCGAAAACCGCATTTAAAAACGGTAAAAGCGCGATTTACGGTGTGGTTACGGATGCCAACAAAGCTGTTGTGCCGAATGCGACCGTCGTCATTACAAACAGTGAAACTCAAGCGAGTTTTACGCTCAAAACAAACGAGGAAGGTGTTTTTCTGCAAACCGACTTGGCGGCGGGAAAATATTCGGTGAAAGTTTTGGCGAACGGTTTCAAATCTTCGATCGTCAACGAAATAAAACTTGAAGCCGAAAAAATTGTCGAGGTAAACATCGTCCTCGAAGTCGGTTCCGTGAGCCAAGTTGTAACCGTTGCTGCAGACAGTTCCGTAACCATTGATACAACCAGCACAAAACTTACTACAAATATTACGCAAAAAGAGATCGGAACTTTACCGAAAGGAACAAGTTTCAGTAGCTTGCTGATGATCGCACCGGGCATTGTTTCTCAGCCGATGACGGGCGGTTTCCAAATCGATGGCGCAACCGCGTCAGAAACAACTTTTACCGAGAGTTATTGGAGAAGAAGCGAAAAGCAACAACCTCCTACGCCGCGTCTGCGGGAATATTTTCCCGAAACTTTGCTTTGGATTCCCGAACTTGTTACAGACAAAAACGGGAAAGTTTCAATCAAGTTTCGGCTTGCGGATAATATTACGACCTGGAGAATTTATGCGATCGCGTCCGATATATCAGGCAGGATCGGTGTTACGAGCAAAGACATCAAAGCCTTTCAGCCGTTTTTTGTTGACCTCGATCCGCCGCGTGTTTTGACGACCGGCGACGAGATTTTTCTGCCGACGCAGGTTAGAAATTACACCGAATCAAACCAAAAAGTTAATGTCGAAATGGCAAACAGCGATTGGTTCAGTTTCTTGGATGCAGAAACACGCACGTTAGTAAGTGTGCCAAGTTCGCAAATCCGACAAATCGAAGTTGCGCCGAATGCGAGTCGAAACGCAGTCTTTGGCTTTAAGGCAATTGCGCCCGTAACGGACGGCAAACAAAGAGTTACGGCAATTGCCGACAAAGATTCGGACGCGATTGAAAAACCCGTAACAGTCAAGCCGAACGGACAGGAAATTGTCCAAACCGAATCAAAACTTTTTGCAAATTCCGCGCAATTTGAAATAAATTTTCCCGCCAATGCTTTGCCGAAAACACAAAAAGCGGAAGTCAAAATTTACCCGAATCTAATGGCGCACGTTACCGAATCGGTGGAGGGTTTGTTACAGAGACCTTACGGCTGCGGCGAACAGACGATTTCTTCGACCTATCCGAATTTGATGATCTTGAAATTCAAGTCAGAATCGCCTGCCTTAGCGGGCGGGTTGAAGCCGCAACCGACGGCTCTTGAGCAAAAGGCGACCAAATATCTGAAAAAAGGTTACGAAAGACTGCTCGGCTATCAGGTTGCAGACGGCGGATTTTCGTATTGGGGCGGCAAAGATTCGTCTGATGTTGCGCTGACGGCTTACGCTTTGCGCTTTTTGAATGATGCAAAATCTTTGATCGAAGTTGATGAAAAGACGGTCGAAAACGCCAAGAATTTTCTCATCAATCAACAACGCGCCGACGGTGCTTTTACCAAAAAATATAGTTGGGAAAACGCGGAAGACACGCGCCGCACGCGGCAAATAACAAGCTACATTGCGCGGACTCTGGCATTGCTCAAAACCGATAAAGCTATCTTAGACAAGGCTTTAAGCTATCTGAAAACGCGCAACGCGGAAATTGACGAACCTTACGCGCTTGCGCTTTTCGGTCTCGCTTCATTTGACGCGGGAAATTTGGAAGATGCAAATGCAACTGCCGAAAAACTTGTGACAATGGCGATTACCGAAGGCGAAGCGGTTTATTGGAAACTGGAAACCAACACGCCGTTTTACGGTTGGGGAACGGCGGGAAGAATCGAAACGACCGCGCTCGTTTTGCAGCTTTTGATCAAAACCAACGACCAAAAACCAACGACCAAAAACCTTGTTGCCAAAGCGACGCTGTTTTTGCTCAAAAACAAAGACCGTTACGGCGTTTGGTATTCAACGCAAACAACAATTAATGTTCTCGATGCTTTCCTAGCTTCGCTCGAAACGAACAAAGATCAAACTTTGCAGGTTTCTCTGAACGGAGAAAAACTAAAAGATTTTACCGTTTCAGTCGACCAAATCACGCCGCTTATTTTGGATTTGAGCGGCAAATTAGCGTCCGCAAATCGTTTGGAAATAACAAGTTCGGATACTTCATCGGTTATGACGCAGATCGTTGCGACGCATTATATTGATTGGAAAGATTTGGAAATTTCCGATCAAAATGTCAATCAATCGCGCCAATTGCGGCTTGAATACAAATGCGACAAACAAACCGCCAAAATTTTAGAGGAAGTAAATTGTTCGGTCGAAGCGGAAAGAATCGGTTTTCGCGGTTACGGAATGCTTTTGGCAGAAATCGGAATCCCGCCGGGCGCAGATGTTTCGCGTGAATCGTTGGAAAAAGCGTTGGAAAACGATTGGAGTTTGAGCCGTTATGATGTTTTGCCCGACAGAATAATTTTGTATATGTGGTCAAAAGCAGGCGGCACAAAATTTAATTTCAAATTCAAACCGCGCTACGGCATCAACGCGCAAACTCCGGCTTCGACGGTTTATGATTATTACAATGAAGAAGCAAAAGCAACGCTCGCGCCTTTGAAATTTTCAGTGAAGTAAGAAATCTACTCGCTTCGGCTGTCATCTAACACGACTTCGGGAAACTCTTGTGCAAATTGTTCGCGCGGTTTTGAATCAATTTCGCCGCGGAGCGGGCGCGCGCCGACATTTGCTTTGAAATTGCCGTTTTCGTCGTAAAGCCTTCGATATTGCGCCGAATTGCGAATCACGCCCTGCACATAACCTTTTGTCTCTTTGAACGGGATCGCTTCGACAAATTCGTCCATTTCCGCCGGCAAGCTCGCGCGCCACGGCGCGACGCGTCCGGGACCGGCATTGTATGCGATGGCGACATATTCAAAACGCCCGAATTTATCAAATTGATCGCTTAAATAAGCGGTGCCGAGTTCGATGTTCAAAACGGGATTGAAAAGCGTGTCGCCGTAAATCTCGGTAAACGAAGCATTATATTTTCTTGCCATTGCCCGCGCCGTCGGAATCAGCAATTGCATCAAGCCGTAGGCGTTCGCACTCGATTTGGCTTTCGGGTCAAAGATCGTTTCCTGCCGGATCACACCCGCAACCTGAAATGGATCGAGTCTGCGCTGCGCTGACCAATATTTTATGTCATTCCAATTTGTCAGAGGATAAAAGATGTCCCATTCTTCGCGCCCCATTTCTTCGGGAAACATCTGCGCGTAATCGGGATAGCTTTTTGCCAACGAAAGCAGAGCATTGACGTTATCGCCTTTCCAACGATAATGTTTTGCCAATGCAAGATTGATTTTCGGACTATTGCTCGCCGTTTTTTTCGCTTCTTTGAGTTCATCAATCGCCCAATCGAAAAGCCCGATGATGCTTAATTCTTCCGATTTGTCGGCGCGTTCAATTTCTTTTACGGTCGAAGTTTCTGCCGCAACCGTAACGATTTTCAGATTGGCAACCGCTTTCGGCACCAGCGAATTTGCGGGAAAATTTGCCGTTTGCGGACATTTCCCTTGTCCGCGCAAACTCGTCAGTCGTTGCAAACCGATGTAACCATACCAATTTGCGCCGTAGCGATAGACGACCGCATCGTAAAGCGCACAGGCTTCGTTGATCTTTCCCGCTTTTTCGGAATCTCGCGCCGCCCAATATCCCGCTTTGCCGCGATTCGATGAATCTCTATCTACATATCTTGCGAGATGTTCGAGAAGCATTTGCGAAGAAATTTGATAATTTGAACTTTCGTGCTGAAGCCACGCGAGTTCAAATTGCGCTCCGGCAACTTCGACCGCATTCGGATAAGCGGCGACGGCGGTTTGCAAAAAATAGGTTTCGTCCGTTTTGTTTCGCGCATCACGCGCCGCCATTCCCGCATCAATCCATGCTTTCGGCGTGAGATTTCCGTTTGGAAATTTCTGCCGCATTTCTTCAACCGTCGTCCGTGCGTTTGCCCAAAGTTTGTTTTTCGCGTAACCGATCGCGAGATTGTAATAGGCTTCTTCTTTTTCTCTGGCGGAAATCGGAATCAGATTAAACGCGCCCTGCGCTTCGTTCATAAGGCGCAAATTTGAAAATGTGATCAGCCTTTTCAAATGAATCAGCGGCGTAACGGCATTCGGAAAATTCAAAAACAGACCGTTGTAAGATTTTTGCGCTTCGGCAAAATTTTTCGCGGCGTAAAAATTGTCAGCGCGAACCGTGATTTCTTCCGCCGTTTGCGGTGTCAGAGGCTGATTTAAAAATGTCAGTTTCGTTTCGGCTTCTTTTGCCGCGTCAGTTCCCGCGCCGTAAAAATAGACTTTGCGGTAAAAATTTATCGCTTCCGGCTGATTGCCTTGTGTTTCAAAAGCCTTTGCCGTCATGAGCAAAGCGTCTGCTTGATTCTTTTCGTTCAAATCCTGTAAAAACGCGGGAATTTGCGCGGCTTGTCCTGATTGCATTGCCGAATTTGCCCACAGCAATTTGGTTTCTCTAACGCGCAGTGAAGTCGGAAAATCACGCACGAGTTCGGCAAAAACATTCATCGCTTCGGTGTGTTTTCCTGCCGATTGCAGAGCGCGACCTCGCAGCCACAGCGCATAATCGGCGAGTTTTGTTTTTTGGCGGAAAATGTTTGAATCTAAAATTTGCGCGGCGCCGTTGAAATCGCCGGCTTCAAAACGGATTCGGGCGCGAAGCAATTTTGCCAGCGCCCCGGTTCTCGTCTTTGAAAAGCGGGCTTCGATCGGTTGAACAGCCGTTTCAGGCGGCAGCTTTCCGTCTCGTGTCATTTCGCGCAGCGATCGAAGCGCCTGGTTTTCCGTCTGCTGCGCCTGACAGTTTGCCGTGAACAGCGTCATCAAAAAAACGGAAACGATAAGGAAATATCCGGAAACTGAACGCCTGCTTAAAATATGAAACGATTTTGACATTTTTGTATAAAACTCCGAAGTTTTTTGATGCGATAATATTTTGCCGATTTGTCCCGGGGCGGGAAAAACCTCCTTCTTTCGAACCGCCGCTTTCGCTATGATAGCAAGAAAGTGAACTTCTTTTCGGAGGCTTTCGCAATAAAAAAAGGCTTTATCGAAAAAGCCTTTTTTTGCAAGTTTAGTTTTGATTCAAACCGTTGCGCCCGGATAGCCTTCGCCGAGTCTGTGCTCGTCGCCTTCCGCTAACGTATTGACAACTTCGTAGTGAAAATAATCGAAGCGCGCAGCGACCGGCGGTTGAACTCGCTTGTCGTACATTTCGCGCGAGCGGTCGATCGCTTCTCGCAGGCGTTCGTAAAGATCGCTCGCCTCGCGTCCTTCTTTGACCTTTTGTTCGTTGTAAAGCTTGATCTCCGAAACCAAAAGACGCGCAAATCGGCGCGCATCGTTGTGCAAACGGCGTTCTTCTTCGCCGACCTCGATCGGCAAATCGACATTTCTTTCGCTAAACCTCGTTTTTACCGGTGCCGCGACGGCAGGCTCGGCAACAGCTTCCGCCGGTTCGGGGACAAAGGCTTCCGATTTTCCGTTTTCGACCTCAAAAGTGCCGAAAGGATCGACTTCGGGAGCAAAATCTTCCGAAGGCATGAAATCGGCAACTTCGAAATCGGTCGTTTCTTCAAGCTCACTTGCCGGAACTTCAAAGCTATCACCGCTTTCGAATTCGAATTCTCCCACAGGCGCGGCTTCCAGCTCTTCAATGGCGGAGATTTCCTCGGCAGCCGGCTCAAAAGATTCGACTTCTTCAGTTTCTTCTTCCAGGCGCTCAAATTCGACTTCTGCGATTTCTTCTTCGACGACGCCTTTAAATTCGGCTTCTTCAGTTTCTTCGGCGACGCCTTCAAGCTCGGCGTCTTCGGTTTCTTCCTCGACGCGCTCAAATTCGACCTCGGGCTCGGAATCTTTGCTGGTAAAATCTTCGGCAAATTCCGCCGGGGTCATTTCAAATTCCTGCGGCGTGAATGATTCTTCCGCAGTTTCTTCGAATTCCGAAACGGGCTCGGAGCCTTCCTCAGCACTTTCCTCTGCGTCGGCTTCAAAGGTTTCTTCGTGTTCGTCAATATCCGCGGTTTCTTCGGTTTGCTCGGCATCCGCCCTTGCTCCGCGCGCCAGCGCAAGGATCTCTACGGTCAAACTTGCGACGCGCGATAATGTTTCAAGCGCATCGAGATTAACGTCGCTTCCGTTGTCTCCATTATCGGCATAAAGAACCGCGACGGCACGTCCGCGCACGACGAGCGGAATCGCAAACATTTTGTCGGGATGCCCGAATTCAAGTTTGTTGAGATACATCGAATCGTCGTCGTAGGTTCCGTATGTGCTTTCGATCGCGGTCAAAGATCTGATCGCCTCTCCCAGAACCGTCGCCGACGCAACCGGAAAGAAAACTTCGCGAACGGCTTCTTCGCCCGAATTTCCTTCTTTTCCGAAAACGCGCCAACCGACAAGATGTTCGTTTTTGATGATGAAGAACGCTCCTCGCGACGTAAATTGGGCGGCGTGATGAACCAATGTCTTAAGGATCGAAGATTGAGTGGTTTTGCTGCTGATATCGTTCGTCGCGTCGCGGAGTTCTGTGATTCCAAAAGCGGGAGCCGGCGAAGCTTCCAGTTCCATCGCCTCGGCTTCCGCAATTGCGGTTGCCGTGATCCGCGCGCCTTCGTCCTTCGCAAGACGAAGATGTTCCATGATCGATTCCTTAAAACCCGCGTCGAGTTCTTTATCTGCCGTGACGCGCGCGGAAACATCTTGAAAAACTTTGTCGAGCTGAGATTTGTGCCGTGCAAATTCCGATTCGATCTTTTCCTGAAATTGGACAAATTCCTGCTGAATATCAGCAAGGACTTCCTTGAGATAACTCTCGAATTCAGTTCTCAAACTTTGTTCGAGCTCTTCACTGTTCACTTCGTTTCTCCTCCGTAAGTTGAAAACACAGCACTAATTAGGATTAGAATGGCTGACGATTTAGGTAGATTTTTTGAATTCAAAGGATAGCCGGCGCTCATGCCGCTTTTAGGATTATGACCAATTTTGGCTTTTTATGTCAAGAAATAGTTTTGGATTATCGGAATAATTGCTGTAATAGTTTGATTTAAAGATTCTGAAAATACTTTCGAAAATACGATCAAACCGCAATCACTTCGATCTCGGGATCGATTTCCTCTTTGATCATGTTCTCGATCGCCATCAGCGTGCCGCTCAGGCTTGAGGGACAGCTTCCGCATGCGCCCTGATAACGGATCTTTAGCGTACTTTCTTCAAGCTCAAGAACTTCCAGCCAACCGCCGTCGCTGGCGAGATATGGTCGGATCCTTTCATCAAGAAGCTCTTCGATTTGGGCGACTTTCGGATCATCGCTCAACGCTGCCGCGATTGCGCCGCCGACTTCTTTTCCAGCTGAACCGTTTGAATTCGCGGAAGAAACCGATTCCGCGGCGCGGATCGGCACGGCTAATTCCGGCAGAAGTTCGTCCCATTCGGCTTCGTCCGTTTTCTCTACGGTGATCATCTTGTCCATATAGAAAACGGAAAGGACGCTGCCGACCTCAAAAAGAGATTTTGCGAGCTTATCCGTTTCGGCGTCGTCCGCGGAAGGAAACGAATGCGACGTTCCGTGCGAAACGGGCTCTTTGAGGATAAATTTTACCGCGTTCGGATTCGGTGTTTCTTGTATGTCGGCTATTTTCGGCATTCTCTTACTACTCCAAAAATATAAAGTTTATAAATCTTTACATTTTAGTCAACATTATACCGCAAAAATTCCGGCTTTGCATTTTCGCAAGTTAATCTGGCGGCTAAGACAATGGATTTATGTGGAAATTAGAAAAACGCGCGCAGATTTCGAGCGTTTCGGCGAATAGAGTCGGAGTCGGGAGTTTTTTCACTCAAATGATGCGGCTAGCGGCTGCACTACAAAAACGCAGCCGCTTACCAAAAATCAAGGCTAGATCTATTCGGTGATATGAATATCTTCCGTTTTATTCACTCTGCCGGCTAAGAAAAGCCCGCCGAAAATAATTCCGATAACGATAAGAATTATTGCGACTACAAGCGGAAGAATGCTTTCATCGCCCGCAGGTTTGGTAACTCCGCGATCTTTCAAAAAAAGCCAAATCGCCACGCCAAAGGAAACCAAAGCTATAAGCCCATACAGCAAATTACCCACAAAAATCACCTCCGTTTTCGAGTAAAGGTTAAAACTTCTGAAGTTTCGCCGACTCAAAAGCCGGTGTTTCCGTCTTAAAACCGAAACTCAATATGCTTACAAAACTTTCAAAATATTACTTGATATGCAATTCATAGTAACTCTATTTTTGATAAAAAGGCAAGAATTGCAGAGAATTTTTAATCTGTGAATTGCAATTCTTCGACGATTTCGCACATAATTCGACGACCGTTTTCGACATCGTCCTGTTTAAGAGAAACGGCGCCGACAACCGCGTGTCCGCCGCCGCCGTAACGTTCGCAGATCTCGGCGATATTGTGCAGCCGCGGACGCGGCGACCACGGATTCGAGCCGACGGAAACTTTTGTTCGGAAGGCGCTTTGACTTAGGGAAACGGTGTAAGTCGTCTGCGGGAAAAAATAATAGGGGATGAATTTGTTGTAACCATCGATGCCTTCGCCGACGAGATCGAACGTAACGACGCCGCGCGAATATTCGCTCCGCTGTTTTATCAATTCAACGGTTTTCCAATGGCGGTCGAGAATCGGCTCCAGTTTTGCCTGGATCTCTTCGCGTTCCAAAATTTCATCGAGCGATTTTTCAGTCAACCAGCGAATAATTTTTTCTACAAATCGCGGGTCTTTTTCGCCTTCGATGATCTGCATCAGTTTCAGAGCTGTGGAGCGAAGCTCGACGCATTGCGCCGCTGATTCATAAAGCGCGCCGTCAATAATGTGCGCCCAACGAATAAGCTCGGCGAGCGAGTCGTCCGAAAAATCGAATTTTTCCTTCGCGATTCGCGCGATAAATTCGGCGCAGGATTTACTATCGGTGTCGAGAAATTTTTTCCCCGAATTATCGGCAAGAAAATGAACTTCATCTTCCGGTGTAAGAAACGCCGACTGATGATGATCGAACCACCAGGTAAGCCTTTCGTCGGCGCAGTATTTAAAATCTACGATCGCGTTTTCGTCACCGTCAAACTGATCCTTGTCAAAAGCGTTTCCCGCGCGGTGCATCGTCGGTGTGTAGAAAATTTCCGCCGCGTTATCGATTTTGGCGCGATAGAATTTGGTAAAAACTGCGGCGGAAGAAACACCGTCGAAGCAATTCCCGTGATAAAGTATGCGAAGTTTCATATAATTTTTTTGCTGCTGTCAAGGCAAAACATTTTAGGTTAGTTGGCGAAACAAGTTTCGTCAAGGAAGAATTATTATGAACATTCGAATTGCGCAAAAAGATGATGCGAGCGCGTTGATTGCATTCAATCAGGCGATGGCGCTCGAAACGGAAGGAAGGAGCCTCGATCCGACGACCATAAAAGGCGGCGTCGAGGCAGTTTTCGATGATGAAAAAAAAGGCTTTTATGTTGTTGCCGAGGAGAGCGGCGAAATCGTCGGCGGCTTGATGATCACTTTTGAATGGAGCGATTGGCGCAACGCCTGGTTTTGGTGGATCCAAAGCGTTTATGTTTTACCGGACTCTCGAGGGCGAGGCGTTTATGCTGCGTTATACGAATTTGTAAAAGAGAAAGCGCGGCAGGCGAGAAATGTCTGCGGATTTCGGCTTTACGTCGAAAAGGAAAATACGCGAGCGCAGAATGTTTATGAGAAACTCGGAATGCAGCGGTCCAAATACCTGCCCTACGAAGAAATGATTTGATTTAAAAAAAGGAGTGCCGGGATCTTAAGAGCTTAAGACCCCGGCAAACCGTTGAAAAGCATTAATTAAAAGTGAAAAAGACATGAGATTTGAAGATAAATGAAATGTTCACTCGTATAAATGTGCCACTTAAAATCTACTTTTCAACAGCAATCCGTATAAAATTTCAATTTCAAAATTCCTGCGCAAAAGGTCGGCTTAAAATTTCGACGCCCACAATCGAAATCAATTATTAAACCGACCTCTTGCTGAAAAACTTCTCAATTAACCCGTCTTTTGCCTATCAAGTTGAAAGTTAATATTCGAAGTTGTGCTCAGAAATGAAAAACCTACCCCTTGCTCGTTTAAACCTTCCGTTGTCAGATACCAGTCGCCAAAATTTTTATTTCGACGGTGAGGTAAAAAGCAATCAGTATGCCAAAAATCGTCAGAGAGATGAATTCGATCAAATGACCCAAAAACACGATACTTGAGCGAAATTTCGACAAATTTGGGCAATTCATTTGAATGTCCTTTTTGCATACAAAATTGATCTGTTACGATTGGTTCCTGTCTTATTTCAATTCACAATGAATTAAAGTTTTAGGTATGTTTTAATAAGGCTGTGAGCAAGATCAGCGAGAAGGAATTTGAACGAATCTGCGTCGGGATCTATGATGACCGCGACAGCATCTGCAAACACAATCCGATCGGTACGCGCGAAGAAACGCTTTTGTGGATGCTTTTGAATTGTCTCGTCAGCTATCTGAGCATTTCCGAACTGGAAGCGCCTTGTTTTTCCGGCAAACCGACCGCCGATACATACCGGCAGGCGATCTTGTTTTTATTGAGAGACCGAAGAATTCACAATTTTGAAATAGGAAAATATCTGGACTTACTTAAATGATTATTGAGACTTTCGTTTTAACTCCATTCCAGCAAAACACGCGAATCGTAGCATGCGAAGAAACGCGCAAAGCGATTTGCATCGATCCGGGCGAAAAATCGGACAAAATTGTTGATTTTCTGAATGATAATGACTTGACGCTGCAGGCGATCACCTTAACGCATGCGCATCTCGATCATATCGGCGGAACGACGGCGCTGCATAAAAGTTTTCCACATGCGGAAATTATTTTGCATAAAGACGATGAAGATCTTTATTATGGTTTACCGGAGCAGCCGCTTTTTCTTGGAATTCCGCGCGCTCAATTAAAAACTCTCGGATTCGAATACCAAAAGCCGCCTGAGCTTTCGGCGAATTGGCAGGACGGCGAAATTTACAAAGTCGGAAATTTGAGTTTTAAGATTTTGCATTGTCCCGGGCACACGCGCGGACACGTCGTTTTGGCGGAAGAAAACGAGCGAAAAGTCTTCGTCGGCGATTGTTTGTTTGAAGGTTCGATCGGCAGAACCGATCTTCCCGGCGGAAGTTCCGAGCAATTAATGGATTCGATAAGAAACAAGATTCTTGCACTTGGCGATGATTTTACGGTCTATTCCGGTCACGGACGCGAAACAACCGTCGGGAATGAACGTGCGACCAATCCATTTTTGACAGGCGTTTACCAGAGCGGCGGTAGATTTATTTAGAAGGAATGTAAATTTCAGCGCCGTGAGAATGACTTTCAGCGCCGTGAGAGTGGCTCAAAGTTAAAGGTTGATCCGGCGCACAAACGGAACCCAAAATTTGTTAAGATTAAATGGATTTCAATATACAATTCGGAAGGTATAAAAATGCAAAAACTTTTAGGTCTTATTCTCGCTTCGTCTCTTTTCGTTTCAATGATTTCGGCGCACGGCACCGACAGTCATTTTGAGAACAAACAAGATGTTGTAGTAAAAACGATAAAGGTCACCGGGAATATCTATATGCTTCAGGGACGCGGCGGAAATGTCGGCGCGCTCGTTGGAAGCGAAGGGATTTTGATCGTCGACGACGATTACAAAGCCGTCAGCGAGAAGCTTCGCGACGCGCTAAAAGAATTGGGTTCGGAAAAGCCGCGTTTTATTTTCAACACTCATTGGCACGGCGATCACACGGAAGGAAATCAATTTTTCGGTAGAGATTCGATCATTGTCGCACATAAAAATGTACGCCAGCGGCTTTCGCAGGTAAATTCGGTTTTTGGAAGGAAAACCGAACCTTATCCGGAGTTTGCGCTGCCGATGATCGTTTACACCGAATCGATGTCGATCCATTTCGCGGGCGAGGAAGTTCGCGCGGTTTATTATCCAAATGGGCACACCGATGGCGACACGGTCGTTTTCTTTGTCAAAGCAAACGTCGTACATTTAGGCGATGATTTTTTTGCCAACAATTTTCCGTTTGTGGATCTCGACAACGGCGGAAGCGTTCAAGGATTGATCAACAACATCGGCTTGCTTTTGAAACAGATTCCGGCTGACGCAAAATTGATTCCGGGACACGGACCGGTTTCCACGCTCGACGACCTGAAAAATTATCAACAAATGCTGATCGATACGGCGCAGGTTGTTCAAAAGGCGATGAAGGAAAATAAATCGCTCGATGAGATAAAAAAAGCCGGCTTTCCGGAAAAATATAAGAGCTGGGGAAATGGTTTTATCAAAACCGATTTCTGGATCGAGACAATATACAAAAGCTATTCAAAAAAATAGAAAAAAAGCGCGTCTGTTCGTAATAACAAAACGCGCTTTTTTAATTGAAGACAAGGAATTTAATCTAGTTCGGCATCAGAACTTTGTCGACGACGTGAATAACGCCGTTTGACTGTCTGACATCGTAAACCGATATGTTTGCGGTGTTTCCTTTTTCATCCGTAACCGAGACGTTCATGTTGCCGTTCATCATTGCAGTCAAAGTTCCACCGCTGACTGTTTTGATCGTCGCTTTGCCGCCGCCCTTTTTGATCAGTTTCATAATAGCTTTGGCGTCGTAATTTCCGGCGACGACGTGATAGGTCAAAATGTTTGACAACATTGCCTTGTTTTCTTTTTTGAGCAGTGTCTCAACGGTGCCCGCCGGCAAATTTTCAAAAGCGTCGTTTGTCGGCGCAAAAACCGTGAACGGTCCTCTGCCCATAAGTGTTTCGACCAAACCCGCAGCTTTTACCGCCGCGACCAAAGTTGTATGATCAGCCGACTTTACGGCGTTATCGACAATGGTTTTGTTGGCGTACATCGCTTGTCCCCCGACCATCGGATTGTCTTTCATCATCTGCGCCGAAGCGCTGTTTATTCCAAAAAGCATCGTAAATGCAACGGCAAAAACCGCTAAAGCTAATTTTTTCATATTTTCCTCACAAATTATTTTAAGATTTCGAAAAGATAAATTATCCTTCATGCTTTTGGTTTTCGCTTAGATCCGCCGATCGGATGCAATGATCGCGATCTTTTTAAAATAAAAAAGGACGATCATCAAAAATCGTCCTTAAATTGAAGCTCAAAAATCTTTCTTATGCGACGGTAATTTCCTTTGAAAGATAAACGTCCTGGATCGAATTGAGTAACTGAATACCTTCGTTCGTCGGTCGTTGAAACGCTTTACGACCGGAGATCAAACCCATTCCGCCGCCGCGTTTATTGATCACGGCTGTACGAACCGCCGCTGCCAAATCGCCCGCGCCTTTTGATTCGCCGCCCGAATTTATCAAGCCGCAGCGTCCCATAAAGCAATTTGCGACTTGATAACGCACGAGATCGATCGGATTTTCCGACGTCAATTCTGAATAAACTCTGTCGTGCGTTTTGCCGTAAGAGCCGCTCTTGTTCAGCGCCGGATAACCGCCGTTTCTGGTCGGCAGCTTTTGTTTAATAATGTCGGCTTGAATGGTTACGCCGAGATGATTTGCCTGTCCGGTCAAGTCGGCGGCGTCGTGCATATCGCCTTCATCCGTTTTGAATTTTGAATTTCTCAAATAGCACCAAAGAATGGTCGCCATTCCGAGTTCGTGCGCGTAAGCAAAAGATTCGGCGATTTCCGTTAACTGCCGTGTCGATTCGTCCGAGCCGAAATAGATCGTCGCGCCAACGGCGACAGCGCCCATATTGCGCGCCTGCTCGATCGTGCCGAAAAGAACCTGATCGAATTTGTTCGGATAGGTCAAAAGCTCGTTGTGATTGATCTTCACGATAAACGGAATTTTGTGCGCGTATTTTCTGGCGACGATGCCAAGCACGCCGTATGTCGAAGCAACGGCGTTGCAGCCGCCTTCGATAGCGAGTTGAACAATATTTTCCGGATCGAAAAGTTTCGGGTTTGGCGCAAACGAAGCACCGGCGCTGTGTTCGATTCCCTGATCGACCGGCAAGATCGAAAGATAGCCGGTTCCCGCCAGGCGCCCGTTATCAAAAAGCGTTTGCAAAGAACGTAATACTGCGGGATTGCGGTCTGACGCGGACCAAACGCGGTCAATAAAATCGCCGCCCGGAACATTAAGATCTTCTTTTGGAATTGTCGTCGACGTATGATTTAAAAGCGTTTCTGCATCGTCGCCCAAAAGTTCCTGAATTTTACTGAAATCAACAGCCATTTGTGATTCTCCTGATAAAAAATTTTGTTAAAAAACCGTTTGCGCGGAATTATAGCATAAAAGCCCTCTTCGGACTTATCGCCGATTTTTCTTGCCTTACTAGGCGATTTGTTGTATAAAAAAAGTTCACTCTTGTAAAAATAACAAGCCCCTGAAAAATAGTGTTTCCTAATCTTTTAGAGTTACGACGAAATTGAATTCAGAGGTTTCGGCTGGTTCGGCATTTTCAGTCGCTTTCAAAGCGCAGTTCATTTTTTTGAGGTATAAAAATATGATTTTTTTGATTAAAAGACAATCCGTTTTGCTTTTGGTTTTTTGTCTGTGGATCGCGGGCTCGCAAATAGCTTTCGCGGGCGACGAATGGCGTGCGATTACTCCGGCGGAGCTCCAGATGAAAGCACCGAAGGTCGAAGCCGACGCGGGCGCCGAAATCATCTTTTGGGAAGTTCGCATTGATGACAGTTCGGAAAATCTTGTGATGAACAATTATATTCGCGTCAAGATATTTACTGAACGCGGACGCGAAAAATACAGCAAAATTGATATTCAATTTATAACAGGCGAAAAGATCAAAGACGTTATGGCGCGAGTTATTAAATCTGACGGATCAATTGTCGAACTCACGAAAAATGATGTTTTTGACAGGGAAATTGTCAAAACCGATAAAATAAAAGTCAAAGCGAAGTCGTTTGCCGTGCCGGGAATTGAGTCCGGTGCAATCGTTGAATACCGTTTTAAAAGAATTGTGCCGGGACGTTCGGCAAATAATATGCGGATGACTTTTCAGCATGATATTCCGATTCAAAAC
Organism: Pyrinomonadaceae bacterium; assembly: GCA_041747435.1. Taxonomy (GTDB): domain Bacteria; phylum Acidobacteriota; class Blastocatellia; order Pyrinomonadales; family Pyrinomonadaceae; genus JBGTFE01. The sequence goes on along the minus strand of JBGTFE010000045.1, from coordinate 21,930 downwards.
ATTACTTATTATTTCAAACCTTACAACGATGCAAGATACTTGACCTTTAATATGGACGACAATAAGTTCATCAAAGACAAAGGCGGATTTTATCGCGCATCAATGGAAAATGTTCCGGCGATCAAAGAAGAACCGAATATGCCGCCGGAAGATGAAGTTCGTTCGTGGCTCGTTTTGTATTATCCCGATTCCAAGGACGTCGATCCGACCAAGTTCTGGTCGAGAGCGGGCGGATATATCGTGCGGACGTGGGAAATAAAAGATACGCTCAAACCGGGTAAGGATTTGAAAGCTGCCGCCGAGCAAATCGTTGCGGGTGCGACCACGCCCGACGAAAAGCTCTCTAAGATCTTCGAATTCTGCAAAACGAAAATAAAAAATATTACCTACGATACGACATTGACCGATGAGCAGAAGGAGGAAATTAAACCCAGTAAATCCACGTCCGATACATATAAAAAAATGCAGGGCACGAGCGGCGATATCAATGAATTATTCGCATCGTTAGCGACGGCTCTCGGATTTGAAGCTCGTCTCGCATTTGGCGGCGACCGCAGCCAAAAATTCTTTAACGTTAGCCAAGCTCACACTTCTTTCATACATTTCTCAGCCATCGCCGTCAACGTAAACAATCGCTGGCAGTATTTCGATCCCGGTAATTTTTTCGCGCCTTACGGAACTCTGCCGTGGTGGGAAGAAGATACGGCTGTTTTGCTTTTGGGTTACAAAGACTATATCACGACCAAAACGCCGCTTTCGGGAGTGGAAAAATCGGTCGAGAAAAGATCCGCCAAACTCAAACTGCTCGACGACGGAACGCTCGAAGGGACCGTTAAAATCGAGTATACCGGACAGCTTTCTTATGAGCGCAAGATCGATAATTACGAGAAATCGCCAGCGAAGCGCGAAGAAATGCTGAAGGAAGAGATCAAAACGCGAATGAGCACCGCCGAAGTTACGGACATCAGCATCGATAATGTGACCGATCCCGAAAAACCGTTTACTTATCAGTTCAAAATTCGGGTGCCGAATTACGCTCAAAAAACCGGAAAACGGCTTTTTCTGCAACCGGGATTTTTTGAATATGGAACAAGTCCACTTTTTTCGACGGCGACGCGAAAATACGATATATATTTTCATTTTCCGTGGTCTGAACACGATGAGGTCGATATCGAACTGCCGCAAGGCTTTACTTTGGATAACGCCGACGCGCCGGGGTTGCTTGCGGATCCGCAAAGAATCGGGTCGCTCAATATAACTATCCGCCTTGATCAAAAAACGAATATTTTGAAATTGGAGCGAAAATTTTACTTTGGCGGCGGGAACAATTATTTGTTCCCTCCGGAAGCGTACGGTGCAGTTAAAAGTCTTTTTGATGCGTTTCATAAGGCGGATACGCACACAATAACGCTAAGACAAAATTAGAATTTCGCGTCTATTGACGCTTCTTTTTGATAAAGCCGCTATGCATGTAATAACGCTCAAGCAAAGCAATAATTTGAAAACGTAGAGCTATTTTCGGCTCTTTATTCCACTCGGCTCGGAAAAGCTAAATGACAGTAACGCCCGGGCATTGAAAAAATACTGTCGGAGGTTTGTTTTATGTATCCTCGATCAATTTTTACACTTTTATTTTTTATTACTCTATTTACATCAGTCTCAGCCAATCCGGCTGACAGCGCGCCGAACTGGCTTCGCAGCGCGGCTTCGGTTGCAGTGCCGTCATACGACAAAAATGTAAAAGCGGTCGTTTTGCATAACGAGCAGCAAATTACATTCGAGAGCGACGGAAAGCTGATCAAGACCGAAAACCGAGCGCTCAAAATTCTCACGCGCGAGGGAAAGGCGGAAGCATACGCGCTAGCGTTTTACCTCGCCAGTTTTGGAAAGATCCGCGACATAAACGCCTGGCTTATCCGCCGCGACGGCTCGGTCAAAGAGTATGATAAAAAATCGGTCATCGACCGAATTTCCGATACCGACGACGTTTATAATGAAGGACGCATAAAGATAATTGACGCCTCCGACGATGCCGACGTCGGATATGTTTTCGGTTATTCCATCGTTTCCGAAGATCGTCCGCTTTTTTTCCAGGATGAATGGGCGTTTCAGGACGATCTGCCCACGCTTTTTTCGCGCTACACGCTCAATCTTCCGCCGAACTGGAAGGCTTCGAGCACGACCTTTAATTACGAAGACGTAAAACCGCAGACTAATGGATCGAGTTACACTTGGGAGCTTCGGAATCTGGCACCGATCGCCGACGAACCGATGAGCCCTTCGTTCAAAAATATGGTGCCGCGCATTGCGATCAATTTTTCTCCGAACGACGCATCACAGGCGGTTGACCGCGCTTTTTCAAACTGGACGGAAGTTTCGAATTGGGCGACGCGGATGTATGATCCGCAGGTGATCGTTGACGCGGCGGTTTCCGCAAAAGCCCGCGAATTGACCGCAAACGCAAAGACAGAGCTTGATAAGATCCGTGCCATCGGAACTTTCGTGCAAAATATTCAATACATTTCAATCGACATCGGCGTCGGCTACGGAAACGGAATGCGTCCGCGTCCGTCAAGTCTCGTTTTGGCGCGCGGCTACGGCGACTGTAAAGACAAGGCGAATTTGATGCGCGCGATGCTCAAATCGCTCGGTATCGATGCGTATCCGATCATCATTTATTCCGGCGATGCAAATTACGTCCGCCAGGAATGGGCATCGCCGCGGCAATTCAATCATTGCATTATCGCGGTAAAGGTAAGCGATGCGACCGAGGCGGCGACCGTGATCGATCATGCCAAACTTGGACGCCTTTTGATATTTGACGCGACCGATCAGTTCACGCCGGTCGGCGATCTGCCGAATTTTGAGCAGGGAAGCTGGGCACTGATCATCGCGGGCGAAAACGGCGGTTTGGTGCGAATGCCGGTAACGCCGATCGGATTTAACGGCTGGAAGCGAGACGTCGCGGTCAGCATTACCGGCGACGGCGCGATCAAGGGCGTCATTCGCGAAAAAGCTACCGGGCAAATGTCCACCTATGAGCGCGGAATGTTTCGGTCGCTTTCAAGCACAAATTACAGCAAAGCGATCGAAGGCTGGCTCACACGCGGTGCGACTGCAGCTAGACTGGAAAAGCTGACCCCGACCGACCGGGTAGCCGAAGCCGGATTCGATCTTGACGTGGAATTTTCGGCGCCGATGTACGGGCAGTTGATGCAGAATCGCCTGCTCGTGTTCAAACCGGCGATCGTCAGCCGCACAAATTCGATCTATCTGACGGAACTGAATCGCAAAAATCCCGTTTCGCTCCACGCCAATTCATTTGACGAAATGACGGTTTTCACGCTGCCGCAGGGTTTTGTTGTTGACGAAATGCCGGATGGGATTAACCTTGAAACGCCTTTCGGAAATTATGTATCGAGCTATACGGTCAAGGAAAATAAACTAACATATACCCGCTCGCTGACGATGAACCGCACTACGGTGCCAGTCGAAAAATACGGCTCCGTCCGCGAGTTTTTCTCAAAGATTCTCGCGTCTGAGCAATCGCCGATCGTGCTTTTGAGGAAATAAAAGTGAAAATGTGAAAAAAGTGGAAAAGCAGCTTGAAAATCGAGCGATCTTTTTCACTCTTTCACTTTTAAACTCTGAAAAAGGCTTATCAAAGCTTTTTCTTCCGGTTCGTAATCGGCTTCCAATCGTTTAATGATCCGCTTTTTCTTCGGTCTGAATTCATCGAGCGTGATTCCTTTTTCATAATTTTTCAAAACGATCGGATGTATGTAAGAAGCGCGGCAAACGCTCGGCGTATTGCCAAGCTGTTCGGCGACTTTTTTTATCGCTCGAACGATTGCCTTCTTTAATTCTTTTTCGTCGTCAGACACGCCCATTTCCGCAAGTTCGAGCGCCGCGAGCAGCGTTCCGCCCCAGGTACGAAAATCCTTTGCCGAAAATTCATCGCTCGTTGCGGCTTTCAAGTATTCGTTCAAATCCCGCGATCTCACCGGCTGCGGCTTTCCGTTTTCGTCGAGATAATTAAAAAGTTTTCGCGCGCCGCCGATCTCCTTTAATTCCTTCATCGCCGAGGCGAGTTCCTTATCGACCAAAATCTTCCGGTGCGCGATCTTGTGTTTGCCGACAAAGCTGAACACCAATCTTCCGCCGCGTTTAACCTCAAGATGACGATTTTGCAGCGTTGTGATGCCGTAAGTTCTGTAATGCCGCACGCTCTGAGGCGAGCCGAGGCGGATGTAAAGCGAATTGATCAGCCGCATCATCAAAGCGAGAACCTTTTCGCGCGGAAAACCCTCGAGCCCGATGTGCTTGTTCGTCACGCTCCTCAGCTTTGGCAAGTATTCGCCGAAACGCTCGATCTTTTCGAATTTTTTTCGCTCCTGCTTTCGGCGAAACTGAGCGTTATAGAGATATTGAACGCGCCCTTTCAAATCCATTCCGACAGCTTGTATGCTGCTTCCGGCAAACGGCGAAATCCTTACAAACCGCCAAGCCGGCGGAATGACCAAAGACTTGATACGCTCGAGCGCATCTTTGTTCTTTATCTCCTTTCCTGAGGAATCGACGTAATGAAACCCGCGCGATTTCGCACCCTTTCGCAGCCACCAGCGCGCGCGCCTGCCTTTAGCGATCGTCTCTTTTGCCTTTCGTGTATCGAATATGCGGGGTTTGGCAGTCATTTTGTAAGGTAAAAAGTTGAAACCACTAATTACACGAAGAAACACGAAAAAGATTTAGTGTTATTTCGTGTAATTAGTGGCTTAATCTCTTAAAAAAGATCTACTGCGCTTTCGCCGGCGCAGGCATAACGGCTTCGATCTGCAAAACGACCTTGATTGTATCCGAAACCGAAGGCGTTCCATTCGGCAGCTTCGAATCATACATCACGCCAAACTCTTTCCGGTTGATCGACGTCTCCGCGGCGATTCCCATACGCGATCCGCGCTCATTTACGACAAATCCCAAAATTCTAAATGGAAACGTCACCGATTTTGTAACGTCTCTGATGGTGAGATCGCCGGTCATCAACCATTCGTCTCCCTTTTTCTCGATCTTGGTTGACTTAAATTTCATCTCGGGAAACTTTGCCGCGTCAAAAAACTCCGGCTGCTGGAGGTGATTGTCGCGTCCTTTCACGCCCGTATCGACGCTCGCGATCTGCGCCGCGAATTCCACCGAGGATTTTGACACATCCTTCGCGTCATACGTCGCCGTGCCCGTAAAATCGCGGAAAAATCCCGGCACTTCGATCAAGCCCATATGCTTTGCCTTAAAACCGATAAAGCTGTGAGCCTTGTCAAAGTTGTATGCGCCCGAAGCGCCCGTGTCCAAAACCGCTGCGCCACCGGCAAAACTCTCCGCAAACGCCGCGCGCTCGGCTCCCGCGCCAAAAAAACCAAATGCCGCCGCGCAAAATACCGCCGCGCTTGCCCCAAATAATAAAAACTTCTTCATAATGCTGATTCTCCGTAGTAAAAATTTGACCAATGCTTTAGATGCTTATACTTCATTCTACAAAAAATTTCCCGCCGACGGGAGAATACTCCGCGCAGGAGAGAGAATATTTCGTGACGATGCAAGAATATTTTAAACGGACGCGAGAATATTTCGCACGGACAAAAGAATATTCCATACGGATGCCAGTTTACTCCGCACGGACGCAAGAGTATTTCATACGGATGCGAGTTTACTCTGCGCGGAAGAGAGAATGTTTCGCAACGACGACGGTTTACTCGATGCGGACGGTAGAATATTTTTGACAGGAGCGAGTTGAAACGCATGCGTAGGAATGTTCATGCAGGAGGAGAAAAACTTTGGCACGTATCACCACCCCAATTTACAGATCAAAAACTCATGCTACTGATTTCAATTTATTTAGCTCATCATCGAGAAAAAGAGTCACCGCTCTTTTGTTTCTTAATGCTGGATCAGATTTCAGTTTGTCACTCAGTTGTCTCAAAATCCTTTGCACTTGGGCGGGGCTTTTATCTTTATGAGCCGCGACGGATGATTGTATTACTTCGGTAACATCTTTCGGTAAGTGAAAACTCAAATTTACACCTAACAAAGTTGGAAATATCTTTTGATAAGCGTCATCAATTTCCTCCTTGTTAGGCATAAACGTCATGTAGTTATAGATGAAATCGGGACGGATATAACAGCTTACTGGATATTTTTCTTCTCCAAAAGCAGCAATAACTGCTCGGTAGGTTGAAGTGTCCTTGGAAAGCCACCACGTTTTGTATCCGAAAATTCCTAAGCTATTTATTTCGTTCTTTTTTTCCCGAAGCTTGTATATTGTCAGAATTAAATTAACGTCAGTCTTCGCTTTGTTGATGTCTTTTTTTTCTTTCAAGATATTCAAGAGTTGCAACTTTTCTTCTTCTGATATGTTGATACCGATTGCTTCATTCGTTAAATATTCCATTCCGAACTCAGACTTCAGGTATCCTAACAAATCTTCCCGCGGGGTCTTTAAATTAGGATTTAGAAAATTCATAATGAAATCATCGTACGTTCTTACCGATCCACGCATTTTTGCGTAAAAATATGCTCTTATCATGATTTCATCGATAAAGAGAATTTCATTTTCATCACTAAGGTAAACAGCTTCGGTTGAGTCAAAATAATTCAAGTATTTATATTTCAACATTTTAAAGTGATGCGTAAGTTCATTAAGAATCGAGTCATCAATATATAAGCGAATTCCCGCTTTCCGCGCGCCTTTCAAAAGATTCCAATGGCGCTTATTTTCGGACTGGAGATAATATTCTGAAAAAGCTGGAATGATAATTGAGGTACACACAAAAACAGTTAATTTTGAGGCTAAAGCTTGAAAATATATCGCAAGTTTAGGGTCCCACTGAAGGAGAAACATCATCATGTAAGTATTAGAAAGACTTTTTAAGTAATGAGTCTGTTGCGGTGTGCCGTTGTAAACTATGTCGCGAATCGCCATTAATAGCACTGTTTTTATTTTTTCCTTGTTATGGGTTACAACGCCGCTTTCGTCTACAACTTTAGAAATTACCTCTTGAAGGTCCTTTTCAATCACATCTTTGCTTTCGCCATTGATAATAAAGTTTGAAAATTCCAATCCCTGTTGGTAATAAATGTTATGTATGGTGTCGTTTATTAATCCTGTTAGATTCTTGACGGTTACATCTACGTCCTTAAGGTATTTTCTGATTTTTGCCTCCGTTTCCTTTTGGAAATCTTCAATTAAATTCTGGTCCTGAAGATTTCTAGCTTGAATTTCTAATCGGGTTTCATAAGGAAGACAATAGCCTTTCTTTGGATGAAGATGTACCTTTCTTGGCTTCCTAGTTAACGCAATTAGTTGGTGCTCTAAGGTTTCGTCAAGATTTTTAAGATCAAAATTTACATAGTTCTTTACCGAATCAAAAATTTGTTCTTTGGTTTTAAAGCGGTTCTCGTCAGGATCGGTATCTTCCAATGCAAACAATATAAGTGTGTCAGCAAGAACCTCATCAAGTTTCAATTCATCTTTCTGGTCTTCAATCTGCTGTCGGAGAAAAACAAAAAGTCGGGAATCAGTATCCAGATTACTAACGATAAAGGAGGTCCCGGGCTTATTAAATTCATGATAATAACTGTCAACGAAAGTGTTGTATGCATTTATTGTCCCCTGATTTTGAACCGCATTTGACACAAACCATTTCAAAGGAAAAATCACGATTCCTTTGCTATAGGTTTCGGATAACTCTTCCGTAATTACATCTGCGTTCGGGACATCGCGTGTTGTGACGTAGTAGAGTCGGTTAAACTTTCTCTTTTTCTCTGTCAGCTTGCTGATAGTATTTATGATTTTCCATCTAGCATCGCCTTCGGTGGAAAACTGAAAAATCACGTTCTCGTTCCCTTTCTTGTGAAAAATATGTTGGAAGCCGTCGACACCCTTATCTTTCGAACCTCCGACTGGAATAAATTCGTGTCCTAAAATTGCAGAGAGAAACCTTTGTCCGAATTCTTCAAAGATAAAACCGTCTTTAATATTGGAAACGGCATATTGAAATGCTTCAAGGTTAATTACTCATAAGGTTTTATTTATATTAACTCACCTGTCAATAGACGAGGCGTTCGATTCTCAATAAAGACAATCCTCCACATCTGCGCCGATTTTTCTACCGGCGTTTTATAAATCTGTCGCCCGTTAAAACGGGCTGAATTTTTTCGCGTGAATCTTACAACGCGCTGAAGCACGTGGCTATTTTTAATACAAATTGAATCGCGTGCGAAAATTTGCGCTTTCTAATATTTTCTAATAGCTGCAAACCGTCGTTCCGTTTTTGCCTTATTAGCCACGTCGTTTACGGCGTGGGCAGCGATTTGAAATGAGTCAGAGGGCGTTTTAACGTCCTTTTTATTTCCACGCCGTAAACACGTGGCTATATTCCGATTAGTAAGCCCGTTAAAACGGGCTAGTTTTAGGGGCGTGAACCTAACCACGCGCTGAAGCACGTGGCTATTTATTCAATCGGAGAACGCGACGGCATGCGGCTATTCCTCACGCTTCTCCAAACGGTCGTTAATTGTGCCTTTTTTGTGATGTTCCTTTTGATTTAAAACGTAATTTACGACCCATTTCAAATCCTTCGTGCCGAAACTAACGATTCCGTAACCTCGTTGCCATTGTAGAAGTTTGTGATTTGCGAGTTGGTTGACATGGTATGAACTCGCGCCTTTTAATTTTCCGATCCATTCGCTCATTAACAAATTTGACGGAACACTGACGGCAAGATGAATGTGGTCTTCGACGCCGCCGATCGCGTGGAAAAAAACTTCAGGTGTTTCGGCTATTTTCTGTTTTAGGAATTCGTAAAGTTTCGTCTCGATTTCGGACTTGATCAGCGGCAAGTTGCCTTTTGTATGCCAAGTTATATGGAAATTTATCTCGGAGTAAACGGCGTCAGACATAGGTTTATTAATTTTCTAGATTCTGGAAAAAAGGACGTTAAAACGCCCTCCGTTATTTTATCATCGCCAAACCACGCGCTAAAGCACGTGGCTAGTTATCGATCAATCTAATCATAAATACACACTTCAACATCTGCGCCGATATTTCTACCGGCGCAGTCGATCAACCGAACAAATTACGCTTTAGGAATTAGTCTCTTCTAAATTTCAAAGCGTTTATTTGCTGGTATGCCGCGCTGTCTTTGCCGAGAGCGTACGCGATGTATTTTTTGACCAGCAGGACGCGTTCGACCAATCCGGTTTCTTCGCCGTAAAGAATTGCGTCGCGCGTCTCGCGGACGTTATCGGCATCGATCGAAGCGAGTTTCGCATCGTTGTTTGCCGTTTCCATCGCCGCATGTTTTGCCTCGAGCGTCGCTATTTTGACGTCTTCCTCGTTCGGTTTGAATTCCGACGCTTGGAAAAGTCAGAAACGCGCACGAAGTAAGCGTCAACGGCGAATTGACTACGCTTACTTCGTGCGCGTTTCTGATTTAGGAGCGCATTGCGGCGAGGATTTCATCCATAACTTTTTTGGCGTCGCCGAAAAGCATCTGCGTGTTTTCGCGGTAAAAAAGCGGGTTATCGACTCCGGCGTAGCCGCTCGCCATCGAACGTTTCATGACGATAACGGTGCGCGCTTCCCAAACGTGCAGCACCGGCATTCCGGCGATCGGGCTTGCGGGATCGTCCATCGCCGAAGGATTGACGATGTCGTTTGCGCCGACGACGAGCACGACGTCCTGATCTTTGAGCGATTCGTTGATCTCTTCCATTTCGAAAACGATGTCGTAAGGAATATTTGCCTCGGCGAGCAAAACGTTCATGTGTCCGGGTAGGCGACCGGCGACGGGATGAATGGCGAAGCGGACGTCGATGCTGGTTTCTCGCAATAATTTCACGGCTTCCGCCAAGGCGTGCTGCGCCTGCGCGACCGCTAAACCGTAGCCCGGAACGATGACAACTTTCCGCGAATTGTTTAATAATTCAGCGGCTTGTTCTGCGTTTATCGACTGAACTTCGCCCGCCGGCTGTTCGCCTGCGGCAGGCGTCGCGCCCGATTCCGTGCCGAATCCGCCGAGCATTACGCTCAAAAATGAGCGGTTCATTCCGCGGCACATTATGTAGCTGAGGATCGCGCCGCTCGAGCCTACCAAAGCGCCGGTGATGATGAGCAGATCGTTGCCGAGCATAAATCCGGCAGCCGCCGCCGCCCAGCCCGAATAGCTGTTGAGCATAGAAACGACGACCGGCATATCTGCACCGCCGATCGCCATTACGAAATGAACGCCAAGAATTCCGGTCAGAATTGTCGCGATCAAAAGCGGCAGTTGCCCGTCAACGCCGGGCGCCCGCATAAACATGACGCCAAGCGCGACCGTGGCGATAAGGATCAAAAGATTCAAAATGTGTCTGCCTGGAATGAGAAAAGGTCTGCCCGTGATCGTGCCTTGCAGTTTTCCGAACGCGATCACCGAGCCGGTAAAGGTGATCGAACCGATGCATACGCCGATAAAAATTTCCGCGAGATGGATCAGATGTTCGTCCGCTTTTACTTCGTGCGGACCGAGATAGGTCGCAAAACCGACGAGTACCGCCGCCAAACCGACAAAGCTGTGAAGAATCGCAACGAGCTGCGGCATCGCCGTCATCTGCACGCGCGACGCGACAAGCGCGCCGATCACCGCCCCGGGAATCAGCGCCGCCGCGAGCAAAACGTAATTGCCGTCCTTGATCGCAAAAACCGTGGCGACAAGCGCGATCAGCATCCCGATAATGCCGTAAAGATTTCCGCGCCGCGCCGTTTCCTGCCGCGACAAACCGCCGAGACTCAAAATAAATAAAACGCCGGCGGCGATATATGCGATTGTGATTAGGCTATTTTGCATTTTGTTATTCGAAAGATGGCGTCCAGTTTTTCAGCTCGCGGTAGCGAGCGACAGCATTTAGCCACAGGCGGAAGCCTGTGGCATGCAAAATCAAAAACGTAGCGAGCTATCGTAGATAGCGACAGTCTTTCAATTTGTCTGTCGCCCGCGTCGCGGGCTCGGTTGCTTTCCCTCGGAAGTCCACAGGCTTAAGCCTGTGGCTATTCTCTTACGTTCGCTTTGCGAACTTGTCAATCCTACTTCCTAAACATCGCCAGCATCCGATTCGTCACAAGAAATCCGCCGGCGATGTTGATGGTTGCGATCAGCACGGCGATCGCGCCGAGGATCGTCGTTAAATTCAAATTTGCGCCCGAAAGCTGGAGCATTCCGCCGACGAGAATGATGCCGCTGATGGCGTTTGTGACGCTCATCAAAGGCGTGTGAAGCGCGGGTTTGACGTTCCAGACGACCTGCCAGCCGACAAAACACGCGAGCATAAAAACCGTAAAATGCGAGAGCGTCGAAGCCGGCGCGACCAGACCGATGCCGAGCAACACCAAACCCGCAAGCGCGAGCCAAACGGGATTTACGCCCTTTTCGGTTTCCTGCGGCGCGGCTTGAGTTTGCGCGGCGACGCTCGCCGTGCTTTTGGTCGGAAGTCCCGGCTCGGGCGCAGGCGGGGGAGTGGGCGGCGGATACGTTATCTTTCCTTCGTGAACGATAAGCGCGCCGCGGGCGACCTCGTTTTCGTAATCGACCTCAAGCGCTCCGGTTTCCTTATTCCGCAATTCTTCGAGCAGCGCCGCGATCGTCGAGCCATACATTTGGCTTGACATGCTTGCCATACGGCTCGGTAGATCTTTATAGCCGATCACACTCACGCCTTTGTAATGGACGAGCTTTCCGGGCTCGGTCATCGCGCAATTTCCGCCTTGTTCGGCGGCGAGATCGACGATCACCGAGCCGGGTTTCATGCTTTCGACCATTCCTTTTGTGATAAGTTTCGGCGCGGGTTTTCCGGGAATCAACGCGGTGGTGATGATGATATCGACTTCCATCGCCTGCTGCGCAAACAGCGCCATTTCGGCGCGCAAAAAATCGTCGCTCATTTCCTTTGCATAGCCGCCTTTGCCTTCGCCTTCTTCGGCGACGTGGACTTCGAGAAAATCCGCGCCCATAGACTGCACCTGCTCGCGCGTGGCGCTGCGCGGATCGAATGCCTTGACGATCGCGCCAAGCGAGCGAGCCGAACCGATCGCCGAAAGACCGGCAACGCCCGCGCCGATCACCAGAACTTTTGCCGGCTCGACCTTTCCGGCTGCCGTCATCTGCCCGCCGAAAAATCTTGAAAAATGATTTGCCGCTTCGATCACGGCGCGATAACCGGCGATATTTGCCATCGCGCTGAGCGCGTCCATTTTTTGCGCGCGCGTGATTCGCGGGACAGAGTCCATCGCAAAAACCGTCGCTTTTCTTTTTGCAAAACGATCAAGAAGTTCTTTATTCTGCGCCGCCCAAACAAATCCGACGAGCCAGCCGCCTTCGCGCAAAAGATCGGTTTCGTGAACTCCAAGATCTTTATTTTCCTCAGGCGGGCGAACTTTTATAACGACGTCAGAAGTCGCCCAAAGCTCTTTTGCGCTGTCAATAATGATCGCTCCGGCTTCTTTATAAGTTCCGTCAAAACAATCGATATTCTTACCCGCGCCCGTTTCCACCGCGACTTCAAAGCCGAGTTTTTTCAAACGCAAAACCGTTTGCGGAGTCGCCGCAATGCGCCGCTCGTTTGGGTGAATTTCCTTCGGAATTCCGATTCTGATCATATTCGTTCTCGTTTCTCTCTTTGGGGCATAATAATATTTTGTGTCAGAAAAATCGAATGCGCGGTGTTTTTATGTCAGAACACGATTAAAACGGAGAAGATCTATGTCACAGATATTTATCGCAATTTTACTTTTAATTCTTTCGCTCGGCGCGTCAGAAACGAGTTCGGCGCAAACTTCGGATGCTTCAATGAAGGCGCATGAACTGACAGCCGCGCTCGATAAGACGAAATATAAAAAGAAAGAGAAAAAGAATGTTGTTGCCGAGTTTTACATCGATATCAAAAACGAAGCCGCTGTAAAAAACAGCGCTGCCGAATATTCCGGGAGCTATTTTGCGGACGATGGTAATTACAATGTAGAACTTCGTGTGTCTACCGACGGACGCGTAGAAGGAAGCGGAACCGACACACGTTTTGAAGGCTTGAATTTTGACAAACAAAAACTTAAGAAATTCACGTTTCGAAATGCGAGGATCGAGGGCGCGCTGCTCACCGCGACGAAGGTTTATGAAGATGGAGAAACCCGAAAATTCGAAGCGGTTTTTGTAAATCGCACGGTGCTTACCGGAAAAAATCCGAACGAGATCGAAACGCGCGAAACCAAATTCGGGCTCGGTTTTATTGAAACGCACGCAAATTTTTCCAATCGGGTATTTTGTGAGTTTAAGCCGTAAATATGGTATTCTGAAAGCAAATTTTGCAGACGGAAACCATATTGAGAATTTTATCAGTTGCACTCGGCGGCGCTTTCGGCGCTGTCGCGCGATATCTCATCAACATTTCGCCGCTGCAGACGTGGTTTGAAAAATTCCCGTTCCCGACGTTTTTTATAAACGTCACCGGCTCTTTTCTGCTCGGCTTTCTGCTTATGCTCTTTACCGATAAATTCGACGTTAGCGATAATGTGCGTTTTGCTGTAATCGTTGGATTTCTGGGCGCTTTTACAACTTTCGCGACGTTTGAAATGGAAATTTGGGGCTTGATCAAGGAAAACCATTTTTTTATTGCGTTTCTTTATCTTTTTCTGAGTGTTTTGGTCGGCTTTATCGGTGTTCTTTCGGGTGTTTGGTTTGCAAAAAGATTCTAACGTGTCTTTTTCAAACGGATTTATACTGTGCGGGCATGGATGCTATAGGGAACGCGACAAGGTCGCAGACGCAATCGTGCCGACAGAAGATAAACCCAGTTTCAAAGTCGTTTCAAAAGGCTGTAAGATTTTAATTGGTTCCTTCGTCCCCTTCGTCATTATCGTCATCTTCGGAATTTTGGGACATAAAGGAAAAATTTCCGGCTTCTTCGCTGGTTATCTTGGCACCCAAAAGTTGGGCGGAATAGGCAAGAATCGGATCGGATTTTTCAAACAAGGCTTTTCCACTGGGTCCGACCGCATAATCGGGAATGACACCTACATTTTCCAAGCGGTTGCCATCGCTCATGATCAAATCGGCAACGGTTACGTTTAATGCAAAAAACGAATATGTTGCAAACTCCGAAGCGCCGCGTTGATTTGCCATCGTAATAAAATAGCTTGTCATTACTGCGCCCGCGCTGACATCGCCCACAATTTTTCCACGCTTTTCGAGCTGGATAACACGCGCAAAAACTTCGGAAGCGGAAGCCGAATTACTATCAATCATTACAATCAACTCGCCTTTGAAAACTTTTTCTTTTTGCGTTTTGGCAACTCTCTCTTTGGTTTTATCGCGCATTACGAAAGTTGCGATCTTTACATCCTTTTCAAAAAAATAACCTGTTAGATATTCTTCAATTTTGACATAGCCGCCGCCGTTTCCGCGCAAATCGAGAATGAGCTTTTTATGCGTTCCGACTTCGCTCATCATTTTATCAATATATTTTTTATCAACCGAGAAAGTCCGAAGTTTGCAGGCGATCAACTCATTGTTTATTTCCTGACATTTATAAGGATTTTCCTTTTTCTCTTTGCGCCGTTTTTCGGCTTCTTTCCGTCTTTCCTCGATGGATTTAAAAGTGGCATTGATCTCGATTTCACGTTCCGTACGGTCGGGGTTAAGAATATAAAGCTTGATGTTTGTTTGCGGGTCGAGCGCGTAAAGCAGATAATTCATCTTCCAAAGATTTTCTCTCGTCGGTATATATTGTCCGACGGCGGCAATAATATCGCCGACTTTTAAACCTTTTGCTTCGGCATCACTGCCTTTTTTAACATCAACCACTAAACAGCTATTGCCGATCATCTGCATTGAAAAGCCGTATTCAACGCGGTTTGCTCTGTTCGGCGGATAAAATCGCGTGTGAGAATCGTTAAAATCTAAAACAACCTGTGCAATAACGCTAAAAATCTGCGAATTGGTATCGAGTTTTTTGATTCTTTCGGCGGCAATTTTAAATCTTTCATCTAGATCTATTCCGCGAAAAGTTTTGTCGTAATACTGCGATTTTATAACGTCTTTAATTTCGCTCAGCATGTTCAAACCGCGCCCGCGATTAAGTTTGATACTAGCCGGACTTGCGACTTCGTCAATTCTCGCTTGTGCAAAAGCTGTTTGGGCTAAAAGCAACAGAATCAAAAACGCGGCAAAAAGGGATTTTTTTACTAACATAAATACGCCACCCACAAAATTTTAGGATTCAGATGGATTCAGAAGAATAATAAAATAAAATGCAGAAAAAATAAAGATTTTTTAAACAAGCGCGGTGCGCGAATTCTTGACAATTTCAACCGCTTTTTCGGCGGTTTCCGCCATTGCTGTCAGGTGTCCCATCTTGCGACCGATTCGCGCTTCGGCTTTGCCGTAAAGATGAAGTTTCAAACCGGGAAATTTCAAAACATTTGCCCAATTCGGCTCGCCCTTTTCCCAAAGATCGCCGAGAAGATTTGCCATAGCTGCCGGTCGCAAAAACGCGGTCGAACCGAGCGGTAAACCGCACACCGCGCGGAGCTGCTGTTCAAACTGCGATGTAACACACGCGTCAAACGTAAGATGTCCCGAGTTATGCGGGCGCGGCGCGATCTCGTTTATCAATAATTTCGCATCTTTGGTCACGAAAAATTCGACGCACAAAGTCCCCACATATCCGAACTTTTCGGCGACCGCGCGCGCAATTTCGACGGTTTCCTTTTCAATTTTTGACGACACGTCGGCGGGCGCAAAACTTATGTCCAAAATGTGATCATCGTGCGCATTTTCGATCACGCCGTAATGCGCAAAATCGCCGCTTTGACCGCGCGCGCAAACAACCGAAACTTCCTTTTCAAATTCGATGAACGCCTCGAGGATCGCTTCACTTCCGTTGAGATTTTCAAATGCTTTTTCAACTTCGCCGATCGCTTCGATTCTTTGTTGCCCCTTTCCGTCATAGCCGAAACCGGCGGTTTTCAAAACAGCCGGCGTTCCGATCTCGGAAGCCGCGTGATAAAGATCTTTGATCGTTTTTATATGATAAAAAGGCGCGACGGGAAACCCATTTTTGGCGAGAAAGGTTTTTTCCCGAAAACGGTTTTGCGTTGTGTGCAAAATTTCTCCTTTCGGATGAACCGGGACAAACTGTTCCGCGATCTCGATCGTTTTTGACGGCACGTTTTCAAATTCAAATGTAACGACGTCGACGCTGCGAGCAAATTTTTCGACGGCTTCAAGATCGTGATAATCAGCCGAAGTTTCGGTGTCTGCAATTTGCCCGGTGGGCGTGTCTGACGCGGGCGAAAATGTATGAACGCGATAGCCCATCTTGCGTGCCTCGACGGCGAACATTCGCCCGAGCTGCCCGCTTCCGAAAACACCGATTGTTGAATTTGGAAGGATTATTTTATGATTCGCCATTAGAAATTAATCGTCCAAAAAATAGATTTCAGCTCCGTAGGAGCGAAATGTTTGTAGTCAAAGCGTAACAAATAAATTTAAGTTCCGTAGGAACGTCACAATTCAATCAATCCATTCAAACAAAAAATTTTCGTCGTATTCAATTTCAAAATTCTTAAGCAAACCTACAAATTCATCCCTAAATGTTTGCTTCGAATGATGCTTTTCCTGATTTTCAATATAACGAATAACGGTATCAAGCTGCGACCGAGAATACGAAAACGCGCCAAATCCTTCCTGCCACCTGAATTTTCCTTTAACGAATCTTTTTTGATTGATGAAACGACTGGAATTCGCCTTTATCTCTTGCACCAATTTTGAAATTTCAAAGTTCGGCTTAAATCCGATCAATATATGAATGTGATCGGCAACACCGCCGATCGAAATAAGTTTTTGTTTATGATTTGTGACAATCCCGGTTATGTATTTATACAGCTCGTGTTTCCATTCAGATTGAATTAAATTTTGCCGACCTTCAACGGCGAACACGACCTGAATATAAATTTGCGAATAGGTGTTAGCCATAATTATGGTGATGTTATTTTTGAGACCCAAAAAAGGCGCGTAGGGACGAAATGTTTGTAGAATTCGAATCGATTAAAATATTGAGTTCCGTAGGAACGGTATATCCAGCAATCGTTAACTGACAATGCCGTTCCTATGGAACTCCAAGAAATGTTAGTACGCCAAAACTACAAACATAACGCTCCTAGCGGAGCTCATTTCGCTGACTGTGTATAATCCTACAAACATTTCGTTCCCATAAAACTATTTTAATTTCGAATCTAATACCGTTTCCGTCTGTTGGGTTCTAAATTCTTTTAACTTCTCCCTCAATTCCGGGCGCGAATTCGCGAGGATCGAAACCGCCAGTAGCGCCGCGTTTTTTGCGCCTGCCGTGCCGATGGCGAGTGTTCCGACCGGAATTCCGGCGGGCATTTGAACGATTGAAAGCAGCGAATCCATTCCTTTTAATGTTTTGGTCTCGACCGGAACGCCGAGCACCGGCAAAACCGTTTGCGATGCGCACATTCCCGGAAGATGCGCCGCGCCGCCCGCGCCCGCAATGATGACTTCGACACCGCGCGTCTCGGCAGATTTTGCAAACTCAAAAAGCAGATCCGGCGTTCGATGCGCCGACACAACTTTTGTTTCGTGCGCCACGCCGAATTGCTCGAGCATATCCGACGCGTTCCGCATCGTTTCCCAATCGGACGTCGAGCCCATTATGATCGCGACCAGCGGATTTTCGCCATTTTTCATTGCTTTTTGTCCAAGGACTTAATTTCCGTAAGCACTATTGTAACCGTCGAATCGCCGATATTTTCGACATAATGTTTTCCAACATAGTCCATCCACGAAGCCGTTCCCGTTTTCTCGTCGGCGATTATTTTTTCGCCGTTTTCAAGGTTTATTTTCAGTTTCCCGCCCGAAACAACGTAAGACGATTTTGCCGGATGCGTGTGCCAATCGTCCTTTTCGCCCGGTTTTAACGAATATTCCACGACCCTTACATATTCGTTTTCAAGAAGAATTTTGAAATGTTCGGGCGAGGCTTTGACGGCATCAGCGTTTGCTTGTTTTTCCTTCGGCGCGTTTGAATTTAGTTCCGCAGAACTTTTAGCGTTTTGATCACACGAAGAAAGAAAACTCGCGAATAAAATAAACAGGGCAATTTTTTTCATTTTTTACACCGAGTTCAAACATAAAAAAGATGCGCCGCGAAAGCAAATCGAAGCGCGTTTGAACGCCTGTAAATTTTTTCTTGACACGAAAATAAAAGTCGATATAACATTCACGCCGTAACGCTTAAACAATCAATCAACAAAAGCTAAAGATGGAGGTACACACCCTTTATGTTAAATATCATCACTTCGAAGATCGAAGCGGCTGACCGCACTGCTGTCAACGACGCGATCACCACAATTGAAACGACGCTTGACGGCAGAACCGGCGTGCTCACCGACGATGAGCGCATCCGTTACGGTTCGGTCAACGAGCAGAACAAGCTCGTCGTCAACAAGGCGTGGGAATACAGGCAGAATCAGCCCGGCTTGAGCGCGCCCGATGTCGACTGGACGGAATTCGAAAGCGATTATCAAACACGCGTTTTTCTCGAAAATGCGATCAATCGCCTGAACGCGATCCTGCACGATCTCCAAAGCACGAAAATTATGCACGATTACGATAATTTTCAGGACGCTTTGAAGGATTACGGCTGGTCGCAGTACAAAAATGGCGCCGGCGATGCCGGTTACGATGCGAAAGTGGACGAATTCAAGCAGTTTTTCAAGAAAACAAAAGAAAACCCGCCCGCATAACAGCGGCATTAACCCGTAAGTAATCAAAAAAAGATTCGTTTGAGCGTTACAAAATCATCCTTCGAACGGTATTTTACGTCCGAAGATCATATTTATACGCTTTGACACGCCTTTCAGATTCGTCGTTTGGCGTGAAAATATATGTCTGCCCGCGCTCCGCTTTTAAGTTCGCCGAAGAGCTTAACCACGAAATAACACGAAAAAACACTAATTTTTTGAGCCTTTTTCGTGTGTTTCGCGTGTTTCGCGATTAGATCTTGTCTGTGGCGGAAAAAACTGCGTTTGGACACGTCGGAAAGCGCATCGGATACGCCGCCGGACGTGTCCCGACACGTCCCTTGACCTATATTTATACGTCGGGAACCTATATTTATACGCCGCGGCATGCTTCGGATACGTTCGTTAACCTATATTTATACGTCTCGAACCCATATTTATACGTCCGCGATCTATATTTATACGTCCGAACATCCTCCGAATACGTCCCTCGACCTATATTTATACGTCCGGAGACGTATCCCACACGCCCCGTCACCTATCCCGACACGTCTCCGACGCCAATTTATACGTCTCCCGACCTATCCGATGCGTGCCTCGACCTATATTTATAGGTCTGTATACCTATCCGACGGGTGATTTGACGTATCAAGAGGGCAGGTAAAAAAGCGTTAGTCGCAGTTTTGGTTCCTAGTATATTTTATCTTTATTAGAATATATGGTTAACTTCATATTATTTTGCATTTCTTAGTTTTTGTTCTTAGCGCGAAGTATATCTTAAATGACCGAAATTAAATCAAACATTCAAGTTAACATCGAGGATTTTAGAGCAATCGATAAAGCTAATATCGTAGTTGATGGAATAACCGTGGTCGCCGGCGAAAATGGATCTGGGAAAAGTTCTATTTCAAAACTGCTGTATTTTTTATATAAGACTGTTGCTAATTACGACGTACTAGTAAAAAAGAATTTGATTTCCAGCCTGAGAAATATCACCAGATTTTTGGATATAGTTCAGCAAGAAATGAGATTTAGTGATAGGAAATTAAGGAATGAGTTTCGCCATGAAAGCTATGAGCTAAGAAAGAATCTAATTGCGTCCGAAAATTTAGAAGAAGAATTAAGAAATTGGATTCAAATAATTAATAGGCTGGAAACGGCTTATGACGAACTCAAAGATAAAATCATTCCCGAGACAGTTCGACGAAATACAATTAACAGATTGAACCATATCATGAAAGACATATTGAATATGGAAGATCAGTACCAAATAGAGAAAGAAAAAGGGTTAGATATTTCATTTTTACAAATAAAAGATTTCGTCCAATCGAAATTTAAAGAAGCCGTAGGAAAAATCAACTCCAGACCTACATCTTTATTTATTGAGGAATTGCGAAACGTGTTCTCCGAAGGTGAATTGCCCAAAAAGTTTGAGGTTTTAGAATTTGATGATTTGATCGTTTCATTAAAGAAAAAAGATTTATCAATTCCTTATAGCATTCAAAATGCGATATATATCGATACTCCAATGGTGCTTTCGATTGAGGACGGCTCCAATATTTATTGGGACGATCTAAATGAGTTGCTTTTAGAAAAGGGGACAACCAAAAATGATCAATTTACCAAACTAATAAGTAATGAAATTATTCAGGGAGATGTAATCCTGGAAGAAGGAATTTACTCTGCCGATGACTTTATGTTCAAACGTAAAGACGGTGCAACATTTCACCTGAATGATGTAGCGACGGGAATAAAATCATTTTCTATATTGCAGCTCTTATTAAAGAAGGGTTTGTTAACGGACAAAACACTTCTCATCATTGACGAACCTGAATCCCATCTCCATCCGCAATGGATAGTCGAATATGCACGGTTAATAATCTTGTTGAACAAAGAAATCGGCGTGAAATTTTTTCTCGCTACCCACAATCCCGACATGGTTAGCGCAATTCGATATATTTCAGAGAAAGAACGAAGTCTGGATAAAGTTAATTTTTATTTGGCTAAAAAAAGCAAAGAGAAATATAAGTTTAATTATAAATTTCTTGATAAAGAAATTGATCCTATTTTTAAGTCATTCAACATAGCCATAGATAGAATTGATCAATACGGAGTGTAATGAAATACTCTCGAGTTGAGACCTTAAATTTAGCCGCCCAAATCAATAAAGAGGAATGTTTAGAGGATCTCAATAAATTAATATTAAGAGAAGGCTGTTCTGACACAATGCCAGTATTCAAAAAAAATGAAGTTGTTTTAGATATGGATTGCGTTGAATATGAACTAGCCACCACTGAGGGAAGAACATTTAATAAATCAATGGATTCTGCATTTGTAATTGTTAATGATGATGGAACCGCTAGAGAAATAATACTTGTGGAATTTAGATTTAACTATCAAAGCCTTAAAAATCTCGATAAAGATGATTTATTAGATAAAGTTTCAGGTTCAACAAATGCTCTGAAAAATACGTTCAGTATTCACCAACGCTATATTTTTATTTTTAATTCAAATCTAAAGCAACAAGCTATTAATTGGCTTTTCAGAAAATATCCGAGACTGCCTCTTAGTTACATAGCGCTCGATATTAATGACTTAAAGTCCGTCCTTTTTATTTAATTCATCCTTAAAATCTGCACCAAATAGCCTTTCGCGCCGTCGAAGTTGTAGAGGTTTTCGGTTTTGATTACGTCATCCGGCTTCGTTGAAGCGTTGGAGGAGCGAGGTCAATAGGGTTTTTTGTCAACCGTGTTGCCTTCGCCGGATTCAGCTACAAATCTGCAACGCTAGTGGTCAAAAACAGGAATATTTTTGACTTTTTAATTTACGTTTTGAATCAAAGTTGACTAGAATAGCGTTAATTAACTATTGTCTTTAACTGACTTGTGTTTTAACCGCAAACTGTTATTTGGCGATTAAAATTAATTCAATAAATATAATAATTAGAAATGTCAAAAATCTACTACACATTAACCGATGAAGCACCGCTGCTGGCGACGCATTCTTTTTTATCAATCGTCAAGGCTTTTACAAAATCAGCAAATATTGAAATTGAAGTTCCCGATATTTCGTTGGCGGGAAGG
>JBGTFE010000044.1:0-3531 GCA_041747435.1 Pyrinomonadaceae bacterium | reverse complement strand
ATCAAAAAATTGATCGGGAATTACCATATCGGTCGGCGCGTATTTTTCCTGCAAACTTCCGACCGCCGAAACCGACAAAACGTAATCGACGCCGAGCATTTTCATCGCGTAAATATTGGCGCGAAAGGGAAGTTCGGTTGGAAGCAAAGTGTGTTTGCGCCCGTGCCGCGGCAAAAACGCGACGCGCTCGCCCATCAAGGTTCCGATGATAAATGCATCCGAAGGCTTTCCGAACGGCGTTTCGATTTCGACTTCTTTTATATCGGTCAATTCCGGCATTTGATACAAACCCGAGCCGCCGATTATTCCGATTTTTACATGTTCCATTTTTAGTTGTCTTCTTTTTTCCCGCAATTTGCGGCGTCGATTATTGCTTTCAGCTCGCCTTTATCGCGTTTCGCAATCAAAGTGTCCATTCCGTCGAACTTCGATTTCGGTTTTTCAGCGATCATCGCTTCATATGCTTTTAGCATACTTTCTATTCCGGCAAGCTGCGCCGCATTTTCGTCATTTTTCCTATCCGGATTTGCGAGTTTGAAAGCCGCCATTCCGATAGTGTATTGCCCGGTCAGTTCCGCCCCGTTTTTGTTTTTCTTGTGCAAAATCGGTTCCATCAACTCGCCGCCACACACGACAACGCTTACCTGATCGGTTTCAATGATGTACAAAATCGCCCAGCTGCGAATATTTTTGGCGTCCTTATCAAAAGGCTTTTCTTCTAAAAAACGCGCCGCTTTGATAAGCGTCTCTTTATCTTTTTGGTTTTGGTCCTGAGCAAATACGATGTGCGCGGACAATCCGACCGTTAGAAATGCGATGACAATACATAATGTTTTCATTTTTGATTCCCCTCTAATCGAGTTCTTTCGCTTTAAATTTTCCGTCAATTTCTTCCAAACGGCAAAGCGGCATCTCAAAATCGTGATAAAAAAGACAAAGCCAATTTTCGCGAACCGCCTGCGGCAAAACGCGTTTCTTAAATTCAAGAGTTTCGGTCGGGAAAAGATCATAGCCCATTATCCACGGCAAAGCGAGATGATGCCGCGTCGGGATCAGATCGGCAAACGCATAAAGCGTTTCGCCGCCGCGTTTCAAGCAAACCGTTTGCATCGTTTTTGAATGTCCGCGAATTGTTTCAAGCGTCAAGCCTTCGACGACTTCGTAATTGTCGGGCTTTAATTCAAGCTGACCGCTTTCCTTCAAAGGTCGCCAGTTTTCCGACAAATAACTTGCGCGATCGCGCTCGTGCGGATCTTCGGCATGTTTGAATTCCGATTTTGAAACAAAATAATGTGCGTTTGGAAATTGCGGGATCGACTGGAGCGTAGGCGTTCCGCTTGCAGTGAGCGCGTTGCGCTCAAACCCATCCGCTAACGCAGATGGTACTGACAAAACGGTATTTCCGCCTGCGTGGTCGAAATGCAAATGTGTGTTGACGACAATAGAAATTTCTTCCGGTTTCAGATGCGTTCGCTCAAATAAAGTTTCCGCAAAAGGTTTTTCGCGAAAAATGCCGTACATTGCTGCCTGTTTTTCCGTCCATTTTTCGCCGATTCCGGTTTCGATCAAAATACGTTCGGTCGGCGTTTCGACAAATAGACAATTCATATTCAGGCGAACGCGGTTTAGCTCGTCAGGCGGACAAACCTTTTCCCAAAGAACGCGCGGAACGACGCCGAACATTGCGCCGCCATCGAGCCGAAATTCGGTGTCGGGAAGCGTTTCAATGCGATAGTCGCCGAATTGCATAAATAAAAAAACGAAAAAAATGGAAAATGGAAAATGTTCTTATTCTCCACTTTCCATTTTCCGATATCTGCTAAAACCTTATTTCTTCTTGGTTTTAGGCGCCGGTTTTGTTGTTTCTTTTGGCGTATCGGTCGAATCCGTTTCGGGCAGTTCCTGCGGTATTTGCTGCTGAAGCTGCTGCTGCATCAGTTTTTGCATTTGTTCCTGCGAAACCTGCGGAATCGTAAAATCCTCAGCTATTTCGACGGGATTGTTTGCTACGACCTCGTCCAAAACGTCTTTTTCTTTTGTTTCTTCGAGTTTCACCCGAGCGAGCTCTTTCGGCGACATCGGCTGCGAGAGCGGATTGTTCGGATCCTTAACCCCCGTCGAGATCAAAATATGACGAACATCGTAAGTTTGCTTAACCGAACCATCGCTGGCTTTTGTTTCGCCGCCTTTCGTTTCAAGCTTGATGATATGGTAGCCAAACTTGCTCTCGACCAGATCCGGCGCGATTTGTCCGGGCTCGAGCGCCAGCGCTGCCTTTTCAAATTCAGGCACCATTTGTCCTTCGGGAACGTTTTCGTAGAGTCCGCCTTTTTCCTTGCTTCCCGGATCTTCCGAAAATTCTTTCGCCAGCTCGCCAAAGTCTTCACCGTTTTTCGCGCGGTTCAATATCTCTTCAGCTTTTGTCTTTATTTCGGGCGAAACGGCGAGTTCCGGATGCTCGGCGAGATATTTTAAAACGTCTTCATCGGTTACTTTGGTCTTTTCGACCAAAACTTTTTCCGCATAGAGTCGCGATAAATATTGCGCCTGCTGAAGCCCGATTGAAAGATTTACTTTTCGACTAAAATCGGGCGAAAGCTCGCTTCGTTTCGATTCCGCTTCTTCGGCATAAATACGCGTTTTGGCGAAATAGTCGCGCGCCTGTTTGAGTTCTTCATCGGAAGGCTCGCGGTCTTTTTGGATTTGTCCCGATTCTTTTGCCGCTTCGATCTTCGCATTGAAAAACGTTTGGAAATCGCTCTCGCGGCGACGTTTATCGGCATCGCCGACAATCCAACCGAGCTTGATCTTATCGAGAAAAGAAACGAACGCGCCCGGCTCTTCCTGGCTCGCGCCCCAAAATTCGTTTAGACGATCTTCGCCGATAAATCCAAAAGGCGGCATCGGACCTTTGTCCTTGTTTACCTCCCGATCATAATTCACCGCCATGATCTGAAGACGAATGTCCTCGAGTTCGATCTTTACCTTTTCGTCGTCAGTCAAACCGGCTTTTTTTGCCGCATTCGCGAGCGCGAGCATCTGCCTGAGACTATCGATCTGCTTTTTCCTGGTTTCGGGATCTTCGAGACTTTTAAGCGCCTGCGGCGGAGCGTCTTTTAACAAAAACTCCATGTCTTCCTTGGATATTTTTGTCATCGGCGCATTGTGAGCCGCGACGGTTGCTTTCCAAAAAAGAAGTCCGCCGCCGATCAGCGCGATCACGGCGACGACTATAATCGCCTTTGTCGATGCGCTCAAACCGCCTCCGGCGCCCGCTTTGGCGGCATCGGAAATTAAAGGTTCGTCGGAAATCTCATCGGCTGTTTCAGCTTCTTCGTTCGATTCTTCCTGTGCTTCTTCAGCCGTTTCCTCCTCGGCTAATACGGCAGTTTCTTCCGCTTCTTCGGATGTTGCCTCTTCCGCCTGAGCGTCTTCATCAAATTCGTTTTCTAAATTTTCGTTCGGATCTGTATTCATTAATTTTCCTCTATACTAAATTATTACCTAATCTTTATTATCATTTTGCACCAG
>JBGTFE010000043.1:0-2391 GCA_041747435.1 Pyrinomonadaceae bacterium | reverse complement strand
CGACAATATTATTCAGTAAGTAAAAGGAAAAATAAAATTATGTTAAAAATCGGAAAAGCCGCAGTTTTGGGTGCGGGAACAATGGGTGCAGGAATCGCGGCACATTTGGCGAATGCGGGAATACCGACAATTTTGTTGGATATTGCACCGAAGGAATTAAACGAAGTGGAACAGAAAAAAGGTTTGCCGCTCGATTCATTTCACGTTAGAAACAGGATCGTCGGCGAAATGTTCGAGGCGGCGAAAAAGTTGAAACCCGCGCCGTTTATGTTTAAGGATAACCCGAATTTGATCGAGATCGGAAATTTTGAAGATGATATTCACAAACTCAAAGACTGCGATTTTGTAATTGAAGCAGTCGTCGAAAATCTCGACATCAAACACAAACTTTTTGCCGAAGTCGAAAAAAATATGAAACCCGGCGCGGTCATCGCGTCGAATACGAGCGGAATTCCCATCGAATCAATCGCCGAACCGTTTTCCGACGATTTTAAGAAAACTTTTCTCGGCATACACTTCTTTAATCCGCCGCGTTATATGAAACTCGTCGAGGTAATTCCGACCGAAGACACGAGCGGAGAAGTCGCCTGCGCGATCACGGGATTTCTCGATCAGCGTTTAGGAAAAGGCGTTGTTCCGGCGAAAGACCGCCCGAATTTTATCGCCAACCGCATCGGCGTTTTCGGGATGATGTCCACGATTCACACGATGATCGAAATGGGTTTAACGCCGACGGAAGTTGACCAAATCACCGGAAAAGCCA
The DNA here is from genome assembly GCA_041747435.1 of Pyrinomonadaceae bacterium. Taxonomy (GTDB): domain Bacteria; phylum Acidobacteriota; class Blastocatellia; order Pyrinomonadales; family Pyrinomonadaceae; genus JBGTFE01. The sequence goes on along the minus strand of JBGTFE010000043.1, from coordinate 1,628 downwards.
TCGGACACGCTTCATCGGCGACGTTCAGAACTTCCGATCTCGTCGGTTTGGACGTTACGGCACACGTTACGCGAAATCTTTATCCGGCGATTCCCGAAGATGAAGACCGTGAAGTTTTCCAACTTCCCGAAATGATAAAAACTCTGCTCGACAAAAACATTTTAGGCGACAAAACAAACGGCGGATTTTTCAAAAAATCGAAAGATGCGGAAGGAAATCGTCAGATTTTAGAACTCGATTTAAATACTTTTGAATACAAACCGCAGGAAAAAACGAAATTTCCGAGCCTTGAAGAAGCCAAACAAATCAGCGACAACGCCAAGCGTGTTAAAAAACTTTTCTGGGGCGATGATAAAGTCGGCGAATTTTTGCGTAAAACTTCCGCCAGAGTTTCGCGTTATGCGGCGAATCGCATTCCCGAAATTGCGGATACGATTGTCGAAATTGATAACGCGATCAAATGGGGTTTCGGTTGGGAAATCGGAGTTTTTGAAGCGTGGGATGCGGTCGGTGTAAGCGAATCGGTCGAATCAATGAAATCGGAAGGTTACGAAATCCCCGAAAATGTGCAAAAAATGCTTGATTCGGGCGCGGAAACTTTTTATAAAAAAGAGGAAAACGGCGACAAATATTATTATGATCTCGTGAACGGCGGTTACAAAAAAATGCCCGACCGCGACGGCGTTATTTTTCTCGATTCGGTCAAGGAAAAAACCGGCGTTATCAAATCGAATTCCGGCGCGTCGTTGATTGATCTCGGCGACGGTGTAGCGTGTCTTGAGTTTCACTCGAAGATGAATTCAATCGGCGGCGACACCGTTGAGATGATGAATTTTGCGATTGATGAAGTCGAGAAAAATTTTGAAGGCTTAGTGGTCGGCAATCAAGGCGGAAATTTCTCGGCGGGCGCGAATTTGATGCTTTTACTTTTAGCGGCGCAAGAGGAAGAATGGGACGACATCAATTTGATGATTCGCGCTCTGCAAAATGCCGTGATGCGTCTGCGATATTCGTCAAAACCCGTCGTTACCGCGCCATACGGTTTGACTTTGGGCGGCGGCTGCGAGATTTCGATGCACGGCGACAAAACCCGTGCGGCGGCGGAAACTTATATCGGACTTGTCGAAGTCGGTGTCGGTTTGCTTCCGGCGGGCGGCGGGACGAAAGAGATGACTTTGCGGACGATGGACAGAGCCAAAGACACGCCGGATGCTGATCCTTTGGCGTTTTTGAAAGGAACTTTTGAAACGATTGGAATGGGCAAAGTGGCGACTTCGGCGCAGGAAGCGAAAAGTTGGGGACTGCTTAGAAAAGGCGACGCAATTTCGATGAACGGTGATCGTCTGATCGCCGACGCAAAACAGGAAGTTTTAAATCTCGCCTCGGCAGGTTACGTTCAGCCCGTAGAACGCGAAGCATTTTTATCACTTTGCGGCGAACGCAAAACGCAGGAAAGAATCGCGGGAATGTTGAAAACGGGCAAACCTGTACGGAATTAAAAGATTTTAATGCAGAGGACGCTGAGAGATAAAGACGCAGAGGAAAAACAGAGAGTTATGGAGATGAATGAACTTTCTTATTTGGTGATTAATCGGGCGATGAAAGTTCATAAGGCTTTGGGTCCCGGA
>JBGTFE010000042.1:0-14839 GCA_041747435.1 Pyrinomonadaceae bacterium | reverse complement strand
GCTTCAATCGGGTGTTCAATTGCTTCTGCGGTTTGTAAAGACATTTTTCGATCCTAGTTGTGAAAAATCCAAAATCAGAAATCACATAGCGAGTCCGCCGTCGACTTGAATTACCTGACCGGTAATATAGCGCGCCGAATCCGAAAGCAGAAAACACGAGATCTCGGCAATTTCATTAATGCCGCCAAATCTTCCGAGCGGGATCATCGCGAGAATTTTTTCGCGAAACTCTGGATTCATTTCCGAAACCATTTCCGTATCAACCATACCCGGCGCAAGCGCGTTGACCGTTATTTTCCGGCTCGCAACCTCCTTCGCGAGCGCCTTTGTGAGACCGATCATCCCGGCTTTTGACGCCGAATAATTTGTCTGTCCGAGCATTCCGACGACACCTGAAATCGAAGAAATATTCAATATCGAGCCCCCGTTTTCATTTTTCATAATCGGTCGCAAAACGGCTTTTGAAAAATTCCACGCGCCTTTTAAGTTTGTATCAATGACCGCATCCCAATCTTCTTCCTTCATACGCAGAAGCAGCATATCGCGAGTGATTCCGGCGTTGTTTACCAAAAAATCTACGGTTCCGAATTCCGCTGTGACCTGTTTCACAAAATCGGTCGACGCCTCGGAATTCGCCACATCACATTGCGCGGCAAACGCTTTTCCGCCCAATTTCTCAATTTCCGCTTTCAACTTTTCGGCTTCGTCGGCGCTCTTCGCGTAATTAAAAGCGACGTTCGCGCCGCGTTTTGCCAATTCCAAAGCGATCGCTTTCCCGATTCCGCGAGTTCCGCCGGTGACGATCGCCGATCTTTCTTCAAATTGTTTTTCGCTCAAATTTCTCTCCAAATTATTATGTTCTTACCAATTTCGTTCAATTCCATACAAATCAAACGCAGCATCGGAACTTACAACGGGCAAGTTTTCAGTCAACGATTGCGCGATCATTAAACGGTCAAACGGGTCTTTGTGATGAAAAGGTAAAGCCGAAACTTTTTCAAGATGATGTAAAGTTATAGATAAAATTTCTATATCGTTCTGTTGAATTTGCATCGGGATAAAATTTCCGAATGAGTCGGGCAAAATGAGTTTTCCGATGCTGAATTTAATGGCAATTTCCCATAAACCCGCCGCGCTTATTAACAAATCAACTTCCGATTCAAGTATATTTTTAGCCGTTTCGCTCAATGCCGGATCATTATTAATGAAATAAAGGAAAGTGTTTGTATCAAGCAAAACCCGCGTAATATTTGATGAATCACTCACTTTTGGTATTCCTCAAAATCTTCCAAAGGCTCGTCAAAATCGTCTGACATTTTTATTAAACCTTCCGCGCTTCCTGCTTTACGGCGCTTTTTTGAACTACTGTTCGACTCGTTTTCATCAAACAAAACAATTACCCGCACACGGCTCGGCGCATTGCTCGGCAAGTCTTCGTCTAAAACAATTTGGTGATTTTCGCTGATTGTTCCTGTTGTTTCGATTGCTGTCAGCATAATTAAATTTCCTCGATTTTGATTTTACTATAAAATTTGATAAGTCCGAATATCTGAGAAATACAATTAATATCTCTACTCGCATCTAAAATAGGTAGAACCAATCCAACCTTCGTAACTCATCGTATTAACCCGAACCCATTTACGATTCGGGCTAAGTTCGTGAATATAAATTGGAGCACCATCGCTGAGTTCTAAAATTGTATTATCACGGTTCAGACCGGGAAAGCTACGCAATTTTACACTACCGTTAGGGTTATAAATTCTGCCCTGACAAGGAATTACTATTGTTCGTTGTTCCGCTGTTGTTTCCGTTGGCATTGTCTCAAGTACCCTACTGTCTTGAGGAATTGCTGTAGATTTCGGACTTTTGGGTATAGAATTTGAAGGTGCGGTGGTTGTTGGTGTGGGTTTTGTAGCGTCCCTTTGGAAAAAATTATCAATACTTAAGCGATTCTCAAAATATCTTAGCGTTACGAGTAAAATGCCAGCGAGAATTACTCCGCCAATTAAAAGTGTAATACACGATCGCAGGGAAGAAGTTTTGACTGTTGATTTTGGAGTGACAACAGTTTCAGTTTTCGATGAAGCCTTTGGCCCAGCCGTTTTCTTAGGAATCTTGTGAGGAATTACAACTGTTTCTTTGACAGACGATTTTTTCTCTTTCTCCTTCGCTTCTATTTCCAAACGCTTTTTTGCAGCTTCTTGGCGTCTAGATTCTTCTCGATTACGACTTTTTATTTCTTCTTGACGTTTGGCTTCTTCAGCTTGTAGATGTTGGCGTTTGAGTTCTTTTTGTCGCTCGATTTCCGCTTCGCCTCGCTTTTTTTCAAACTCGATTTGACGCTTTCTTTCGGCTTCTTCGCGTTGGCGCTGTCCGTTCCCTAATTCTTCGGCTTTTTCGCGTGCGATCACGGTTACTATCTCATCTTCAATAATCACGGGTGTAGGCATGGTTTCTGACGAAATCCCATTAGGCACAATCTCCGTCAACTCGACTTGAAAAGATGAAACATTGACCAGAATTTTCTTCAAATCTCCGCGCATGTCATTCGCTGAAACGTATCGATTTTCGGGTAATTTCGCCAACGCGTTAACAATTAGGTTTTGCAAATTCTGCGGAACGTAGGCTGGTAAAGGCTCGAATTCTCGCATCATTATTGCGGCAATCAACACGGACGGCTCTTTCTGCGGAAACGGCAATTCGCCAGTCAAAAACTGATACAAATTTACGCCAACTGCCCAAACATCGGTTTGCACGCTCCGCTTACCGTCAAAACCTTCAGGCGACATATAAGCGAATGTTCCTGAAACGTTTTGACTCTGGCTTGATACGCTTGTTCGTAAAGCGCGGGAAATGCCAAAATCCGCCAAACGCGGCGTTTCGCCTTGAAGAAGAATGTTGGCTGGTTTCAAATCGCGGTGAATAATGTTGCGCGAGTGCAGAAACTCCAAACCGTCGAGAATTTTTATCGTTGTTTCAATCGCTCGTTCAACCGACATTTTGCCGTTTTCTTTAAGCCATTGTTCCAAAGAACCATCGGGCGCGTATTCGCTGACGATGACGATTTGCCCATCATATTCGTCGGCGTCAATAATCGGTAAAACGTTTGGATGTCCGCTCGCTTGTTCCCAGAGCATAGCTTCCTGATTGATCCCTTCGGTGTCGATTTGCTCGTCGTGCGGAAGCTTGACCGCAACTCTTGTGGTTACGAATTTGGCACGACGCTCAGCTAACCAAACTTCGCCAAATCCGCCGCGTCCGAGTTTGCGGATAAGTGTATATGGTCCAATTTGCTGACCTTCACGGAACATAAAAAGGTAGTTTGGGGAGAAGTTTAGCAGATTTAAGGAAATTGTTGAAAAGAAATCTAACCGTTCAGCGCGTATTTTTGGATCATAAAAAGTTGGTTGATCCCTTTTTCCGCGAGAATAAGCATTTCATCCATCTGGTCGCGGGAAAAAGGCTCGCGCTCGGCTGTACCCTGAATTTCAATAAAATTTCCGGCGCCAGTGCAGACAATGTTCATATCGACTTCGGCGGTCGAATCTTCGTCGTAGCAAAGATCGACGATCGGAGTGCCCGAAACAATTCCGACGCTCACCGCGGCGACTTCCGAGATGATCGGCGAATCTTTGATCAAACCCTTACTCACCAAGCGCTTGCAGGCGATATGCAGTGCGACATACGCGCCTGTGATCGAAGCGCAGCGCGTTCCGCCGTCGGCTTGGATCACGTCGCAATCGAGAAAGATCTGGCGTTCGCCAAGAAGCTTTGTATCGACAACGGCGCGCAAACTTCTTCCGATCAGTCTTTGAATTTCCTGCGTTCTGCCCGAAGGTCGCAGCGTTTCGCGGTTTGTTCTGGTATTTGTCGCGCGCGGAAGCATTGCGTATTCCGCCGTCACCCAGCCGGTTCCTTTGTTTCGCAAAAACGGCGGAACTTTTTCCTCGACCGTCGCCGTGCAGATGACTTTCGTACCGCCGATCTCGATCAGCGCCGAGCCTTCGGCATACGGCGAAATATTCGGCGTGATCTTTGCTTTTCTTATCTGATCAAGCTCGCGCCCGTCAGTTCGTGTATAACTCATCTTTTCCAAAAACTTCGATCGCTTCCAATTTCGAAGGCTGAACTCCCAAAAATCTTTCCGCAACGCGCGCAAATCTGTCTGCCGCGTCCGTAACGTAAAAATGATCCAAATCATCGCAAAGCCGGCGTTCACGCTCGAATAATTCCCGCTGTCGATTAGCTAGATTCTTATCGATCAGCAATTTTTCAACCTCTTCTGCGCAAGCTTCGCCCGAATCAATAAGCGTAACATTTTCACCGACCGTTTGCTGAATCACATCTTTTAGAATCGGATAATGTGTGCAGCCAAGAACAAGCGCATCCGGTTGAAATTCCTTGATCTTTGCGAGATATTTCGCCGCGATCGAAAAGGTTTCTTCCTCTTTCGTCCAATTCTCCTCTGCAAGCGGAACAAAAAGCGGGCAAGCCGTTTGAATTATTTCAGCCGTCGTCGAAGCTTGCCGTATCGAAGCCGCATAAGCATCGCTTTGAACCGTCGCCTCGGTGGCAATAACCGCGATTCGTGGAGTCGGCTTATTTTGAGTTATTTCAACCGCTTTTCTCGCGCCGGGACCAATCACGCCGACGACATCCAGCCCGATCTTTTCGCGAATTTTCGGGAGAGCCAATGCAGATGCCGTGTTGCACGCAACGACAAGAAGCTTTATTCCAAATGTTGCAAGAAAAGATGAATTCTCGAGCGCGTAGCGTTCTACGGTCGCCATCGATTTTGTCCCGTAAGGCACGCGCGCGGTGTCGCCGAGGTAAATAAAATGCTCATTCGGAAGACGGTCGTGCAGAGCGCGATAAACGGTCAGCCCGCCGACGCCGGAATCGAAGATGCCGATCGGAAGATTTACTATTGGCTCGCCTTTTTCGTAAATTTCGTTCATTTAAGAGAAAAGGAAAGAATAGTTTTTGATCGTGGGAAAGTCAAAAAACGAGAAAATAAAGACCGCGTAAAAGCTACCGTCTTAAAAATAAAGTATGGGAGTTTCAGCTTTGATAAATTTTATTGCACCGCAACAATATTCAAATCGAGAATGTCATCGGTTACGCTGATAACCTGCGGTATAAACACAAAACTCTTATGGCGAACTTCCAAAACGTATGTTTCGCCCACCGCTATCTCATCAAACCGAAAATAGCCAAACGGATTTGTCCGCGCCGATCGAACGACCCCTTGTTGATCGACGATCGTCACGCGCGCCCCGTAAATGCCGCCTCCCGAAAACTCTGTAACGCGCCCACCGACCGAAACATTTGCCGCAGTCGGCGCAAGTGGAACGCCTGCCGCCCAATCCGAAAAATCAGAAATACCGGCTGCAAAGATCGTATTTGCTCCCGTGTCAACACAGGGCGAACCTCCACCGGGACACGGGGCGCCGTTAGCAGTGAACTGTGCCAAACCACCGTTTTGATTCCCGGCGTCATGGAAACGCCGGTATCGGAATGTCACCACTTTGACCCCAGTGAAGGGCGAGCAAACTATTGTCGGCGCTTCGCAGCACCCACCAATCACCTGTTGACGGACGCCAGACCGCGATGTCGTTTCTTCCATCGCCATCCCAGTCGCCCCTGAGCGGCTTGTCGCCCACGGTTCCCCACTGAATAGCAACTGGCGAATTAGTTCTACTTTGTTGTATCCACCAGACACCGTCCGACGGACGCCAGACGGCAATATCGGCGATCCCGTCACCATCGTAATCGCCCGGAACCGGGATGTCCGTGGAAAGGCCGAACGTTCGAATCAGTGGGGGACACTGTGGACAGACGCTTATGTACCAAACGCCGTCTCGATATACGGCGATATCTGTCCTGCCGTCGCCGTCGTAATCCGCCGGGATTGGCTTGTCGGTTGCCAGTCCCCATTGCTGAACAAAGAGACTGCCGTCGACACTTCGGCGGATGTACCAGGTTCGATCCGAGGGGCGGAAGATCGCCGCGTCATTCGCTCCGTCGTCATCGAAATCGCCCACAACCGGAATGTCACCCGGGAGGCCCCATGGGATACCGACAAAGTTCGTCGTCGGGCTGCCGTTGATCCTCGAGTGATAGAATGTCCAATTCGACGGTCTCCATACCGCAAGATCGGTCTTCTCGTCGCCCTGATAATCGCCGGCAACAGGAATGTCGCCGCCCAGACCGAATTGCTCGACTCGCTGAGTGAGGTCTCCGCTGTTCAGGATGAACCAATAACTGTCGCCATTGCCAGCGCCGGGACGAACGACGGCGAAGTCTGTCGGGCCGTCCCCGCCGAAGTCGAATACCCCCCTCGGGGACTTCTGCGGCCTCGCAAACTCTGAGCTGTCGCCCAAAGTACCGGTTTGACCTGGTTGCTCAACGGTCGCCTTGGCGACGATCTGCTCTCCGAAGATGGTCAGGTTTGGCAGGATCAGGTCAAATTGGGCGTTTCCGTTTGAATCAACCGTCACAAATAAATCTTCGATCGCGGAGGGATAAGTTGTTACGTGCTCGGTTCCGTTCAAACTTCGGTAATGGTCCTGTTCCGAGAAGGAAATACGAATCCTTGCGTCCCGTGGCCACCCGGCGCCGTTACCTGTCAGCCGGTGTGTAGCAATCGTCGTCCGCTCTACGCGAAAGACAGGTGGAGTAAGGTTGTTATTTGCGGTTGGGCTCGTAAGGTCGAACGGAGTAGTGTCAGTACGGAAATTTAAGGGGCCGGACGCCTGAAAGCTATGAAGGTTACGATCGTGCCTTACACCGACCCCATTTTGCACTGCGATACTCGTCAGGCTCTGGCTAAAGATCAAGTTTTGATTAATAACATAGCTACTGCCGAAGGTGAGATTGAGCACGATGGAGTTCGGTTGAGACAGATTGTCGATACGGTTGACACTACCATCTATCACGTTATTGTGAATGCTGTTTCCGGTCGATCCGGGGGAGGTGTCGTCAACAATACCGCCCACCAGATGTTGAAGAACTACAGGCAAGCCGCATTCGAGCGGCTTACCTCGTGTGTAGATCAAAAAAGGTAGAATTCCGGAGCCGTGCGGCGGTACAATTGCGGCAGAACGGCCGAATCCTGGTCCGCGCAGACGAATTCTAAGACCGTTCCCTACTACCACGGTTCCCGCCTCGGGATCGAATGAGACCTCGCCGACATCACTGAATACGGTTCCGGTTCCCGCGTGGGTCACCCCGTAGAATCCCGTAGCGGTATTAACAGAGCCGCAGTTACCCGTAAGACGGTCTTCAAAAAATACAACTTCCGTGGGCGAGGAGATCCCGACTTGTCTGCCCACCGGACGATCGACGTCAGGCGGCTTGCCGATAATATTTGGACCCGTAGTCGTGAAATGGATCGCAATGGTGTTGTTCCTCAGCGCGGCCAGCCCCGTGACATTAAGCCCAATATAGTTATAGTCAAGCCGATTGCCGGTCGTTGCTTCGCCGTTGAGCCGGACGCCGTCGCGGAAATTCCCGGAGATCAGATTACAGCCGCCCGTGCACGGTCCCGCAAACGTGGTCCCCGCGGCTGCGCCGATCATATTGTTTGGCGACTCGTCAATCCGTATGCCGTCGCGGTTGGGACGGGCGAGTGTTCCGGTGATGTCGGTGCCGATGTAGTTTCCCTGGATCTCATTGCCTGACGCATTCAAGAGCCAGATACCGGCACTTGAATTCGAGGTCCGGTTATAACCGCTCAGAATGTTCCGCTCTGCGGCGGTCGTCCCGCCGATTCGGTTGTTCGATGCTCCTTCGACGTACACGCCGTAGTTGCCATTGCCGGTTGCCGCGTCGGTCCCGTTCGACCTCATTCCGAAGATGTTACCGATGACGACGTTTCCGGTGGAGCCGGCGCCTGTTATTCGGACCCCCGTGTTGTAAGCCATGACGTTTCTAAGGGCCGTTGCGAAGTTCGCTCCGATCTGGTTGTCAGGCGAGTTAAAGATCTCGACCCCGCTGGCGTTACTCGTCGTCGTGTCCGCTTCATTCGCCGGATTGATGCCGAGGAAACATCCTGTGACCAGATTTCCGCCGCCGGTTTCTAGCGTGATGCCGCCGCTCGTCGCACGGATCACGCTTATTGCCTTGACAGTGCTGCTGCCGGCGGTGATGTGGACGCGCGACCCGCTCAGAATGACCAGTGGGATTCCTGAATAACCGGGTTGCGTCGTGCCGTCGATCGTAACCGGATCGGTTATCGTCGGCAGTTCCGATGCAAGGACGATCGTCTGAAAGCCACCACCCGGAATGTTGAAGTTGATCGTGTCCGCACCAGCGGACGCATTTGCATCCGTGATCGCCTGACGAAAACTCCCGGCACCGCTATCGGCGGCGGTCGTAACCAAAAAAACCGCGCCCGGCGATTCCCGCTCCTGCGATTGTCCCATACGATGAGGTAGCGTAAAGTAAACCGCCAGCGCCGATATCACTACAAAACAAAAAATCCAATATTTATTTCGATTGACTTTTTTCATGATTACTCCTACTTTAATAAGAATCCAGGCAAACCAGCAGCAAACCCTCAGGCAGTTCGACAACGTGTATCCGCCCGGCTTCGCTTGCCTCATAAATCTTGCGCGTCTCGATCCCGGCGATGCCTGCCGCTTCCTCCGGACTGAACATTCGGACATCGCGCCCACAGAGCTTACACCCCGTCAAATCCGTTTTGTGCAGGCGGCTCACAACAAGCGTTTCGTATTTTCAACCGTTAGCTCGATGGTGCGTGTCTGTTTCATCTTGCGCTAATCAGCAAATCGTATTACAATCTGTGGGCATAAACATAGACTGAAATTGGCTGAAAAATCTTTCTAAAAAGTTGAAATTTTTCTGAAATTTCAAAAAGGGCAGTTATGCAACGCCTGCAGAAACATTTTTACGAATTTGGCTCGTTCCGCATTGACCGGGATGAACGTCAGCTTCTGCGCGACGGCGCAATCGTTTCGCTCACGCCCAAGGTGTTTGACCTGCTGCTGGTTTTCGTCGAAAATCGCGGCCACACTCTTGAAAAGAACGAACTGATGAACCGGGTCTGGGCGGACACCTTTGTCGAGGAGAACAACCTCAGCCGCAACATTTCAATGCTCAGAAAAACCCTGGGCGATGATCTGCACGAGTCGCGTATTATCAAAACAGTACCGAAACGTGGTTATCGCTTTGAACCGGACGTGCGGGAACTATGGGAGGATGAGGAAGAACTTATCGTTGAGCGGCAGACGAATTACAATGTTTCAATCCGCGATATAACCCGCAAAGATTCGGACGCGTCGAGTTCGGTGTCACGTTACCGGGTCGGGCTTGCATTGTTGAGCACCGGCATCCTGATAGCGGCGTTGGCGTGGGCATTCGGCCCGGTGCGGATGAATGAAACGACCCCATCGAGGATCATCGAAAGTAACCTGGGGGGAACACAGAATGCAGAGGCATTTGAACTCTACTGGCGAGGACGCGAGCTGTTGCAAAATCGGTCCGCTGCCGGGCTGCATGAAGCGACACTTCTTCTTGAACAAGCGGTCGAAAAAGACCCGAATTTCGCTCTCGCCCATGCAGCACTCGCCGATGCTTACGCATTTGATACTCGCAACTGGAAGATGGCAGAAGGCGTAGCGAGACGGGCAATCCAGCTCGACGGACGACTCGGCGAGCCTTACGCGTCCATCGGATTCGTAAAGTTCTTTTGGGAATGGAATCCGGGCGAAGCGGAAATACATTTCAAGAAAGCTATCGCTCTCAGCCCGGACTATGCTACTGCTCATCAATGGTACGCGATCACCCTTGCGGCCGTGGGCCAGTTAAATGAGGGTCTGACGGAAATGGAACGCGCGCTCGTGCTTGAGCCGAATTCCGTCGCAATAAATGCCGATCTGTGTCAGATGCGCTATTTTTTGCGGCGGTATGACGACGCCGAGACCCAATGTAAAAAAACGCTTGAGATGGATCCAAGTTCCTTCAACGCGCATTCCTATTTGTATTCCGTTTACACTGCGCAAGGGAGATACCGCGAAGCGATTGCAACGTTTTTCGCACGCGAACGTTTGGCGGTGAACAACGCTTCCCTTCCTTCCGATTTCGCCGAACTGAATGAGGCGTTCGAGCGCGGTGGAATCGAGGCGTTCTGGAGCGAACAGATCAGATTGCGGATGCGAGTCGCTCAAGATTGCGGATATACCGTTTCGTGGTACTACGCGAAACTCGGTGACAGGGACAACGCCCTGCGATGCCTTCAAAATGCGCACGATAGCGGAGAGTTTCACTCCGTGTTATTTTTCGCCGACCCCGTTTTCCGCGATTTTAGCGACGACCCAAGATACTTCGATCTCGTCGAGCGGTTGATCCGATCAAAATTGAAAAAAATATAGATGGTGGAGGCGGCGGGAATCGAACCCGCATCCAAAGGTTGCGACCAGTGAAATCTACACGCTTAGTCAATTCGCTTAAATTTCATTTGCGACAAGTGAGCAAACTGACAAAACCTTGCCACAAACTAACCTGACTAATATTTAAAACGCGTTTGCAGGCGGAGAACGCGCTCTAGCCCGAACTGTGTTATGCCTCGGTCGGTCGCAACGGGCGGACTTCCGGCGAGACACTTGTGCTAAGTCTTAGACTTAGGCAGCAAGAGCTAATTCTTGATTAGCATTTGTGTTTCTTTCAATTTTTTAACGAGCTATCGAAAGCAAGCCCGACGTGCATCCAAAGATCTATACAAGCCCCTGTCGAAGCCTGTCGCCCCCAAAGCGAAGGAAAGCTAGTTTACGTTATTTGGAAGGAAAAAGACAATTTAGAGTTGTATTCGAAGTTACCGATCAAGACGGAAACACGACTGTCAAGGAGTGTATTTTCTAAAATTACACACTCCCTCACGGTCGTGTTTCTGCCTTTATTCTCCAAATGCTTGCAGAACCTCGTCGGCGTGTCTTTTAACGTCGACCTTATCGAAGATCTTCTTGATCTTTCCATCTTCGTCGATCAAAAAAGTCGTGCGAGTTATGCCCATATAGGTTTTTCCCATAAATTTTTTCTCGCCGTACACACCGTAAAGATCGCAGACTGCATGATCCGTATCGGCGATCAAAGTCATCGGCAGATCGTATTTCGATTTGAACTTCTGGTGCTTTTTTTCGCTATCCGTAGACACGCCCAGCGCGGTGATATTAGCTTTTTCGAGTTTGTCGTTTGCATCACGAAACGAACATGCTTCGAGCGTTCAGCCAGGCGTGTCGTCTTTTGGATAGAAAAACAAAGCGACGCGCTTGCCCCGAAAATCGGAAAGCGTCAAATCGCTGCCGTTTTCGTCCTTCGCCGTAAAGTCCGGCGCAATATTCCCTTCTGTGATCATAATTTTCTCCCAAATTTGATTTCCAAAATTGTATCAAAAAAATTGGCGCGCAGGCAGCCTGCCTTCAAAAAATTGCGTCAGCAATCTAAAATCGAGTTTGTTTTTTGAACGCTGCGCGTTCACTGCTGGCAAGGCTGTCCGCGCTCCGGTTATCTTATTTCCAGCTCATATGGCAAAAAGAACATCGTCTCGCCGGTCTTCATCCGGTCAAAAAACCATGCGAAACGAAACGCGCGGCGCGTATCTTCCGGCAGCATCTTTAAAACTTCTGCCTGTCGATTCGTTTCTGCAAAAGTGTCGTCCTCGCTGCTGAAAAGCTCATCGAAAAACGGACGCGGCGTCGGAAACGGAACCCGGCGGACGTCTTTGTCAGCCGGAAGATTCGCGAGTTGTTTTGCAATATCGATCGCTTTCTCCAAACCGCCGAATTCATCGACCAGACCGCGCTCTTTCGCCTGCGTTCCGGTCCAAACTCTTCCCTGCCCGATCGCGTTTATTTGCTCATCGGTCTTCCCGCGACCTTTCGCGACCTTCGGAACAAAATCGGAATAATAAATTTTTTCCGCCTGATCCTGCATCTTGGCGCGCTCGTCGTCCGTCCATTTTTCCGTTTCCCGAAAAATTCCGGCATTTTTACCGCGCATTACATATTCGTTGGATATTCCGAGCCAATCATAAAATCCTTTTACGACCGGTTTGCCGAGAAAGACGCCGATCGAGCCGGTGATCGTCGCCGGCTGCGCTACGATCTTGTCCGCGTTGCAGGAAATATAATAACCGCCCGAAGCTGCGACGTCAGCCATCGAGACGACAACCGGTTTTTTCTTCGCTTTCGCTTTTTCGATCGCGTTCCAGATCAGATCAGAAGCGAGCGCCGAACCGCCGGGCGAATCAACGCGCAAAACGATCGCTTTTATGGTTGTATCATCCGCCGCATCGTTGATCGCTTTGACCATCGTATCCGAGCCCATCATCTCGCCGCCAAACGGACTGTTGCTCGATCTTCCGCCCGTGATCGCACCCGAGCCGTAAATTACCGCAACGCGTTCGCCGTCGTTCAAGCCGAGCGAATCCGAAGGAATTTCGCGATATTCGCCGCCGCTGATGGTGCGAAGCTTATCGTCCTCTTTGTAACCAAGCCGGCTTTTTAGTTCTTCATAAACCTGATCCTTGTAGCTCGCGCCGTCGATCAAGCCTTGCTCTTTCGCGTCGCCCGCGTGATAAGGCGCGTTATCGATGATCGCCTTTACGTCTTCCACGCTTTTCTTGCGTGATTCGGCAATGGCGTTTGAATAACGCCCGTAATATTCGTCGAGAATGGCATTGATAACTTCCTTTTGCGCGGGAGACATATCTTTTCGTGTGTATTGTTCGGGCGCGGTTTTGTATTCGCCGATACGTATGACGTCCATCTCGATGCCGAGCTTGTCGAGCGAGCCTCTGTAATACATGGCTTCGGCGGCAAACCCATTGATGTAAAGATCGCCCGATGGCGGCAAAAAGATCTTTTCGGCGGCGGTGGCGATAAAATATTCCTTGTTGGTACCGATCTCCATAAAAGCGAATGCCGGTTTGCCCGACGTCCGAAAATCCTTGATCGCATCTCGCAATTCTTCAGCTTTCGCCCAACCGATCCCGGGAAACTCAATATCGAGCATCACTGCGCCGATTCGGCTGTCAACCTTTGCCTTTCGAAGCTGTGTTAACAGACTCGAAAAAGACGGCGGATTGTGAATGCCGATGATCTTCGCCATCGGATCTTCCGGCGAATAATCCGGCAACTCGCCCGAAACTTTCAACACCAAAACGCTGTTTTCGGGCACGCTCGGTCGCCCGAACGATTCCGCCAGCAGCGCGATCGCGATGATCAAAACTAAAAAACCGGCGAGAAAGATGCCGCCGAGTATAAGCAATACTTTTCCTGTTTTTGAAATAGCCATTTTATAAAATTTTCTCCAGGGAACTTAAAGCGATCTCCTAAATCAACTCTATTTTACGACAAAAACCTTAAAAGGTTTGAATCAATGCGTTGAATTTGTCTAATTTTGGACCTGTTCGGTTTGGGTATGTAAATTATTGTCAAGTTACGAACCTTCCTTCAATTCGGACGTATTATCTTGTAAGATTTCCTTGCAATGAATTTCACCGAAACCTTAAAACTTGCGTTATCTCAAATTCGCGCGCACAAGCTGCGTTCATTTCTGACGCTGTTAGGAATGATCTTCGCAGTCACGGCGTTTATGCTGGTGCTGTCGGTTTTGCAGGGTTTTAGCGCTTATGTCGATGAAAAACTCGCCGGCATCGGCTCAAATGCTTTTACGGTTCGCAGGTTTAGTTTTGACGATTTCAAAGATACGGACACCATAGCCGCCGCACAAAGACGCAACAAAGAACTGACGTTTGATGAGCTAGATTTTATTCGAGAACGCGCGCAGCTCGTCGACAAGATCGGCGCGAAGGCGCTGCCCAATTCACGCGAAGTAAAACGTGGAGGCGAAACGCTGCGCGATGTGCGTATTGAAGGAATGGAGCCGGTGATCGCCGAGATCGAAAAGCTCGACATCGCTCAAGGGCGTTTTTTTACGAATTCGGAAAACAACAATTCGATGCGCGTTTGCTACGTTGGGACAGACATCACGAGCAAGCTTTTTCCCGGCGGCGACGCGCTCGGCGGAGAAATTACTATCCAGGGAATTCCGTACCGCATCGTTGGGATACAGACAACAAAAGGCTCTGTCTTCGGACAGCCGCAGGATAATTTCGTCTGGCTTCCGATCAAAACTTACGGTGCGAATTTCGGCGGTTTGCGCGGCAGCCGCGGAATTTATTTTGAAGTCTCGGCAAAATCCGACAGGCTTTTTGACGACGCCGTCGAAGAGGTTCGCGGTCTGATGCGGATCAAGCGCAAGATTCCATTCGGTGAAAAAGACAACTTCGGAATTCTAACGCCGGACGCGATCTCAAACCTGATTAGCAGCATTACCGGACCAACCGCGACGGTGATACTTTTGGTTCCGACAATTGCCCTCGTCGTCGGCGCAATCGTAATTATGAACATAATGCTCGTTTCTGTAACGGAGAGGACAAAAGAGATCGGAATCCGAAAAAGTCTTGGCGCGCGGCAAGGCGATATTCTTAAACAATTTCTTTCCGAAGCGGCGATACTCGCGATGTTCGGCGGAATAATCGGATTAATACTCGCAGAATTATTGGGATTCATAGTTACCGCCATATTTTTTCAAACAAAAATTCCGATTTGGGCGATATTTCTTGCGATCGGAATTTCCGCCGCAGTCGGAATTCTCGCCGGTTTGTTTCCGGCTTGGAAAGCGGCGCGGCTTGATCCGATCGAGGCATTGCGGCATGAATAATGGAGCGCGGACGCCCTCGTCCGCAATGAACGCAGCGCGTTCACCCAAATATGACTTTTAGCTTGCTCCGCAATCTTTGCGGACGAGGGCGTCC
>JBGTFE010000041.1:0-12200 GCA_041747435.1 Pyrinomonadaceae bacterium | reverse complement strand
CCGCAGAGATCAATTCCGCTTTTAAGCAAATATCTCGAAAAAAATCCGAATGAAGTGCAAGCCCACATTCAATACGGGCGAATGCTTCAGCAGGCACAGCGGTATGACGAAGCGGTCGCGGCTTTTGAAAAAGCCAAGACGATTGACCCGAACGAACCGTTCCCGAATGCCGGAATCGGTCTGGTCAGGTTCGCGCAAAAACGATACGAAGAAGCGGCGGCAAGTTTTGTCAAGGCGATTGAAGGCGGCTTTCACGCGCCGATCGTTTATACACAACTCGGCTATTCCCAACTCGTTTTAAATCGTAACGATGAAGCTATCAAATCTTATGAAAAAGCCCTTGAATTGGGCATTTTTCCCGGCGCGAACTCGCGCGGGCTGGTTTTTTACAATCTGTCTATCGGCTATTTTCGCATCAAACAACTCGACAAAGGTTTCGAGATTTTGAACAAAGCCGTTGAAGAAGGTTTCACAAATCGTCAAACCTACGAAACCGATACGGATTTTGACGCGATTCGCACGGACGCGCGGTTTCAGAAACTTTTAGAAGGAATGCCGAAAACGGCGAATTAAGAAAGACTCAGCCGCGAATCGCCCGAATGACACGAATTAGAAAACAATAATTATTTGCGTAATTCGTGTCATTCGCGGCAAAAAAAAATTATGAAATTTCGATACACAAAATTTTTACTGATCATCTTTGTTTTACTTTATTTCGTTTCTCCTTCGTCCGCGCAAAGTGATAAAAACACTCTGCGGCAGAAACTTCAAACCAATCTCGACGAATGGCACAAAAACGGGAAATTTGCCGGTGCGACTGTCGGCGTTTGTTTAGCTAATGGAAGTTGTTTCGGTTTAGCGACGGGTTTTTCGGATTTGGAAAAAAAAACGCCGATGCAACCGAACGATTTAATGCTTGCTGGAAGCGTCGGGAAAACTTACGCGCTGGCAGTTGCTCTGCAATTGGTTAGTGAAAAGAAAATCAATCTCGACGACAAAGTTGAAAAATATCTCGGACAGGAAAAATGGTTTTCGCGTCTGCCGAATGCGAAAGACATTACCGTTCGCCAATTGATGAATCACACGAGCGGTTTGATTCGCTATGAATTTAAAGATCAATTTACGAAGGATTTGACCGCCAATCCCGATAAAGTTTGGAAACCGGAAGAACTTTTATCGTATCTTTTCGACGAAAAAGCAGCGTTTGAAGCCGGGAAAGGCTGGGATTATTCCGACACGAATTACATTGTTCTCGGAATGATTATCGAAAAAGTTACGGGCAAAACATATTATACGGAAGCGACAAACCGCATTTTGAAACCGCTTAAATTCAAGAAAACTTTTCCGCAGGACAAACGCGAATTGAAAGGTTTGATTCAAGGTTACGCGGGCGCGGACAATCCGTTCGGCGGCAAAGATTTGGTTTTGGAAAACGGCAAATTTATCATCAATCCGCAGTTTGAATGGACGGGCGGCGGAATGGTTTCCAACGCGGAAGACCTTGCTCGTTGGGCGAAAATGATGTATGAAGGCAGGGCGTTTGACGCATCGCTTCTACCCGATGTTTTAAATGGCGTTTCTGCGCCGATGCTCGGCAAAGAAACAAAATACGGTTTAGGCGTGATAATCCGCCCGACTCGCGCCGGTCTGACTTACGGACACAGCGGTTTTTTTCCGGGTTATATGACCGATATGATTTATTTTCCCGAACAAAAAATTTCCGTTGCCGTTCAGGTAAATACAAGTGTTTTTCAAAATTTGGGAAAACCGCTCGGCAGAGTTCTGGTCGAGACGTATGAAACAATTACCGGAAAACAGCCGCCGCAGACCACTCCGGCGAAAAGCAATTAAATAAGGAGCATCAATATGAAAAAGACATTTATAATTACCGCAATTTTGATCGTCGGCGCGGCGGGCGTTTTCGCTCAAAACGCGACAAAGCAGTCTTACGAAAAAGCGCGTGAAGTTTTGGACAAAGCGATCGCGGCTTACGGTGGATTAGAAAACGTCGCCGGAATACAGAATTTTACGCTCAAAGCGGTTGGCGATACCGTGCAGCGCAATCAAAGCCCAAAAACCTTTATGGCGGAGCGTACGCCGTATAAAATCGACGTGACGGTGGATTTCAGAAATAACCGCTTTGTGCAAATCGTCCAAGGCGGCTACCCGGGCGGATTTAAATATCACAGCGGTTTCGCCGTCGATAAGACCGAGGGCATTGGTTTTGATTTTATACGCAACGCGACCGCGCCGCGCCCGAACGTTCCGCCGAACGCGCTTCGCGCGCGCATGCGATGGCTTCCGCAATATTGGATCGTCAACGTGCTCGAACGCGCCTCGCGCCTCCGCTACGCGGGCAGGACGGATTTCGACAAACGACCGCATAGCGTTCTCAGCTACGCCAATGAAGACGGCGCGGAAGTCGCGCTTTATTTTGACGAGAAAACAAACCTGCTTTCGAAATTTGAAATACTCGGAACGGATGTTTTCGCGGGCGATGTCGTTTTTGAAACGATCTACACGGGCTATAAAACGGAAAATGGTCAGCAGATTCCAACAGGCAGGACGACAAAAGTTGACGGCGAGACAACCGAAGAACTGCGTTTTGAGCAGCTTATTTTCAACACCAATCTAACGGACGACAAATTCAAAGCGCCTGCCGAGTTTAAGCCGAACGCCGCCGGAGCGCAGCCGCAGCCTTTTAACAAGATCTCGGAAAATGTCTACACGGTTAGCGCGGGCGGCTACAATGTTCTCGTCGTCGGTTTCAAGGATTATGTTTTTGTGATGGAAGCGCCGGGCGGAGACGCAACTTCGCGGCAGGCGATCGATCAGATCAAAAAGATCTTTCCGGGCAAACCGATCCGCTACGTCGCCGTCACGCATCATCACGATGACCACGCGGGCGGCATCCGCACATACATTGCCGAAGGCGCGACCGTTATCGCGGCTCCTGGCGAAAAAAGCTTTTTCGAAAAGGTGGCGAAATCGCGATTTACGATTGATCCGGACACGCTCGCGAGAAATCCGCAGCCTTTAAAAATTGAAACAATCGCAAACGGCAAACGAATTCTTACCGATGGCGCGACAACGGTTGAGATTTACGACATCGGCGCCGGTCCGCACACGGAAGAAATGCTCGTGGCGTATTTGCCGAACGAAAAAATCCTTTATCAAGGCGACCTGCTTAATCGTCCGAGCAACGGCGATCACCCGATCGCAAACGATACGACGGCGCATTTTCTAAAATGGATCGACGCGCAAAAATTAGCAGTCGACCGGATCGCCGCCGTTCACGGACCGATCTCGACGATAGCCGAACTCAGAAAAGCTGTCGCCGACATGGCGCAGGCGAATAAGTAGGAATGTCTGAACCAAGCCGCAAAAAAGACGCCGAGATCGCGCTAACGGTCTCGGCGTTTTTGTTTCCTGAGTTTTGAGCCGGCTTTATTTTTCTTCGGGAAGATCCTTCGTGTTTCCGCGCTCCAATTTGCCAAAGCGCGAGGTCGAAAGCCATGCCGGCATTTTTTCGGTTTCGGAAATCCGCCAGCCGAGAATTCCCATCACTTCGGCTACGGTTTCCGCACCTTCCCAAGCCCAATCCGCTTTTATGACGTCGCCCGGATTATGATAATCGGTTTTTTCCCAATCTTTGATGCGCTTCATCCAAACTTCTTTTTCGCCCGCAGGCGCGCCCATTAACATCAGCGCAGGCACACCGCGCTCGACAAACGAATAATGATCCGAACGGAGAAATATCTTTTCGTCGGGAATCGGATCGGGAATTACGTTGATATCCAAGATCTTAGCGACGTCGGCGAGCATCGCGCCCAAGCTGGAATGTTCCGCGCCGTAGCCGACAATCGTTTTGACCGGCGCGTAAACTTCCGAACCTATACCGTCAAGATTCAAATTCGCAGCAACTTTTTTGATATCCCACGTCGGTTTTTTCGCCCAGTATTTCGAACCGTAGAGCCCGTATTCTTCGCCGGTAACGGCGATAAAGATCATAGAGCGTTTCGGTTTCATTTTTGAAAAAGCTTCGGCAACCGCGAGCATTTCAGCCGTGCCAAGCGCATTGTCAGCCGCGCCCGGATATATCTTCCCGTTTTCCGTCCCGTATGCGTCGTAATGAGCAGAAAACAAAACGGCTTCTTCCTTTAATTTCGCGTCAGAACCTTCGATATAGCCCACGACGTTTGAGCCGAAACCCTTGGTCGATTTGTATTTGGCTACGATCTTTGCTTTTTGATTCAGCTTGAACGCTTTGAAATCATTCTTTTCGGCTTGAGCAAGCGCCTCCCTATAGGTGACACCGGATTTGCTAAAAACCTTCTCAGCCGCGTTCGAGCTTAGATAGACCATCGGCGGAATTTCGATCGGATAACCTTTTTCGTCCGGCAATGTGATCTGCCTTCTGCTGGAATATTGAATTCCTTCTTCAGGCGGATGTTCCTCGC
Source organism: Pyrinomonadaceae bacterium (assembly GCA_041747435.1). GTDB lineage: Bacteria > Acidobacteriota > Blastocatellia > Pyrinomonadales > Pyrinomonadaceae > JBGTFE01. The sequence continues at coordinate 7,740 of JBGTFE010000041.1, read as the reverse complement.
GTCCGTGTCCGATAAAAACGATCGCCGCCGCGCCTTTCATCATCACGCCGCCGACAAAAAGTTCGCTTGCTTTTTGTTTTTCCCAGGCGTCTTTTGGAATATTTGCGGGCGGACCTTCGAGCATTACCACAACCTTGCCGGCGACATCCATTCCGGCTAGATCGTCGCGATTGATCGATTTTGCCTGAATGCCGTAGGCAATAAAAACCAATTCGCCGCTAACATCTTTGCTGCCGTTCTTTATAACGAACGCGAAATCGGTTCCGTATGCGAGGCTTTCATCGCCGATCTTAAAGGCTGTTTCGCTCGCGGCAACCGTTTCCCTAAATTCGATTTTCTGCAGATAAGAACCTTTATCTCCGAGCGGTTTTAAGCCGAGTTTTTGAAAGCGGTCGGCGATCCAATTTGCCGCTTTGTCGCCGCCTGGCTGCATCGTTCCGCGTCCCTGCATATCTTCCGCCGAAAGCGCCGCGGTTGCTTCTTTTATCGAAGCGATCGTAATATTCTCGACAATTTCCTTTTCAGCTGCGGAAAGCGCGGATTGCGCAAAAGATTGACCGAAAAGAAAAACTGTAAGTATCAGCGCGGACAAAGCCTGCTGCCAGCGCGCATATTTGGTTGAATGATAGTTCATAAAATATTTCCTTTTTATTGATTGAATTGATGGAGCTCAGTTGAAAATAGATTCGCTTATTTGTTTGAAAGTTGTCAATTTTAAACGGAAACGGGAGGCTTTTGTTTCGATTTTTTACTTCGCCGGCACGAGACGCAGGATACGATCATCTTCCGCTGCCGGTGTGCCGCGACCGTCCCGGTTTGATGTCGAGAAATAGATCGCTCCATCGGGTCCTTCGGCGACTTCGCGTATTCTGCCGTAAACGCCTTTCAGCAGATCTTCCTGAGAGACGACCTTTCTGCCATCAAGCACGACGCGGATCAGCCGTGTTCCGCGGAGGCATCCAAGAAAAAAATTTCCTTTGAATTGCGGAAAAGCAGCGCCGGTATAAAAAGCACCACTCGCGGGCGCGCACGCTGGAGAATATTCGAGCAGCGGCGCGATCATTCCTTCGCGTGTTTTGGTTCCCCAAATTTCCGCCCAACCGTAATTTTTTCCGGCTTCTACGAGATTGACTTCGTCCGCGCCGCCGCCTTTGCCTTCAAAACCCGAAGGTCCGTGTTCCGTCTGAAACATCAAATCGGTTCCAGGCTGCCATGCCAAACCCTGCGCGTTGCGATGCCCGTAAGACCAAATTTCCGGGCGCACGTTTTTCTGCCCGATAAAAGGATTGTCTTGCGGAACGCTGCCGTCGTCGTTCAACCGCAGAGTTTTCCCGGCGACCGAATCGAGTTTTTGCGCCAGATTCCAATCGGTTGCGTCTCCGGTCGTTACGTAAAGTTTGCCGTCCGGACCAAAACGCGCGCGCGTTCCGGCGTGATTTGGCGCCGCGGGAATCGCTTCGATGATAATTTTCGGCTCGATCAATTTTGCGCCGTCGAACTTATAACGCACGACCTTTACCTGTTTGCCGTCGCCGCGATAAGCGTATGCGAGATAGACGAATTTATTTTCGGCAAATTTCGGATGAAGCGAAACGTCCATCAAACCGCTTTCGCTCGATGGCTCGACGTCAGGCACTGTAAAAACCGGCTCTGCTCTTAATTTACCGCTTTCAATCAGGCGAACTCTGCCCGGACGTTCGGTAAAAAGCAGGTCGCCGCCAGGCAAAAAAGCAAACGCCCATGGAACTTCCAAGCCGCTCGCGACCGCCTCGATCTTGAATTTCACGTCGCCGTTTGCGGTTGCGACGGTCTCGTTTTCTGCTAAACCTTTCGGTTTTTGTCCGCAGGCGGACGTGATCAAGAGCGAAACGATAAAAAAGCTAAATACAATTTGTTTGAAATGCATAGTCTTATTTTTTCTTAGACGCTCAAAGTCGTCAAACTCTTCCGCATTTTAATCGCGCGGCTTTGTCCAACTTTATTTCAGCTCATCCTCGATCAAAGCTCTGAGGTCAGCTTCGCCGAATCTTTGGAGCTTTCTGCCGTTTACAAAAAAGCTTGGTGTTTGGCGCACGCCGAGCGTTCGACCGTCGGCGAGATCGCGGTTTAGTTTGGCTTGAAAGCGGTTTTCCTTTACCGCGGCGTTGACTTTTTGCATATCCAAGCCCATTTCCTTCGCATATTTTTCAAACATCTCGGCGGCGTTTGGCTGCGGCGATTGCGCCGGTCCGTGGCGCGTTCCCCATTCCGCTTGGCGCGAGAAAAGAAGGTCATGCATCTGCCAATATTTGCCTTGTTCGCCCGCGGCTTCGGTGTAAGTCGCGGCGAGCATCGAATTTGGATGAAGCGGCATATATCGAACGACAAGACGCACGCGACCGTCGTAGTCTTTGAGAATTTTCTTCACGACCGGCGAAAATGCCGCGCAAGACTCGCACTCGGGATCGAGAAATTCCACAAGCGTGATCTTCGCATCCGGAGCGCCGAGCGTCGGACTATCGGCGCGCACAAGCGTTTCGGGCGGAATCGCCGCCGCGCTGTTCGAATTGCTGTTGCCCGTAACGCGTACGCTTTGCTGCGAATTTCGATAATAATTCGCGCCGACGATCGCGCCGATAATTACAAGAAGCGCGATCACGCCTAAAATTTTGATCTCTTTACTCATAATATTGAAATGCTCCTAGCGTGCAGAAGCCCGCACGCAGTAAGGGCGCCAAAACACACTTACTCTGTGCGTGTTTCTGCAGGTCTATAAAAAAACAAACCCGCGCTTATCGCCGCAAATGCCGCGAGCGACAAAAGCGGTATCGTAACAAATCCGAGCCACGCGATGTGCGTTTCGGTGCACGACGCGCCTTCCGTGCACGGTGCCGCGCTTTCAGGGATCACGCCGTAATAAAGCAGATTGTGATAAACCGCAATCGCAAAACCGCCAAGCGCGAGCGGCAGCGCGTAAAACTTCATTCTGCGATCGCGTAAAATTATCCCGGCGCCGATGACAAACACGAGCGGATAGATGGCGATCCGCTGATACCAGCACAAAACACACGGCGGAAACTGCATCACCTCGCTAAAAAACAAACTCCCGACGGTCGCCGTCAAAGCGACAATCCACGCCGCGTAAGCCGGCAATTCGGAGAATTTTGCTCGTCTGACGGTTTCCATCTTTGGTAATTTTACTTGCCGAGTTCCTTCATCACAATCGGGCGCGAAGAAAAGATTATGTCTTCGCAGCTTTTTGCATTAAAATAAGTCTATGAATCCAACGGAAGTTCTAACCATAGAGGAAACCGGAAAATTGACGCTGCCGGAGAAAATTGTCGAGCGTTATCAATTCAAAAAAGAAACGCAGTTTCGCGTGATCGAAACCGAAAAAGGCGTGCTTATCATCCCGCTCACCGATGAATCGATGAACGACGATCTAAGAAACGAACTCGCAGAATGGCAGGCGATCGGAGTGGAAGGTTGGGAAATGTTTGATTTTGAGGAAAATCCCAAATGAATGTCGGAGAAATCTTTTGGGTGGAATTTCCCGCGCGCGGCGGACGCGCTCAAGCCGGAAGACGCCCCGCAATCGTCGTTCAAAAAGAAAAGTCCCTGCCGACCGTTCTGCTCGTTCCGCTAACAACCCAACAAGATGCCTTGCGCTTTTCCGGAACGATTCTCATTGAACCCGACGCCGAAAATCATCTGCGCCAACCGTCCGTCGCGCTCGTCTTTCAACTGACAGCGGTCGATAAAAGCTTTATCAAAGACAAACTCGGCAAAATCTCCAACGATAAAATGAGCGAGATTTGGACTGCTTTTGATAGATTGACTGGGCGGAAATAAAATTAGACAAACGAACCCTAAAACCATGTCGCCCGCCTTGATTGTTGATATGCCTATCTTTTAACGCAGGTTGGATTTGAAGTCAAGACATAAAGGTGCAAATGATGTATTTTAAGAGTAATAAATAGCAATTTAACTTGGTCCACATATATTGATTAAATTTCCACTAATATAAGGTATCTCTTATGCAAAAAATACAAGTTACCCCGAATGGAATAAAAAAACATTTAAGACGATATAAAGTTGCCGACTCAATTGCTGAATTTATTTGGAATGGGTTTGATGCCGGTGCAACTAGGGTCGAAGTTAATTTTCAAAATCATGAACTTGGAGGAATTGTTAGCCTACAAATAAAAGATAATGGCAGCGGCATCGACAACAGAAAATTGGTTAAAAAATTCAAGCCTTTCTTAGAGTCGGAAAAAGAACTCGATCCTAATGCGCCAAGGTTAACCTCCGAGATTCACGGGAAGAACGGCGTCGGCAGACTTACCTTTTTCAATTTTGCCGAAGAAGCGCATTGGAAAACAGTTTATGCAGAGAATTGTAAAAATTGGTTTTATGAAATAAAAATTCTTTCTAAAGAATTGCACTCATATGAAGCATCACAACCAACCGAAAGTAATCACGAAACAGGAACAATTGTTACCTTTGAGAAAATCTTTGGGCTAACTTCTTATGCTTTTGAAAATGAAATACAAGATTATTTGAGTCGGGAATTCGGATGGTATCTGGAACTTTTTTCTATAAAGAAATTACTAACAATTAATGGAGTACCATTTGATTATTCAGATTTAGTCAGTGACAGAGAACGTAAAGAAATCAAACTAAATGGTTCTACGTTTGACGTAAGATATATTCGATGGAGTAAAAAGCTCAACGATGAATATTCAAGATATTATTTTATTGATTCTAAAGACAAAGAAAATCATACAGAAACAACCACATTAAATAACAAAGGTGATCACTTCTTTCACAGTTTGTTTGTGGAAAGTAATTTTTTCGATGATTTCGATTCTCAATTTCTCTTATCTCCCGTTTCCCGAGAATCACCGCAAGCTAAGACTTATAGATCATTGCAAGGACAGATTGACGATTATTTAAGAGAGAAGAGAAAACCTTTCCTCAAAGCTGGTGCTGAAAGATTAATTATTGACTTAGAAAGAAATGACGCTTTACCCAATTTTGGAATAAATGAATGGGACAAAATACGAAAAGAAAATTATGAAGAATTTATTAAAGAACTTTATCAGGTGGAACCAAAAATTTTCACCGGTCTAAATATCCAACAACAAAAAACTTTTTCAAGTTTGCTGTTTTTAGTTATGGATAGTGGAGAAAGAGACGAATTACTTGAAATTATCAGTGAAATTGTTCAACTCACCCCAGAGGATAGAAAACAGTTGGCAGAAACATTAAAGGTCTCAAGTCTATCGAATATAATTAAGACAATTAAACTCATCGAAGATAGATATAAAGTAATTGCTGATTTGAAAGACTTAGTTTTTAACAAAGAATTGGGCGCAAGTGAGGTTCCTCATTTACAGAATGTAGTTGAAAATCACTATTGGATTTTTGGCGAACAGTATCACCTAGTCACTGCCGCGGAGCCAAAGTTCGAAGAAGCATTACGCAGATTTGTCTTTGAAGTTGAGAAAGAAAAAATCGACGGCAAGATTGATCACGCAGATAAGTTAGGGGAGATGGATATTTTTATGGTTCGTCAGCAGCTAGTTGATAAGGAAAAATTGATTAATAGTGTTTGCGTTGAATTAAAACATCCAAAAATCAACCTTGGGAAAAAACAATTGTTAAGACTGCAGGATTATAGGGATGTTATTCTAAGCGCCGATGAATTTCTTGGCAAGAAAATATTTTGGGAGTTTTATCTTGTCGGAAACGGGTTCGATAATTCTGGCTATATTGAGAGAGAAATTGAAAGTGCTAAAAATCATGGGGAAGAGTCGTTAGTATATTCAATTGGCAATTGTAAGATGTACGTAAAAACTTGGAGTGATATTTTTGCCGAGTTTGAACTTAGACATAATTTTCTTTTAGAAAAATTAAAACTTGAGAGAGAAAAAATCGCCTCTGAAAATAAATCGGCTGATGAAGTAGTCAAGAGATTATCTGTAAACTCAGCGATTGGTCTACCTCAAATAGAAATACCTAAATAGTTGTGGATAAAACAGTGCTCATAGCGATTATTTCCGCAATTGCTTCCTTAATGGTAGCTATTACGAGTCTAATTGCAGTTTTGATAAATAGTAAAAATACTTCCCAAACAACCGAATCAATTGAAAGATTGAAAAATCAGTTTGCTCAATCGAACCGTTCGATAGACATTCTCGATTCAGAACTAAAAGCTACTTTGCAAAGTCTTAGAGATTCTATTCAAGCTATTCAAAATCTAAGAGATGAAATTCGAAGACTTAGACTAGACAAAGAAATAGCCGTACAAACCGGTGTTTTTGAAAACATCCACAACGCGGCAAAAGCCGTGATTGATTGTTATAGTGTTTCTCAAACATCTTTCTCCGAAATCGAAAAAGAAATTTTTCATACTTCAAAAAACATAGCACTTCAATGCCAATCGATTGCTACGAGAAATTTATTAGATACTAGAAAAAGCAGTAAAACGATAGACCCTATGATTTATGGTGAATTCGATGATTTACAAATGAAACTATTAGACGCACAGAGAAGTTTATGGGATTGTCGTGCTGAAAGATTGTTAGGATTGTCTCAGGCTTCCGTAATTAAATCCGATGCCAAGTGAACAGAAAAAGAAAATTCTTTTTATAGATGATGAACCACTATATGCTAAAAACTATACTTTTGCCTTAGAACACTTTCTAGATATTGAATTTGATTTATATTCAACTGTTGAATCAGCAATTTATCTACTCCAAACAAATTACTATGACCTCATAATAACTGATTTGATGATGCGTGTGGAAATACCTTTAGAAGCGACTTTCAAAGACCGATTTTACGGTGGAGCGTTTTTAATAAAAAAAATAAGAAGCGGTGTTTGGGATAGTAAGGATAATAATTTTGCTTTGTCAAAGACACCAATAATACTTCTTAGTAATGCATGCCATGAAATTGATTTTGAACAAATTGAAAGGCTGATGGTTTTTGAGAAAAATCTTAGACCATCTCAATTAACTGAAATAGTACGCTCCATATTATTTGAAGAGAAGAGTTCAGTAGAATAAAATAAAGCCAGCAAAAGTTTTCAGGGGAGCGGAAGCTGAGAGTTCGGAAATTTGCGATTTTAGATTTGCGATTTGCGATTGAAAAACCAATCCAAAATCTAAAATACAAAATCCGGAGACCCTAAAAACCTGATGCGGATAATACCGACGCAGGGAGAAAAACAATGAGTGAAAAAATTTTAAACGAAAAGACCTCGGACGAGATGAAATTGCCGGCTTCGCGGAAGATTTACGTTGAAACGAATGGCAATACAATCAATCAAAACGAACATAATTTAAGAGTCCCGTTTCGGGAAATCGCACTCAGTCCATCTAAAAATTTTGACGGTGAATTGGAAGAAAATCCGCCGGTCAGAGTTTATGACACGAGCGGCGTTTGGACTGATCCGGCGGTGAAATGCGATGTGCGCGAAGGTTTGCCGCAATTAAGGCGCGAATGGATTCTTGCAAGAGGCGATGTCGAAGAATATGTCGGGCGCGAAATTTTGCCGCAGGATAACGGTTATTTAACCAAAGGCGCGGAAGAATTCGCTAAAGCAAAGCCGTCTAAAGACGGGACTCAGAACGAAGAATTTCCGGCGTTACAGCGTCCGCCGTTGCGGGCTAAATCGGGCGCGAATGTGACGCAGATTCATTATGCGCGGAAGGGAATTATCACGCCGGAGATGGAATATGTGGCGATTCGTGA
>JBGTFE010000040.1:0-19046 GCA_041747435.1 Pyrinomonadaceae bacterium | reverse complement strand
AACATCTTCGTCGCGTACTCGACAAATTTTTCGCGGATCTCGACCGACTTTTCATCCGTTTTTGTATAATATTCGCTGTTCGGCAAACTCAAACCGCCCTGTCCGGTGTTTGCAATTACCATCGAAGAATTTTTCAGATCGGGTCCGCCGCCGAAGCCGAAAAGCGATGAGATGCCTTGATTGTGCATTAAGGCGATCTGCTTTATCAGGTCTGCTTTGGTTTTGACGCTGTTTATTCGTTGAAAAATGGGCTTGAGCGCCTGCGCGCCTGCTTTTTCGATCGCAGCTTCGTCCATACAGGACGCGTAGAAATCGCCGATCAACTGCGCATCCGTTCCGCTTCCGGATTTTTCCTTCGCCGCTTTTTCCAAAACTTCCTTGAGGGTCGAGTTGTTGTTATCCGCAAGGATATTGAAAGTTCCCCAGCGCGATTCGGTCGAAGGAATTTCGGTATTCTTCAACCAGTTTCCATTCGTATATTGAAAAAAATCGGTACAGGCGTCAGCCGCGATGTCCATACGGCTGAGATCAAATGCCCTGATCTGCGCCGTAGCGGTTGTGTTGATCGCCAGCGCGATGATCAAAGCGATAATAAATCGAAAGCTGAATTTATGCATTTTTATCTCCTTAAGACTTGGATGTTTGGTGATGATTATACGGTAAGAGTAGAAAAAAGTTTAGCTGCCGGACGCCGGGCGTCGCGCCGCGCTATTTTGATGGTAGAGTTTTGAGATCTCGTTTTTTAATTCGGGCGGGAAGCAGACGCGGTGAATCTGGTAACTTTTTTGAAGCCCGCGTATCGCGGCGCTGATCTCGGAAATCTCGCGGATCTGCGGCTGCGAAAATCCTTCTTCGGCATAAATAAAATTTTTCGGATCGGTCGCAGCTTTTGAATAGAAATAGTACGGCACGTCGCCGGCGTGATCTTCGGCAAAGTAATAATCGGCGTCAAAACCTGCGTTTGTAATAGTTTCTCGCGTTTTGTCCAAAAATTCGCGGCGGCTGCTTTCCGGCATATCGAGATCAAAAACTTTGAAAAATTTGCGGTTTACAAAACGCTTCGAAAGATCGGATAAGATCTTGTCGTCCGACTTTTGCCATTGTTTGAAATGAAAGATGACATCCGAATCGTCCAATTCGAGGTGCTCTTTCAAGGAAAGTTTTCCGCCGGCAAGAATCTTTTCAAAAGCCGTCGAAGGCGCAAACCAAACATCCTTTCCGTTTTGAAACAGCGTCAAAGCGCGCCGGAAAAGCGACCGAAGAACGGCTTCGGCGGCGCGAAGCGTGCGGTGAAAATAAACCTGCCGAAACATATAATAACGTGCCTGCAGATAATCTTCGACCGCGTAAATTCCGCGCGCCGAAACATACAGCCGGTCGTTTTCCTCATCGATCTCGAGCGATCTTATGATCCATTCGAGATCGAAAATTCCGTATTTCGCGCCGGTCATCAGAGAATCGCGCAGAAGATAATCCATTCGATCGACATCGAGCTGCGAGGAAACTAGCTGCGCAAGCGCCATCGGTCGGAAGTTTCCGCGAATGATCTCAGCGACACTTTCGGGAAGCGCCGCGGAATAAGCGCGCAGAATTTGTCCGACTTCGGTTTCATCACTCAAAACCGCGTCGATCGTGAATTGTTCGTGGTGAAAATTGAGGATCGTTTCGATTACGTGAGAAAACGGTCCGTGACCGATATCGTGCAAAAGCGCGGCGACGCGGACAGCGGTTCGTGCCGCCGGGGCGATCTGATATTTTTTGCCGAGCTTTTCTAAAACGCGCGTTGCAAGATGCATTGCGCCTAAAGAGTGAGTAAAACGCGAATGTTCAGCCGCCTGATATGCAAAATGCGCCAAGCCGAGCTGTTTTATTCGCCTCAAGCGCTGAAATTCAGCCGTGTCGATCAGACGCGCAAGAAGCTTACCTTCTTCATCGTCTGTCTTGATACGAATGATGTTGTGAACTGAGTCCCGATAAATTTTTTCCACTACTAATAGTTGATGTTAGCATAACAAAAATAAGAGTTGAGCAGAGAATATTATCGAGTTTTAATGAAATATCGTATAACATCCGAAAATCTGGAGACTTTCTTCTTCAACCAGAAGCAATTCAAAATAATAATATCGCCTAAAGTCTTCAAAACATACAACTTACTGTTGGTCCTGGTGTCGCTGTGTGTATGGCATTCAAATTGTAAGAAATATAGCAGCACTAATTAGACTTGCTGATAGACAACCATACTGGTTGTTTAAGTATGACAGCAAATAGTGATTTTTTAGAATATTAAGGAGCAGAAAAATGAGAAAACATATTTTTTTATTGTTCTCAACACTTTTGATCACTCTGTGTTTTGGCGCAAGCACTTTTGCCCAAGACACAGTAGGTGAAATAAGGGGAACAGTTAAAGATGCAAATGGGGCGGTTATTCCCGCCGCTGTTGTAACCATCAGCGGTATCAACGTAGGTTTTAACCGGACAATTGTATCTAATGACGAAGGATCTTTTACGGCATTTCGACTTCCGCCGGGTACCTATAAAGTATCGGTTGCGGATATTGCCGGGTTTAAAGGTCAAACAAAAGAAGTAAGAGTTTTGATTGGTATTTCCACCACCGTCGAATTTACGCTTACTCCAACCGTAGGGGCTGAAGTTACTATCACGACCGATAATTTAATTATTGATACGACAGATACAAAGGCTCAAACAAATATTACCGAAAAAGAAATTGAGAACCTTCCGAAAGGAACCTCATTCACCAGTTTGTTGAGAACTACGGTTTCAACGCGCGGTGAGGGTTTAGCCGGTGGTTTTCAGGTTAACGGAGCGTCAGGTTCCGAAAACAGTTTCGTCGTCGACGGACAAGAAGTTAATAACTTCCGTACAGGAACACTCAATTCTAACAACGATATTCCTTACCAGTCGGTACAGGAAATTCAGGTTAAATCGAGTGGTTTTGAAGCTGAGTTTGGCGGCGCTACGGGCGGCGTGATCAGCGTCGTTACAAAGAGCGGAACAAACCAGTTCCGAGGAAGTTTTGGCGCGCAATTCGAACCGTCCAAATTGAGTGCGGGACCGGATCCGATATATAGCAATTTCCTGACGGGTGCCGGCACAACCGGACAATATGTCGAGGTGTTTCCGCGGTTCAGAGACAAAGGAACTAATTTTTTCCCGACAGCATCTATCGGCGGACCGATCGTTAAAGATAAATTCTGGTTTTACGGAATTTATTCGCCGCGAATTTTCCAAGGCACCAGATCTACGACTTTTTTCAACACCGTTCCTACTTCCCCTCAAGGCGGAGCAACCGGTACTCGCACAATCACGAGCGTTCAAGAAGCAACATCAAAACAAACTAATGAGTATGCTTTTATTAGGCTCGACGCCAATCCGACCAGTAGATTGCGTTTATCGGGAAGTTTCACTTGGAATCCGATCATTTTAGATGGTGTATTCCTGGGCAGTAATTTTGCTATCGGACTACCGCCGTTTGGTGAGTTTCCCGATGGTATCAGAAGCGGAGCAGATTTGGTCGCAAAACAAGGCGGACGTCAGAACTCGAATAACTCAAGAGTAGAAGCGGTTTGGACGCCCACAAATAATTGGGTTACCACATTGCGCTACGTGCATGGTTTCTTAAATGAAAAACTTGGATCATACGGTGTTCCGAAAGTTCCGAGATACCGATGCCGTCAAGGAACGGGCTTCACGCCTGCGCAAGTTGGCTGTCCGGGAAATTTTGGTTCGTCAAATCAGACCACGAACAATAACTTCCAGGTAGTCAAAGACGTTTCGACCCGAGACAGCTTTGATGCGGATGCCAGTTTCGTCGTCGGAAATTTCGGCGGTCGTCATGAAATCAAGTTTGGTTATCAATACAACACCGTCAGTAATGACGTCGAGCAGGGTTATGCTGATACAGGTCGTATCGAACTTTACTATGGAAGAACGACATTTCCGGTTTGCTTTGGGGCATTTGTAGTTCCCGGAGTAAGTGAACCGATTGCTCTCAGACCGGGTACGATCGGAACCGGATGTTCTTTGAGATTTGGAACGATTGGCGCTGCAAGCAATCAAAACCAATCGCTATATATTCAAGATAAATGGCAACCGACCCCGCGTCTGACGCTTAATCTTGGATTACGTGCGGAAAAAGAAGAATTGCCTGCATTTAATGGTCAAAAAACTGACTTGGCGTTCAATTTTGGCGAGAAACTCGCTCCCCGTTTAGGTGTTTCGTACGCTCTGACAGGGGATGGTAAAACTAAGATTGCCGCGTTCTACGGCTGGTTTTATGATCGTCTGAAATTTGAACTGCCCCGCGGTTCGTTCGGCGGAGATTTTTTCCGCGTCGACTTTTTTGAAATTCCTGGTGTCGGACATCCACTGTATAACGGCGCATTTCCAACGATGAGAAGTATCACAATGCCCAGAATCGTCGGAAACTTTGGCGACCCGATCGGCGGCGGTTGTCCTGCAGGCGGTTTAATGGGAAGTTATTTGACCAGATGTCAGCTTGATTATCGCATTCCGTCAAATATTCCTAATTTGGTTTTGGGAAGCGGTGCGCCACTTTTGGCTGGCGCGGTTGATCCGGATCTCAAACCGTTCCGTCAAGCTGAGTTCACTGTTGAATTCCAACGTGAAGTTATGCGCAGTTCAGTTCTAACCGCGCGATATCTTTATCGTAACGTTCTAGATGCCGTAGAAGATGCTGGTTTCTTAACGCCGGAAGGAAGTGAATTTTATATCATTGCCAATCCCGGAAAAGGACTGCATCTGAAACGTGCCAGAGATTTAGGGTTTGAAAGGCTCGCAACTGCGCAGCGTCGGTATGACGCAATCCAGATTGAGCTTGACTCGCGCTTTGTCAAAAATCTTAGTTTCAATCTAAACTATACATACAGCCGTTTGTATGGCAACTATTCAGGTTTGGCAAGTTCGGATGAAGATGGTCGAACATCGCCGGGCGTAAATCGTTTCTTCGATTTACCGTTCCTTGGATATGCTGCGAACGGAGCGCTGGATAATGGTAGATTAGCTACAGATCGCCCGCATGTCTTTAAGGCATCGGGAACTTATACCCATGAATGGCGGGTTAATAAAGCGATCAGTACTGATTTTTCGTTCTTTACAACCGCTCAATCAGGCACGCCGATTACCACTTTTGTTGACATATATGGTATTCCCATTGTGAAGACAACACGCGGTGATTTGGGAAGAACCGATTTCTTTACGCAAACTGACTTTAGTTTGACCCAACGTTATAAATTCGGTCGTGATAATAAGTTTGCTCTGGCATTTGATATAAATGTTCTCAACGCTTTCAATGAAAACGCGGTAACATTTATTGATAATGACGAATCCAGTGCTTATTATTTACTTGATTTCAGTGAAGTTGCCCCGACATTTGTTCAGGCTGTAAATATCCTTACAACAAGAGGAGTTATTAATGAACTGAATGCTTCGGTAGCACATGATCCGGGATTCAATATCAATAGTACATATAAAGCGCCGGTCGCCTGGCAGACTGGACGTGCTGTTCGATTTGGTTTCCGATTTATCTTCTAGGCTAGATTTTAGTTAGAAGCTTTAAGAGACTGTCTGAAAAGACAGTCTCTTTTTTTTGATTTAACGAGTCGTTTTACGGATGTGCATTATTAATAAAAAAGGTCGTCGTCCAGCAATTTGATCAAAACGATTTATACGAAGCAAATTGCAAAAAGCAAACCTTGGAATCGGCTTGCTTTCATTGCCCATAACCTCTTGAGATTTTGTCAGAACCATCTGAGACACGTCGTTATCTGCAATTTACTAACTACCAAATCTCAAAACGCACAAGTTCATCCAAACAAAAAAGAAGCTGCTCAAAAAGTTATTCTTCTTGAACAGCCTCCTTCGATCTCGTATTTTGTTACGATCAAAAATCGTCGCCTTCTTCTTCGATCGTTATTTCTTCGCCGACCGAATCGTCATAGACTTCTTCGGTTTCGAGGCTCAGTTCGTCGAGCGTTTCTTCGGCTTCGTCATAACCTTCATCCGTTTCCACACCCGGCACATTAGCCGCCAACGGCAAGTCCAGCCCGCCGGTCATCGTTGAAAAATCGTCGTAATCTTCCTCGCGTTTTTGATCCATTGTCGGATCTCTCGCGATCTTCACATTTCGATAATATTTCATACCGGTTCCCGCCGGGATCAAACGTCCCATAATGACGTTTTCCTTCAAACCGCGTAAGTAGTCCACACGACCGGAAATCGCCGCTTCGGTCAAAACGCGCGTCGTTTCCTGGAAGGAAGCCGCCGAAATGAAAGAATCGGTCGAAAGCGACGCTTTCGTGATTCCGAGAAGCAGCGGTTCGGCGCTTGCCGATTGTCCGCCTTCTTCCCGAATCCGCCGGTTTTCGTCTTCATAACGAAAGCGATCGACCTGCTCTTCGAGAAGAAAATCGGTGTCGCCTACGTCCTTGATCTTCACCCAGCGCAGCATCTGCCGTACGATCGTTTCGATATGCTTGTCGTTGATATTTACGCCCTGCAAACGATAGACTTCCTGGATCTCGTTGACAAGATATTCCTGGAGACGCTCCATTCCGAGAACGCGCAAAATATCGTGCGGATTGAGCGGTCCGTCCATCAACGGCTCGCCCGCCTTGACGCGGTCGCCTTCCTGAACCGAAACGTGCGTTCCGCGCGGAATATCGTATTCGCGCTCCTCGCCGTCATCGCCGGTGATAATAAGCTTGCGCTTACCTTTGGCGATCGCGCCGAATTTGACCTCACCGTCGATCTCCGACATAACCGCCGTTTCACCCGGGCGTCGCGCTTCGAAAAGCTCGACGACGCGCGGCAAACCGCCAACGATGTCTTTCGTCTTCGTAGTCTCGCGCGGGATCTTCGCGATAATATCCCCAGCCTCAACTTCCTGTCCGTCTTCGACGTGCAGGTTGGAACGAATCGGCATTTGATAAGTTTTCAAAACTTTATTGCCTTTACGGATTTCGAGGCGCGGTTGACTTTTTTCATCCGAATCCTTCACCACAAGGCGTTTTTGTCCCGAAACTTTATCGATCTCTTCTTCAAGCGTTTTTCCTTCCTTCAGGTCCTGGAATTTCACCGTTCCGGAAACTTCCGTCAGGATCGCAAACGTGAACGGGTCCCACGTTGCGAGCATTTGGTCTTCTTTGACCTTTTGCCCGTCCTTGACCTGAATATGCGCGCCGTAAACGATTTGATAGCGCGCGACTTCGCGCCCGCGGTCGTCGATGAGCGCAAGTTCCGAAGGTTGGCGTTTCATCGAAATGAGTTCGCCGGCGCGGTTTTTAATAACGCGCAGATCTTCCAAATATTTGACCGTTCCGTCCATAGCAGCGGCATGTTTGGTCTCCTGTTCCAAACGCGCCGTTCCGCCGACGTGAAACGTTCTCATCGTCAACTGCGTTCCGGGTTCGCCGATCGACTGCGCGGCGATAACGCCAACGGCTTCGCCGATTTCGACCGTGTTGCCGGTTGCGAGATTTCGTCCGTAACATTTGACGCAAATTCCGCGACGCGATTCGCACGTCAAAGCCGAGCGGATTCGAACACGGATCAAGCCTGAAAGCTGAGTTTGCGCGGCAAGTTCCTCGTTGATCTCTCGGTTCGCTTCGACGATCGTCGTGGCGTCAACCGGATCGACGATGTCGTCCAAAGCCGTGCAGCCGACAATTCTGTCCCGCAGGCTTTCCACTTCTTCGCCGTTTCGGATGATCGCTTCCGCCCAAATTCCGCGGAGCGTTCCGCAGTCCTGTTCGGAAACAATAACGTCTTGCGCCACGTCAACCAAACGACGGGTAAGATAACCTGAATCAGCCGTTTTGAGCGCCGTGTCTGCCAAACCTTTTCGCGCGCCGTGCGTCGAAATAAAGTATTGCAGCACGTTCAAGCCTTCGCGGAAGTTCGCAACGATCGGCGTTTCGATAATTTCGCCCGAAGGTTTCGCCATCAGCCCGCGCATACCGGCAAGCTGCCGGATCTGCGCTTCCGAACCTCGCGCGCCCGAATCTGCCATGACCAAAATCGGATTAAGCTCTTGGCGTTCGGCTTCGCGCGTGTGCATCGCCTTGAACATTTCCTTCGCAACCTGATCGGTAACTTCCGACCAGATCGCCGTTACCTTGTTCACGCGTTCGAGGTTTGTCATCGTCGCGTCTTCATATTGTTTCTGAAGTTTATCAACCTCTTTGCGCGCGCCTTCGATGATTCCTTTTTTGCTCGCCGGCGTGACCATGTCGTCAATGCCGATCGAAATTCCGGCTTTCGTTGCGTAAAGAAAGCCCATCGTTTTCAAATCATCAAGCAAAGCGACGGTTTGATCGTGTCCGAGCTTCAAATGACAGAAGCTCACCAAAGATTGCAAACCTTTTTTCTTCAATGTTCCGTTGACGAACGGCAAGCCGTCGCGCGTCAAACGCTCATTTAAGATAACGCGCCCGACGGTCGTATCGATCACGCGTTCAACTTTTTCGCGGACTATCGCCCGCATCACATCCTGGGCGTTATGCTCTTTGGTCAGATCGATCAGATCGCCTTTCCAGCGCAGTCTGATCTTCGTTTGCGTTTCAACAGCTTTTGCGTCGAGCGCCAGCAAAACGTCATCCACCGAATTGAACGCCTTGCCTTCCCCTTTCATATTTTCGCGGTCAAGCGTCAAATAGTAGCAGCCGAGAACGATATCTTGTGAAGGAACCGTGATCGGTTGTCCGCTCGCCGGACTCAAAAGATTGTTTGACGCGAGCATCAAAACGCTCGCTTCGATCTGAGCTTCGGCGGAAAGCGGAATGTGAACCGCCATCTGATCGCCGTCAAAGTCGGCGTTGAATGCCGTGCATACTAAAGGATGAATTTTGATCGCTTTTCCTTCGACCAAAACCGGCTCAAACGCCTGGATTCCGAGTCGATGAAGCGTCGGCGCGCGGTTAAGAAGAACCGGATGCTCGCGAATCACTTCTTCGAGAATGTCCCAAACGATCGGCTCTTGGCGCTCGACCATTTCACGCGCCTGCTTGATCGTCGCGGCGTGCGCGTCACGTTCGAGCTTGTTATAGATGAATGGTTTGAATAATTCCAAAGCCATTTTCTTCGGCAATCCGCACTGGTGCAATTTGAGTTCCGGACCGACGACAATAACCGAACGTCCCGAATAATCGACACGTTTTCCGAGCAAGTTTTGACGAAAACGTCCCTGCTTCCCTTTGAGCGTGCCGGACAAAGACTTGAGCGGACGATTGTTCGCGCCGCGCAAAACGCGTCCGCGTCTTCCGTTGTCAAACAAAGCGTCGACGGCTTCCTGAAGCATTCGTTTTTCGTTTCGAACGATAACTTCCGGCGCGCGCAATTCCATCAATTTTTTTAGACGGTTGTTGCGGTTGATCACGCGTCGATAAAGATCGTTCAGATCCGACGTCGCAAAGCGTCCGCCGTCAAGCGGCACAAGCGGGCGAAGCTCCGGCGGAATTACCGGAATCACGTCCAGGATCATCCACGCCGGATTATTTCCCGATCGCAAAAACGAATTCGCAACCTTCAAACGCTTCGAGAATTTCAATTTTTTCTGCTGTGAATTCTCTTCCTTCATTCTTCCGCGCAAATCGGTCACGAGTTCCTCGACGTTGACTTTCATCAACAGATCCTTGATCGCTTCGGCTCCCATTTTTGCGACAAATTGATGCGGATGATCGCGCATTAAATTGCGATATTCCTCATCCGTCAAAAGCTGCTTTTCTTTTAGACCAGGCGCGTCGCCCGGATCGACCACGATGTAGATCTCGAAATAAAGAATTTTTTCGAGGTCGCGCAAAGTGATGTCGAGCAGGTGTCCGATGCGCGACGGCAAGCCTTTGAAAAACCAAACGTGCGAGCACGGAGAAGCTAAATCGACGTGCCCGAGACGCTCGCGCCGAACCTTCGACTGCGTAACTTCGACGCCACATTTATCGCAAATAACTCCGCGATGTTTCATTCGCTTGTACTTGCCGCAGAGACATTCCCAATCCGAAACCGGACCGAAAATGCGCGCGCAGAAAAGCCCGTCGCGCTCCGGTTTAAACGTGCGATAATTGATCGTTTCCGGCTTCGTGACTTCGCCGTGCGACCACGATTTTATCTTTTCGGGCGAAGCCAGCGAGATGCGGATCGCCTCAAAATTCGGGGTTAATTGTGTCTTGTTATCTTGTTGTAATCGAAACATTTTTTCTCCAAAAAATTCGCTAAAACTCTCAATTATTAATCAGCTCCGACAACTTCGCCGACGCCGGCGGTTACGGCTTCCGGATCGATCTCTTCTTCAGTGATAAGCTCAACGTCCAAACAAAGCGATTGCAGCTCGCGGACGAGAACGTTGAACGATTCGGGAATTCCCGGCTCGAAATTCGATTCGCCTTTGACGATCGTTTCATAGATCTTCGAGCGCCCGGCAACGTCGTCGGATTTACACGTGAGCAATTCCTGCAGAATATGCGCCGCGCCGTAAGCCTCGAGCGCCCAAACTTCCATTTCGCCGAAACGCTGTCCGCCGAATTGTGCCTTTCCGCCGAGCGGCTGCTGCGTGATCAGCGAATACGGTCCGATCGAGCGCGCGTGAATTTTGTCGTCCACAAGGTGCGAAAGCTTGAGCATATAAATATAGCCGACGGCTACTTTTTGCTCGAACTGCTCGCCCGTCAAACCGTCATAAAGACGCGTTTTGCCGGATGGTCCGACCGAAGGCGGAATACCGAGTTCATCGAATCGATCGTTGGCTTTCTGGATGTATTCTTTGATCTCCTTTTCGCTCGCGCCGTCAAAAACCGGCGTTGCGAAATGAAGTCCGAGAACGCGCGCCGCCCATCCGAGATGCGTCTCCAAAATTTGTCCGACGTTCATACGTGAAGGCACGCCGAGCGGATTGAGCACAATATCGACCGGCGTTCCATCGGGCAAATACGGCATATCTTCTTCCGGCAAAATGCGAGCGATCACGCCTTTATTTCCGTGGCGTCCAGCCATTTTGTCGCCGACGCTCAATTTTCGCTTCATCGCAACGAAAACCTTAACCATTTTGATAACGCCCGGCGGAAGTTCGTCACCTTGCTTGAGCTTGGTGATCTTTTCCTCGTAGATATCGCTCAAAATGTTGATCTGGCGCGTTGTGCGCTGTTCGTATTCTTTGATCTCGTTCGCAATGTCGATCGTTCCCGCCGCCGATTCCGCCTTGCGGAGAAGCTTGGCGTCAACTTCCTTGAGCATTACGCGTGTTAAAGTTTCGCCCTTTTTCAGGATCACGTCTTTGCCGTCGGTCAAATCTTTCGTCAATTTTCGACCTTCGAAAAGCTCGTAAATACGCTCGTCTCGCTGTTCGCTCAAAATACGAATTTCGTCTTCAAGATCGCGCCGCAAAGCGTCTTCTTCGAGCGATTCGATATCCAGGCTGCGTTCGTCTTTATCCTGACCTTTACGTGTAAAGACTTGAACATCGACAACCGTTCCGTCGATTCCAGGCGGGCAGGTCAAACTTGCGTCCTTTACGTCGCCGGCTTTTTCGCCGAAGATCGCGCGAAGCAGTTTTTCTTCCGCGGTCAATTGCGTTTCGCCTTTCGGCGTAACTTTTCCGACGAGGATCGAGCCCGGTTTCACCTGTGCGCCGATGCGGATGATTCCCGATTCGTCCAGATCGCGAAGCATAACTTCGCCGACGTTTGGAATGTCGCGCGTGATCTCTTCCGGTCCGAGTTTTGTGTCGCGAGCTTCGATCTCGAGCTCCTCGATGTGGATCGAAGTGTAATAATCTTCCTTCACCAGCCGCTCGGAGACCAAAATCGCGTCTTCAAAGTTGTAGCCTCGCCACGACATAAACGCCACTAAAACGTTTCTGCCGAGCGCAAGCTCGCCGCGATCGGTACAAGGTCCGTCGGCGATTACCATTCCTTTTTTGACGCGCTCGCCGACCTGTACGATCGGGCGCTGATTGATACAAGTGTTTTGATTCGAACGTTTAAATTTAACGAGCGAATAAATATCCGCCGTAACTTCGCGCGAGATCGTGCCGTCGACTTGATGGTCGGCTTTGACGATTATGCGTTCGGAATCGACGTAATCGACGACGCCGTTTCGCTTGGCGATTACGACCGCGCCCGAATCGCGCGCTGCGATTCGTTCCATTCCCGTGCCAACGTATGGAGATTCGGCTCTTAGAAGCGGAACCGATTGGCGCTGCATGTTCGAACCCATCAAAGCGCGGTTCGCGTCGTCGTTTTCAAGAAACGGAACCAAGGACGCGGCAACAGAAACAAGCTGTTTCGGCGAAACGTCCATATATTGAATTTCATCACTGTCAGCCGTAATGAACTCGCCTTTCTTTCGGGCGGCGTTTCGCTTATTAACGATATTGCCTTTTTCGTCAAGCTCGATATTTGCCTGCCCGATGATGTATTTGTCTTCTTCCCAGGCGGTGAGATAAAACGGAAACGGTTCGAATTCGGCTTCGCGGGCGCCTTTCTTAAGCTTTTTATTCGCGGCTTCGACCTCTTCCAAAGGTAGATGGATATTCGGTTTCAAGTTGGTTTCGCCGCCGTTGATAATTTTGACGTATTCGATCACACGACCGTCAATTACTTTGCGGTATGGTGATTCGATAAAACCGAACTCATTGATTCGCGCAAAGCACGAAAGCGACGAGATCAAGCCGATGTTCGGACCTTCCGGCGTTTCGATCGGACAAATTCGACCGTAATGCGTCGGGTGAACGTCGCGGACTTCGAATCCGGCGCGTTCGCGCGACAAACCGCCCGGACCAAGCGCCGAAAGACGGCGTTTGTGCGTAATTTCCGAAAGCGGATTCGTTTGATCCATGAACTGCGAAAGCTGCGACGAACCGAAAAATTCGCGAACGGCAGCAGTCACCGGCTTCGCGTTGACAAGATCGCGCGGCATCGTGGTGTTCATATCCTGCTGGATCGACATTTTTTCCTTGATCGCGCGCTCCATTCTTTCAAGCCCGATGCGGAATTGATTTTCGAGCAACTCGCCAACGGCGCGAACGCGTCGATTACCGAGATGATCGATATCGTCTTGTGAATAATTGTCACTGTCTTTCTTCATTCGCAAAAGATAATTGGTGACTTCATAAAAATCCCCCGCTTTCAAAAGCGAATTGTTGAGATCCTCGCGTTCCGGTCTGCCCATTTTAATGTTAAATTTCAGGCGTCCGACGCGCGATAGATCAAAGCGTCGCGAATCGAAAAACATTCCCTCGAGCAAACGGTATGCGGTAGGCACGGTCGGCGGATCACCGGGACGCATTTTGCGGTAAATTTCCAGCAGCGCATCCACCGGTTTCGCGATCGTATCCTTTTTCAAAGTCTGCGAAATGATTCCGCCGATGTCGTCTTTTTCCGGAAAATAAACCGAGAAGCTTTCAACGCCTTCTTCGATAATTTGCTGCAGTTTGGCAGCGGTGATCTCGGTGTTCGATTCGAGGATCACTTCGCCTGTTTCGGTATTTACAACGTCGTCCAGCGCGATCGCACCTTCAAAATCGGTTTGTGAAACCTCGACTTTTTCTTTGCCGAGCTTTCTCAATTCGCGAATCGCCGCTTTCGTTATCTTTTTGCCGACGCGAACGACATCTTCTTTTTTGTCCTTGATAGATTCTTCGGCTCGCATGCCGTCAAGATTCGTTTCGCCGTCTTCTTTTATCCTTATGAAAATTTTGCCCTTTTGAATTTCAGCCTCGTCGATCACGTAAAACTGACGCAGAATTTCGGCATTCGAAAATTCAGCATTTTTGATTACTTCTTCCAGAATCCCGTCGGAAACCGTCTTCATATCGATCTGCGGATTGAGCCACAAACCTAGCGCGCGCAAGAAGATCGTCGCCAAAATTTTGCGTTTGCCGAGCCGCGAATAAAGAATTCCTTTTTGATCGAATTCAAACTCGACCCACGATCCGCGATACGGAATGATCTTCGCCAGATAAGCATCGCGATCGCCCTTGAAAAACACGCCGGGCGAGCGATGAAGCTGAGAAACAATAACGCGCTCGGTTCCGTTGATGATAAAAGTTCCGTTATCGGTCATCAGCGGAATTTCGCCGAAGAAAACGTCTTCCTCCTTGATATCGCGAATGGTCGAGATATTGGTTTCCGGATCTTTGTCGTAAACCGTAAGACGAATTTTTACTTTTAGCGGAACGCTATAACTCATTCCGCGCTCCTGGCATTCCTGCTGATCGTGTTTGTGTTTCAAACCGACCGGCTCACCACAGTTCGAACAAAGATTCGGGCGGACTGCATTAAAAGTTCCGCAGTTATTACAAAGCACCTCAGCCGGATTGAACGGATCGACCTTGATCTTCGCGCCGCATTCTTTACAGTTTGCGCGCAAATGTTCCAAGCCTTCCAAATTTCCGCATTTGCACTGCCAGTTGCCGATCTGGTATTCGACAAATTCGAGCGTCGCGGTTTCGCGGAAATCAGAAACCGGAAACACCGACTGAAAAACGGACTGCAGCCCGACGCTTTCGCGTTCCTCGGGAATGAGGTCCATTTGAAGAAAGCGATTATAAGATTCGCGCTGCACTTCGATAAGATTCGGAATGCGCGCCGAGGTATAAATTTTTGAAAAATCTACGCGTTCGGGCGCCTGACTTGTGCGGCGTCCGAGCCCGTTGGTAGTAGTTTGAAGCGGATTGACGATCATAATTTTATAAGAACTTTTCGGTCGAGAAAAAACTTGTTGATTTAAATGACTTTTGTTGATACGATGCCTTTTAGATATTTATCCCAACAACTTTTTCAACAAAAGACGGCAAATGCGGTCGAGGGTAAAGTTTGCCCTGACCGCTTATTTTTTAGCAGTGCTGCTACAATATAAATTTTTTGACAGTGTCTAAAAAGGACACTTAGCTCCAATTATTTTCGGGAAAATAAACTCCCGGTTACACTTAAAAAAACTCAAAACTCTCGAGCATATTTTAAGACGGCAAGCGTCAATTTTCGGTTGCCCTAAAAGAAACGCCTGCCTTTCCAGTTTAACAACTAAACTATTTAACTTCAACCGTTGCGCCTGCTTCGGTCAGTTTGTTCTTGATTTCTTCGGCTTCGTCCTTTGAAACGCCTTCTTTAATAGCTTTCGGCGCGGCGTCAACCAATTCCTTGGCTTCTTTCAAGCCGAGACCGGAAACGACTTCACGCACCACCTTGATAACGGAAATCTTGTTTCCGCCGGCTGACGTGATAACCACATCGAAAGCGTCTTTTTCTTCCGCGGCTGCGGCTCCGCCGCCGTCACCGCCTGCAGCGGCTGCCATCGCCACCGGAGCGGCTGCGGCTGCGGCTGAAACACCGAAGACTTCTTCCAATTCCTTTACCAATTCCGACGCTTCAAGCAGCGTCATACCTTTCAAATATTCGACAACATCATCTTTTGTAACTGCCATGATAATTAATTTTCCTCCAAATAGGGTTCTGTGTTTATTCGTGTACCGCCGCCATCCTGGCGGCTGTCTCGTTGGCATCTTGCCGACGATCAGAAGGCAGGATGCCTTCACGACAACCAGCAAGATGCTGGCGATACGTTGTTTGTCAGCCGCTAGAACCCAACGGAACGTATTTTCAAAGGCTTGCATCTCCTTAAAAATTCGTCCGAGCTGCAAAGCGACCTGACAATCGCTTCGCTCGTTTTACCTTGAGCACGGCTAGAAAAATCTACTCTGTCACTTCTTCTTCCGCATCCGGCGCGGGTTCATCCGAAGTTTCCTCCGGTGCCGCGCCCTCTTCAGAACTTTGCTCCACTTCCGCCGCAGATTCCGCCTGAGTTTCCTCTGTTGCGGATGTTTCCTCAACGGCAGGCGTTTCATGCGCTTCGGCAACTGCTTCTGTCGCAGCGGTCTCTTCCGCTGCGGTTTCTTCAACTGGAGGCTGTGCCTCAACCACCGGTTCGGCGGCTTTGGCTTCAGCCGGAGCATCCGTTTTTCCGTCTCCGATCTGCTTAATGACAACCGCCAGATCGCGCGGAACGGCATTAATAACCGTCACGATACGCTGGGCTTGCGCATTTAAGACATACAAGAGCTTGGAAATAAGAACTTCCTTCGACGGCAGGCTCGCGATGGCGTCTATCTGTTTCGCATCGACCAATTTGCCGTCAACAATTCCGGCTTTAAATGTGTAAAAGTCGGTATTGTCCTTGATAAATTTTGAGATCGTTTTCGACAAAACGACCGGATCGTTTTCCGTCCAGGCGATCGCCGTTACGCCCGTAAAATGCTCGCTCGCTTCTTCATACGGCGTGCCTTTTACGGCGAGACGCGCGATCGTATTCTTAACGACCTGATATTTTGCGCCCGCTTCACGCAGCTGATGGCGAAATTCCTGATCTTTGATAACCGTCAATTTATTAAAACTGACGATCATCGCCGATTTCGAATTATTCAGCTGCTCTGCGAGGGCGCTTAAATTTGCTTGTTTTACTGCTTTACTTTTCATTTTTCTTCACGCTCCTCGCTTAAACAAAACTTAATTCATCGAGCAGAACGCCCGGGCTCATCGTCGCCGCAAGATTGACTTTTTTTACATAGCGACCTTTTGCCGTCGTCGGTTTAGCCTTCATTACAGCGTTGATCAAAACTTTTGTATTTTCGAGAAGCTTTGCTTCGTCGAAGGAAACTTTGCCGACCGGCGAATGAATAACGCCTGTTTTATCAACGCGATATTCGACCTTTCCGGCTTTCGTCTCCTGGATCGCCGTTTTGACATCCATGGTCACCGTGCCGGTTTTCGGATTCGGCATCAAGCCGCGCGGTCCGAGAACTTTTCCGAGTTGACCGACTTTGCCCATCATATCGGGCGTCGCGACAAGCGCGTCAAATTCAAGCCAGCCGCCTTTTATGCGATCAACGATATCGTCGCCGCCGACAATGTCCGCGCCGGCTTCTTCAGCTTCCTTGATCTTATCGCCCTGCGCGATAACGACCACGACCTTCGATTTTCCGCCCAAACCATTCGGCAGAACGATCGTTCCGCGAACGAGTTGGTCCGCCTTTCGCGGATCGACGCCCAACCACATCGTCAATTCCACCGTTTCGTCAAACTTTGCAAAAGCGACTTCCTTCACTTTTGCCACGCCTTCTTCGAGCGTGTATTTCTTGTTTGGCTCTAATTTCTCCAAAGCCGCAAGATATTTTTTTCCTTTTTTTGCCATTTTTGATCCCAGGTTCCAACGAAACGTTTTTAATTTGCGATGTTTGTCGCTAACGCTTCTCCCTTTTTTAAAAAACTATTCAACCGTCAAGCCCATGCTTTTGGCTGTTCCTTCGATCGTCCGCATCGCCGATTCGAGATTGTTCGTATTCAGATCGGTCATTTTCTTTTTTGCGATCTCTTCGATCTTACTGCGCGAAATTGTTCCGATCTTTTCGCGATTCGGTTTGCCCGAACCTTTTTCGATTCCCGCGGCTTTCCTTAAAAGATCCGCTGCCGGCGGAGTCTTTGTTTCAAAAGTAAACGAGCGATCGGTATAAACCGTTATCACGACCGGAATTTTCATATCCGGATCGTCGTTTTGCGTTTTGGCGTTAAACGCCTTGCAAAACTCCATAATATTCACGCCGTGCTGACCGAGCGCCGGTCCGATCGGCGGCGCCGGATTCGCTTTCCCGGCGGGAATTTGTAATTTTATATAACCTTCTATCTTTTTTGCCATTTTTCGATTAACGATTTTGAATTTTGTGCAAATTCAAAAATGTCCTCATTATTCTTCCTCTGCAAACGTGACTTTTTCGACCTCAAGAAAGCTCAATTCGTAAGGTGTTGAACGCCCAAAGATCGTAATTGAAACCTTTAAAGTCGTCTTATCTTCGTTTATTTCTTCGACTTTACCGGTAAAGCTCGCAAACGGTCCCGACTTTATCCGAACGACTTCGCCGAGCTCATATGAGAACTTCGGCTTCGGTTTTTCTGCTGCAATTTCGACGTTATGCACGATTTGATCGACTTCTTCCTGTGTCAACGGCGTCGGATTTTTTCCGCCGAGAAAACCGGTAACTTTCGGTGTCGACTTTATCGCGTGAAAAACATTGTCCGGAATTCGTCCCGCTTCGTTACATTCGATCTCAACCAAAACATATCCCGGATAAAACATTCGCGACGACTCAATGCGCTTGTTACCGCGCATTTCGACGACCGTTTCCTTCGGCAGCAAAACTTCGGTGATCTGCCCGGCGAGTTCCATATCGCGAATCCGCGCGTTCAGGCTCTCAAGCACCTTGTTTTCGTGCCCAGAATATGTATGGATGAAATACCACTGTCTCATTCTTAAAATCCTTTATATACCGGCAATTTTATTGACAAGCCACGTCAATCCTTCCAAAACGTAAGTCCAGCCTTTGTCGATCAGAAACAAATAAATTGCAAAGAAGATCACGTTTATGATCACGATGATCGTTGTATTTTTAACGTCGGTAGACGAAGGAAACGAAGTTTTCTTCAATTCCTCGCGCGTCTTTTGTACGAATTCGCCGACACCTTCTTTTCTCTTGACTGCTTCTGACACTTTTCTCTCTCCTAAAATTTGCTGGCAGGGGTATCAGGACTCGAACCCGAACCTAAGGTTTTGGAGACCTCCATGCTAACCATTGACACCATACCCCTAAGATTCAAAATTCCAGATTCGCTATTCCAAATTTCAAATCTGGAATCTGAAATATGGAATCTGGAATTTCCAACTACTTATTTTCCTTGTGCAATGTATGACAACGGCATCGGCGACAATATTTTTTGAACTCCAACCGGTTCGGCTGGTTCTTTTTATTTTTTGTCGTCACGTAGTTGCGTTCTTTGCACTCCGTACACTGCAAAATTATGTTATCTCTCGGCATAAAAACTTCCTTTTAATTATTCCACAACCTCAGAGACGGTACCGGCGCCGACTGTTCTGCCGCCTTCGCGGATTGCGAATCTTAGTCCTTTTTCCATCGCGATCGGCGCGATCAGCTCGATCTCCATCTGGATATTGTCGCCCGGCATTACCATTTC
>JBGTFE010000039.1:0-2705 GCA_041747435.1 Pyrinomonadaceae bacterium | reverse complement strand
CATATTTTGAATATTTCTTCGATTGGCGGATTTCGTTCGATTCCTTCGGTCGGTTATTACACGGCGACAAAATTTGCCCTCGAAGCCTTTTCCGAAGCATTGGCGGGCGAAGTCGAACATCTCGGAATAAAAGTCACGATTGTCGAGCCGGGCGGATTTCGCACCGATTTTGCCGGACGTTCGTTTGTGATGCCGGAAAACCGCATCGCCGATTATGTTACGTCGGAAAGGCTCGACAAAATGAGCGACTATGACGGAAATCAGCCGGGCGATCCGAAAAAAGCGTGTGCCGCGATGATTCAAGTTGTCGAAACCGAAAATCCGCCGCTGCGTCTGCCGCTCGGTGCGGACGCGGTTAAGGGAATGGAAGAAAAGTTGGAATCGGTCAAGCAAAACATTGACGAATGGCGCGAAGTCGCTGTCAACACGGCGGTTGACGAGAGCAGCAGCGTCGGGAAATAAAAAAATGGAAAAGCGAAAATTCGGGAAAACCGATATGGAATTTTCCGTTCTCGGCTTTGGCGGCGCGGAGATCGGTTGGAGCGGCGAGACGGTCGAAACGGTTGAAGAATTGTTAAATTCCGCACTCGATGCCGGACTGAATGTGATTGACACGGCGGCGGCTTATAAAACGAGCGAAGAATTGATCGGCGCGGCGGTCGGCAAGCGGCGCAAGGACTTTTATCTTTTGACAAAATGCGGCGCGTTAGACGCTTTTACGCGGGAAGATTGGTCCAAAAAAGGCATTTTGGAAACCATCGAAAACAGTTTGAGAAATCTGAAAACCGATTATCTCGACATCGCTCAACTCCATAGTTGTTCGGCGGAAATTTTAAAGCGCGGCGAAGCTATCGAAGGCTTGCAACGGGCGCAGGAAAAAGGTTACACGCGCTACATCGGTTATTCGGGCGATAATGAAGACGCGGAATACGCGCTTGATTTGGACGTTTTCGATTCTCTGCAAACTTCGGTTTCCATCGCCGACCAAACGCCGATTGACGGCAATATTAAATTAGCAAAAGAAAAAAATATCGGCGTGATCGCCAAACGCCCGATTGCCAACGCAGTCTGGCGGCACGATTCAAAACCGTCCGATTCTTATCATCACGAATATTGGGACAGAGTTCAGAAATTGAGGTTTGAATTTTTAGAAAAAAGTTTGGAAGAAGCAACTTCAACCGCGCTTCGTTTTACGCTTTCGATTCCGGGAATTGACACGATGATCGTCGGCACGACCAAACCGGGACGTTGGAGCGAAAACGCGAAATATGTGTCGGAAGGAAAACTTTCAAGCGAAGAATTTCAGGCGATTCAAGATCGTTGGCGCGAAGTTAGCGGCGAAGACTGGAAGCAGATGACATAGGAAATTTGCCACGAACAAACACGAAAAGAACACGAAAATTTAAATGTTTCGCGTTAAAAATTGCTTAATGATGAATTTGAAATTTCACGAAGTTTTGAAATGTTATCTAAAGAAAAAATAATTTTGCTCCTGCTGACGATGCTGAATTTTACGCACATCATGGATTTTATGATCATGATGCCGCTCGGCAATTATCTGATGCCGTATTTCGACATCAGTTCTCAGCAATTTTCGATGTTGGTGGCGGCATACACATTCAGCGCGGGCGCGTCGGGTTTTCTGGCGGCGTTTTTTGTGGACGGATTCGACCGCAAAAAAGTTTTGATGTTTGCCTACGCGGGATTCCTTATCGGAACTTTGTGCTGTGCCATTTCGCCCAGCTATGAAATTTTGTTGGTGTCGAGAATCGTTGCCGGATTATTTGGCGGATTAATTGGAGCGCAGGTTTTGGCAATCGTCGCCGACATCATTCCATACGAACGACGCGCAGCGGCGATGGGAATGATTATGGCGGCGTTTTCGGCGGCTTCGGTTTTCGGTGTGCCGTTCGGTCTGTATATCGCCAATCTTTTCAACTGGCACGCGCCGTTCTTTTTCGTCGTTATTCTGGGCGTGTTGCTCGTTCCTTTTTTGATCAGGTTTCTGCCGAAAATGGACGCGCATTTGTTTGTTGAAAATCGTCAAAAAATCAGTCCGACACAATTGGTCGGCGATGTTTTTAGAAATTCCAGTCAAATGTATGCGCTCGCTTTGACGGCGTTTTTGATGATGGGACATTTTATGATCATCCCGTTTATCAATCCGTTTATGGAATTTAATATGGGATTTTCCAAGACGCAAACGCCGATTATTTATATGGTCGGCGGCGCGTTGACGATGATTACTTCGCCGCTCATCGGACGGCTCGCAGACAAAATAGGAAAATATAATTTGCTTGTATTTCTAACTCTGGCGGGCGTTCCGATGATCGCTTTGATAACGAATCTGCCGGCGATTCCGTTTTATTTCGTGCTGTGCATCACGGGATTGTGGTTCATCATTTCGGCGGGCAGATTTATTCCGGCGCAGGCGATGGTCAGCCACGTCGTACCGACCGAAAGACGCGGAAGTTTTATGAGTTTCAATTCGTCCGTCCAGCAAATATTCGTCGGACTGGCTTCGGTGCTGGCAGGTTTGATCGTCGTCAAAATGCCTGACAACAGGCTCGAAAATTATGAGATTACGGGTTATCTGAGCATTGTAATTATTTTGTTCAGCATTTTTATTGCGACGATGCTCAATAAAAAATTAAAAGAAAAAGACAACGAAAACGTGATTGCAAATAAAGAAGAATTAGCGGTTG
>JBGTFE010000038.1:0-1531 GCA_041747435.1 Pyrinomonadaceae bacterium | reverse complement strand
GAGCCCGAAGGCTTTCGGCGGCAGACAGCGCAGAAAAACTCGGAACTTATATTATCGTTTTGGTTCTTCATTTAATTCGGTCGCAAGTGGAATTTACAAAACGTGCGAAAAACTGTCAAACCGCGACGTTTTCAGCATGTTCTAAGTTTTCAGACGAAACCCAAGTTTCCAAAAATAAAAACCGCCTTTCCGGCGGCATTTGTACCAAACG
Source organism: Pyrinomonadaceae bacterium (assembly GCA_041747435.1). GTDB lineage: Bacteria > Acidobacteriota > Blastocatellia > Pyrinomonadales > Pyrinomonadaceae > JBGTFE01. The sequence continues at coordinate 1,320 of JBGTFE010000038.1, read as the reverse complement.
TATCAGAATTTTTACTCCTTCACTTGAATTTCCTTCAAAGTTGCTTCGGCATCGTCCTTAAATTTGCTGTCCGGATATTTTTCGACTAGGATTCCGAGATATGCGACGGCATTTTCGAGGAGTTTTTCGGGCGAGTATTTCTTTGCCTCTTCCTCGTTTTTGGTGTTAATTTTCTGCTTGCCCTTGTTTTGCGAAAGAAGATAGCTGCTCATCCCGGCAAGATAAAGGAACTCATCCATTTTTGAATAATCGGGATACGCGGCAAACGTTTCTTCAAACCGCATCAATACTGCTTTGTAGGCTTTTTTGCTTCTAAAATATTGATTTGCTACTTCAAGATTATGGTTGGCATCGGCTTCGAGGATCGGATCGCGATTGACCTGCGGCTGGATTTGTTTTTGCGCAAAAGCGCCTGCCGAAAACACGATCAATAAACTTAAAAATACAATTGCTTTTTTCATAATAAACTCAATTTCCTACGCGTTTTTGATGCGCGGAAATTATTTATAGTTTTCTTCGAAGCGCACACTAAGTAGCGCCAGCATCCTGCTGGCTGTACTGACGGCATCTTGCCGTCAGTTGCTTGATCGGCGGCAAGATGCCACCGCGACAGCCGCCAAGATGGCGCCGTTACGTTCCAAATTTCCCGATGATCGCTTCGAGTTTTTTCGCCGCGTCCGCGTTCCAATTTTCCGGCTGCGTAAAGATCGCGCTTTTTGTCGTGCCTACAAAAGGGTTCGGCGTTTCTTTGGCGGCGACGCGTTTTACGGCTTCCTTTAGAACAAGCTGCGAATTGCGAACGTTTTTCTGCAAATATCCGATTACCATATCGAGCGTGACGGAATCGTGATCTTCGTGCCAGCAGTCGTAATCGGTGACGAGCGCGAGCGTCGCGTAAGCGATCTCGGCTTCGCGGGCGAGCTTTGCTTCCTGCAGATTCGTCATCCCGATGATGTCCATTCCCCACGAGCGATAGACGTTCGATTCCGCTACGGTCGAAAACGCCGGACCTTCCATGCAAAGATACGTTCCGCCGCGATGAATTTTTAATCCTTCAACGCTTTTGCACGCGGCTTCGAGAATATCGCCCAATTCTTCGCAAACCGGATGCGCAAATGTGATGTGTCCGACGATTCCGTTGCCGAAAAACGTTGATTCGTCGGCGCGTGCGCGTGTGCGATCAAAAAATTGATCGGGAATTACCATATCGGTCGGCGCGTATTTTTCCTGCAAACTTCCGACCGCCGAAACCGACAAAACGTAATCGACGCCGAGCATTTTCATCGCGTAAATATTGGCGCGAAAGGGAAGTTCGGTTGG
>JBGTFE010000037.1:0-57157 GCA_041747435.1 Pyrinomonadaceae bacterium | reverse complement strand
GCGCGTTCACCCAAATATGACTTTTAGCTTGCTCCGCAATCTTTGCGGACGAGGGCGTCCGCGCTCCAGTTATTATGAAATTTCTAACGAGTGCATTTTACGAAAATCTGAAGCTCGCGCTTGATACGTTGCGCAACAACAAACTGCGCTCGTTTTTGACAATTATCGGCGTTGTTATCGGCGTCATCGTCGTAATGCTGATCTCGTCTATTATCAGCGGCATCAACGTTGCCGTCGAAAAACAGGTCGAATCTTTCGGCACGCGCTCGATCTTTCTTTACAAATTCGACATCGGTATCCGCACCAGCGCGCCGACGCGCGAAGAACGAATGCGAAAACCGCTGACGATGACGGACGCCGAAGCGATTTCTAATCTTCCTTCGATCGAAGTTGCCGTGCCGTTTCTCGATATTTCAAACAATTTTTTCGGACAAAAGATCAATGTTACCGGGAAAAACGGCAAAACCTCATCGTCGGTTCAGCTAAACGGAACACTGCCGCAAATTGAAAAAACCACGACCGAAGTTTTGCTCGAAGGTCGCTGGTTTTCACAAAACGAGAGCGACGAAAAGGCAAATGTGTGTCTGATCGGCGACTTTGTCCGTGAAACATATTTTCCATTCGAATCGCCGATCGGGCAGACTATCGAGGTCGGCGGAACGGAATTTAGGATCATCGGTCTTTTGGAAAAACGCGAGCAGCTTTTTGGCGGCGGCGGCGGCAATAACGACCAAACAAATATTATTTATATGCCGATGGGCGCCGCTTTGAAATTGAAGCCGAATGCCGATGATCTGTTTATTCTTGCGGTTGCAAACGAAGGAAAGCTCGAAAAGGCGAAGGACGACGTGCAGGATCTGCTTCGAATTCGGCGCAATGTAAAATTCGGTGAAAAAAATAATTTTGCGATGGAAACCGCCGCAAGCTTGATCGATCAATTCAAAGCGATAACACAGGGAGTTTTTCTCGCGATGGTCGTTATTTCATCGATCGGTTTGATGATCGGCGGACTTGGCGTAATGAACATAATGCTCGTTTCCGTAACTGAGCGCACGCGTGAGATCGGAATACGCAAAGCCATCGGCGCTAAGAGAAGCGACATCCTGATCCAGTTTTTGATCGAAGCCGCAACTCTGACGGGTTTTGGAGGACTTATCGGACTCTTGATCGGTTGGCTTTTGACGCTTCTTGTCAAAATGATAATGCCGTCTTATGTTCCGCTTTGGGCGCCGATCGCCGGCTTCGGCGCGAGCGTCGGCATCGGTTTAATTTTCGGAGTTTATCCGGCGTGGAAAGCCGCGCGGCTCGATCCGATCGACGCGCTTAGATATGAATAAAATAGAACGCGGACTTCAGTCCGCCGCACCGTTTCATTGGCAATAACAGACAAAAGCCCGCGTGCTTTTTTCTCCCTGAATTAAGTAGGACTTCCCGACATTACCGCACCCAAAACGCGAAACGCGATTTGAATCAAAGCCAGGATAATAACAATTCCCCACGCCGAACCCGACGATATTTTGAACATAATGCGTAAGCCGATCGCCGCCAAAATCCAGCCCCAGATCATAAACAGATCGAGCGTGCCGACGAGCGTTGCCAAAACCGGGCTCGCTTTCCCATCGATCAAAAAGCTCGGATTTGCGTTAACCAAACCTCGCTGGCTTCCGGTTCCGATGTCGATGTCGTCGACCGATTTGAGAAACAAAATAATAAAATTAGCGACAGAGCCGAGCACAAGCGGCGGGAATGATGCGTAAACCCACGTCGAAACTCCGTGAAAATAGCCGCCGCTTCCGCCAAATACTTTTCCGCCAAGCCAATAGATCAATCCGCCGATTGCGAAAACAACCAGAATAATCAACGGCATTACGTATCTAACGACCTTACCGATCGTCATATTTAATTCGACAGCGCTATTTTTCTGATCGGCTGGCATCGATTGTGTTTGAGGGCTTTTGTCGATCTGTGACGTCACGAATTTTTTGAAATTATCCTCGCCGATCTTGTAGTAAAACGTAAAGCTGAAAGCCGTTGTCAAAATTATCATTATCAAGAGAGCCAAAATAAATCTGGGTTTTCGCCGTAGATCCTCAAAAGTTTTTCCCGGTTCAAAGAATATGCTCGCCAGCGTTCCCACTTCGGACAGCTGGGGCGGCTCCGGCGTTTCTATCTTTTCCGGCGGCGGCGGCGCCTGCCATTCATTTTGATCTTCGTCTTGCCCGGTTTCGGGAGTATTTATCGAATTTTCATCTTGCATAGTTTATCTCCTTAAAATTTTGCGGGTCTTTCAGAAAAACACCTTGCAAAAACCCTCAAGAAAGCCGCAATGTTGATTGAATTTCACCGCTCTATACGATTTTGTCTATCTTTCGTTTCAACTTAATTTAACCGATTGAAGGTGAATTTTCATAACCATCAACGCGAATACACGCCGCGAAATGATCTTTTTTGATCTCGCGAAGTTCGGGAACTTCTTTCGCGCAGTCATCGATCGCGAGCGGGCATCGCGTCCGGAAACGGCAGCCGGACGGCGGATTTATCGGCGCCGGCACGTCTCCATGCAGGACGATTCGGTCGCGTTTGTGCTTCGGATCCGGCACGGGGATCGCCGACAAAAGCGCTTTTGTGTAAGGATGAAGCGGATTTTCATAAAGCTCGCGCGATTCGGCAATTTCGACGATCTTTCCGAGATACATCACCGCAACGCGCTGCGAAATATGCTCGACGACAGCCAGTCCGTGCGAGATAAAAAGGTACGTTAAGCCGAATTCGGACTGCAGATCCTGCAAAAGATTCACAACCTGCGCCTGAACGGAAACGTCGAGCGCGGAAACCGGTTCGTCCGCGATGATAAGTTTCGGATTCAGCGCCAGCGCGCGTGCGATTCCGATACGCTGCCGCTGTCCGCCGGAAAATTCATGCGGATAGCGCGACATATAATTCGGCTCAAGCCCGACCTTTCGCATCAGATCGGCAACTTTTTCCTTTCTTTCGGATTTATTGCCGATGCCGTGAATTTTCAGAGGTTCGCCGACGATCGATTGAATATTGAGACGCGGATTAAGAGACGCGTACGGGTCTTGAAAAATTATCTGCATCTCGCGTCTGAGCGCCTGCATTTCCGCGTTCGGTAAGTTTGTAATGTCTTTATTTTCAAACCAAATCTCACCGCTTGTCGGCTCGTACAAACGCAAAATACAGCGCCCGACGGTCGATTTTCCGCAGCCCGATTCGCCGACCAGCCCAAGCGTTTCACCCGCGAAAATATCAAACGAAACATCGTCGATCGCCTGAACAACATCGTCGCTGTTTTCGACGGGAAAATGTTTGACCAGATTCTTAACTTGAATCAGTTCCTGCTTTTGAGTTTTTGTCGCGTTATCAATCATTGTTAACTGTCCGAAAACAACGTTAGATTCTAACCACTAAATAACACGAAATCACACGAAAAATGAATACCGAATTTAGTGTTGTTTCGTGGTTCTTTCTTCAAAATTTGCCTGACGCAGCCTCGGACTTTTTGAGTTCGTGTGCATTAAAAAGAACGCACCGGACTTTTACCTTATTTTCCAATTCGTAAAGTGGAATTTCGCCGCGCTCGCAGATTTCCATTTTATACTCGCAGCGCGGCGCAAAATGACAGCCCGGCGGCAAGGCGGTCGGATTTGGCACGACGCCTTCGATCGTTTGCAAACGCTCCGCCTTTCCGATTTCCCGAACGCTCAATTTCGGCACCGAACGCAGCAGTCCTTGTGTATATGGATGTTTCGGCTTTTCAAAAATTTCTTCGACCGGCGATTCTTCGACGATCTTTCCCGTATACATCACGCAAACGCGATCGACCGTTTCGGCAACCACGCCAAGATCGTGCGTGATAAGCAAAACGGCAAGCTTTCGCGTTTGCCGCAGTTCGTTCAAAAGTTCGAGAATTTGCGCTTGGATCGTAACGTCGAGCGCGGTTGTCGGCTCATCCGCGATCAGCAAAACGGGATCGCACGCGAGCGCCATCGCGATCATCACGCGCTGGCGCATTCCGCCGGAAAGTTGGTGCGGATAATCGTCCGCGCGGCGCGCAGGCGCCGGAATCGCGACTTCGTTCATCGCTTCGATCGCCGCTTCCCAAGCCTGCTTTTTTTTCATTCCGCGATGAAGACGCAAAGCCTCGGCAATTTGCTCGCCGACCGTAAAAACCGGATTGAGCGACGTCATCGGATCCTGAAAGATCATCGAAATATCGTCGCCGCGAATCGCGCGCATACGGTCGTTTGGCGCTGTCGTGAGCTCTTCGCCCTTAAATTTTATCGAGCCTCCGATAATTTTTCCCGGCGGCGCGATCAAACGCATCACCGAGAGCGCGGTGATCGATTTTCCGCAGCCCGATTCGCCGACAAGCCCGAGCATTTCGCCTTCGTCAATGTAAAAACTAACGTCATCGACGGCTTTGACGATTCCGGCGCGCGTCGGAAAATGAGTTTGGAGATTTTGGACTTCGAGAAGATGGGACATCGATCAAACGGTTTTCCTAAACATTTTCTTCCTTCTCCGCGTAAAAACCATCGCATGCTGATAAGCCGGTGCAACTCTTTTTATCGCTTTTACTTCAAATGAATGTTATCATTTTCCCGAATATTTCACTCAGTTTTTATTATAGGAGATTTTTTGTAGTGAAAAAAAATTCGTCTCTTTTCGCCGGTTTTCTTACAATCGCGCTTCTTTTTTCAAACATTTTAGCTCAGTCAACGGCTCAAACGAAGCCGCGACCTTCGAACGAAGGCGCCGCGCCGTCCAAAACCAAAAAAGTTATAACCGCCGATGTCATTGAACAGGATATCGCCGAAGCACTCGCGGTCATCGAAAAAAATTATGTCGGCGGCGCAAAGCTCGATTATAACCAAGTCTTTAAGAGCTCGATCGAAACGATGCTTCACACACTCGATCCGCATTCGAGCTATTTTGACGCCAAGGAATACGAAGACTTCCGCAACGAGCAAAGCTCGCAATATTTCGGTATCGGCGCGACAATCGGCGATATGCGCGACAACAGTAACAAAGTGATCGCAACCTATATCAAGGCTACTTTTGATGGCGCCCCGGCACATCAAGCGGGTCTTCGTTACGGCGACAAAATTATTGAGGTCAACGGCGTTTCGATGCTTGGAAAAACGTTCTCAGAAGTTCGTAATTCGCTCCGCGGACCGCGCGGCACTCACGCTAAGATCATCGTCGAGCGATACGAAACCGGGAAACGCGAAACCGTCGAGATAATTCGCGACGCGGTTTCGCAGCCTTCGATCGCCGAGGCATATATGATTCGCCCGACGGTCGGATACATTGCGATGAACGGCGGTTTTAATTCCACGACTTTTAATGAGTTTCGCGCCGCAATGAGGGAGCTCAACGACGCCGGAATGCAGCAGGTCGTCATCGATTTGCGCGGCAACGGCGGCGGATTGGTAATGCAGGCACTAAATATTGCAAATATTTTTCTAACGAGCGGTCAAACGATTATGTCGCAAAAAGGCAGGCTTAATGGGACAACCGAGACTTATAGGGCGAATAATCCGCGTCCGGATGAAACGCCGATCGTCGTATTAGTCAGTCGAAATTCGGCTTCGGCGTCGGAAATTCTTGCCGGCGCGCTGCAGGATCACGACCGCGCTTTGATCGTCGGCGAAAACACATTCGGCAAAGGTTTGGTGCAGTTTCCGTTTCAGGTCGACCACGGCTCGATGCTTCTTTTGACGATCGCCAAATACGCAACGCCCTCGGGCAGATTGATCCAACGCGACTATTCTGACGGAGATTTGTACACTTATCTGACGAAAGGCGGAAGCTTTCGCGACGAGATTCAAAATCCGGCACCCAAAGGAACAGAAACAAAAACCGATTCCGGCAGAACGGTTTACGGCGGCGGCGGAATCAACCCGGACGTTGTCGTCAAACCGCAAACCATCACCAACGAACGCGCCCGAATTCAGCAAAAACTCATCGATCCGATCTTTGCGTTTGTGTTGGATCTCGCTTACGGGAAAGTCGCGGGTTTTGACAGTTACAAGATTAGCCGACCGATAACCTTCGAATATGATATTAAAGCTACGGATTATCAGATAACGGAAGATCTTTACCGGACCTTCAAAAAATTTGCGCTCGATAAATACAAGGTTTCTTCATCGCACATCGACAAGGAACGCGAGTATGTCGAGCGAATTCTTCGCGCGGAATTGGTCACGGCGTCTTACGGCTCGACCACTTCATTTCAGGTCTTTAACGAATACGATACGCAGCTTTTGCGAGCGATCGAACTTTTACCGCAAGCAAAACAGCTCGCGCTCGAAGGCGCAAAAGCAAACGCGAAAAAGGCAAGCGGCGGGTTGGATCGATAAGGATAAGGCAAAAACGCGCACGAAATAAGCGTGTCTATTCCAAATTTTTCGGAATAACGCTTACTTCGTGCGCGTTTCTGATTTCCGTTACGAAGCGAGCCAGCGGATCAAATAATAGATACCGATTCCCGCGCCGGTTAGAAGCAGCAGCACGGCTACGATAATCGAAGCCATTATCAGCTTGAATTTTTTATAGCGCTTTTCGCTTTGCGGCGCGAGCGAGTTCTGCGGAAAATACGGCGGCGGTCTTTTCATATCATTCAACCTTTATCATTTAACTATATCAAATCAACAACGAAACGCGGGCAGCTTGCCTGCAATTAACGCACAAGCTTTCAAAATAGGCAAAATTTTGAATGCGATTCAGATTGCTTGCACAATCTTTTCCGGCAAGGTGCCGCCGTTCCGATATCGCGGCGGTGTGCTGTTTGACTCTTGCTAAGGGCGAATGCCAATCGTAGCAAACAAAAGAGTTCTGTGCCATAATACCCTTGTTTTTCAATTTTAGTTTTCGGGGTAGATTTTATGAAAAAACTATTTCTTTTGCCGATTTTCGTTCTTTTTTTGGCAGCCGCCGCTTTTGCTCAAACCTTTACTTTCAACGATCTTGTAAAACAGCGCCGCGTCGGCGATCCTCAGCTTTCGCCTAACGGCAAAACGGTCGCGTTCACTATCGGCGACGTCGATAAAGCCGCAAACCGCACCGTTACGCACATTTACACCGTCTCGATCGACGGCACAAATCTAAAACAGATCACAAAAGGCGATAAATCCAATTCAAGCCCGCGATGGTCGCCCGACGGAAAGAAACTCGCGTTCACGACCGGCGGGCAGATCTGGACGATGGAGCCCGACGGCGACGATAGAAAGCAAATTACAAAGATTTCTACCGGCGCAGGCGGTCCGGTTTGGTCGCCTGACGGAAAATGGATCGCGTTCAATTCGGACGTTTATCCGCACTGCAAAGACGACGCCTGCAACACAGCCGAGGATAAAAAGAACGACGATAGCAAGGTCAAGGCGATAGTTACCGAGCGTTTGCTTTACAGGCATTGGGATCATTGGACGGACAAAAAGCGAACGCACGTGTTCGTCGTTTCGAGCGGCGGCGGAGTTGCGAGGCAGATCACTTCCGGCGATTTCGATGCGCCGCCTTACGGAGCTTCGACCGGAACCGATTATGCGTTTTCGCCAGATTCCCAACAAATTGCTTTTCTGAGAAATCCGGACAAAGTCGAGGCGATCTCGACCAACAGCGACATCTATGTAGTATGGGTTGCCGGAAGCGACGGCGGCGAACCGAAAAACATCACCGCCACCAACAAAGGCTACGACGCCTCGCCGCAATACACGCCGGACGGCAAATATATCTTGTACCGCTCGCAGGCGCGCGAAGGTTTTGAAGCCGACCGCTGGCGGATTATGCGCTACAATCGCGCGACCGGCGAGACGGTCGAATTAACCCGCGGTTTCGATCAACAAGCCGACGACGTAGTTCTTTCGCCCGACGGCAAAACCGTTTACTTCACGGCAAACACAAAAGGAAAAGAGCCGATCTACAGCGTTCCGCTCGAGCCGAACTTTAAGCTCCGCGTCGCAACGCACGTCAAACAGATCCGCTCCGACGGATATTTCGGCAGTCTGAACATTACGCCCGACGGCAAAAACTTTGTCTCTTTAATGAGCTCTATGCATGAGCCTGCTGAAGTTTTTCGGTTCCCGGTCGACGGAGGCGCTATCAGTAACCTTAGCAAGGCGAATACGCCGCTCAATCTCAAACGCGCGGAATCCATAGAATGGACGGGCGCGCTCGGCGCAAAAGTCCAGGGCTGGATCGTCAAACCGCCAAATTTCGACGCGTCGAAAAAATATCCGCTGCTGGTTTTGATCCACGGCGGACCGCAGGGCGCGTGGAACGACAATTGGGGTTATCGCTGGAATCCGCAAATGTACGCGGGCGCGGGCTACGTCGTATTTATGCCGAACCCGCGCGGCTCAACCGGTTTCGGGCAGAAATTCGTCGATGAAATAACCGGCGATTGGGGCGGAAAGGCTTACACCGACATCATGAACGGCGTCGCCGACGTTTTGCGCAAAAATCCTTACATCGACAAAAATCGCATCGGCGCGGCGGGCGCGAGCTACGGCGGTTATATGGTCGATTGGATACTCGGACACAATAATCATCCGGCTGCCAAATTCAAAACGCTCGTCTCACACGCCGGCGTTTACAATCTCGAATCGATGGCAACTGCGACAGAAGAGCTTTGGTTTGTAAACTGGGAGTTCAAAGGAATGCCGTGGCAAAATCCGGCGATGTATAACCGCTGGTCGCCGCACAAATTCGCGAAAAACTTCAAAACCCCGACGCTCGTCACCGCGGGCGAACTCGATTACCGCGTCCCGGTCGATCAAAGCTACCAGCTTTACACCGCTTTGCAGCTAAACGGCACCGATTCCAAGCTCGTCGTCTTTCCCGACGAAGGGCATTGGATCTTAAAACCGCAAAACTCCGAGTTCTTTTACTCGCAGGTGATCGGCTGGCTCGATAAATATCTGAAGTAATTTTAACGGAGCGCGGGCTGCCAGCCGGCGATGTTTGCGAAGCAAACAAATGTTCGCGCGATGCGCTCATTGCGGGCAGGCTGCCCGCGCTCCGTCTTACGGATTTACGGTCGTATAAACCACATCGCTCGGATCGCCGTAATTCGTGTTGCTCTTCCTAAGCTGCACGCGCACTTGTATTTGCTCGGCATCGCCCGGCGAGGTCGGCACAACGGTCACGTCTCCCGACTTCCCGGTGAATGTTCCCGCCCTCGTCCATGTTCCGCCCTTTTTCATTATCCAGACTTCCCACGAATCCGATTCCGCACGTCCCTTTACGGTCGTCGAAAACAAATAGCCCGTCGCCGCTTCATCCACGGTGATATTCGGCTTGACGTCGCCTTCGGAAATAGATTCCGATTTGCTCGGCAAAATGCCCAACAAAGCGCCGATCCCGTCGGTGTAAGCATCCGCCGCAAGTATCTTCTCGCGGAGTTTATTCAGCCGCTCAAAGATTCCGGTCGCAACCGCATCCGGAAAAACGAGCGCCGGATTTGCCGGTATCGCCGGTTCCGGATCGCCGATGTCGCCCTCGGTAATAATGCGCCGATACTGCCCCATTGCGCTTTCATACGATCTTACCTGCAGGAAAGAATCAGCCAGAAACTGTATCACCGCATTGTCTTTCTCCGCCTGCGCGACCGAGCTTGAAAGCCCGAGCGACGCGGCAACATTTGTAAAATTAGCAGTAAAGTTTGCGAACCACGCCGCCCTCGCAGGCAAATTGGTCGGAAACCACGCCGGATTTAATAACATATTGGTCACCTCTTCTTTATTTATTTGTCGTAGTAGAACACTTTGAAAGGTCAGAAACCGAAAAACAGCGCACCGCCGCCGACAACCCGACCTTTCATCGGAGCGAATTGCATGGCTGATGAACAAACGAATTACGGAAGATGTCGCCCAACTACGCTGTGTGCAGCAACGCTTAGGAAGTGTCGCCGGAGAATCGAAACTTTTTCGGCAGATTAACCTTAAGCCTGTATAGATTTGGGCGGCAAACCGTTATAAAACGTGTGAACATCCACCCGAAATTTGTTCCGAATGTGGGAATTATAAACCCGGATTTTTTATTTTGGCAAGTTAATTTTCCAAAGATGCGCGGAAACGAGTAAAAAATGTCCGTTTACGGTTCATTTGCCGGCATTTACAAACCGTTAACGCCCGTTAACGGATCGTTAATGACGATTCTTAAACCGTTAGAGCGCATTAACGAATCGTTTATGGCAATTTTTAAACCGTTAGAGCGCATTTATAGATTATAATGAGCATTTTTAAATCGTTAATGTGGATTTATGAAGCGTTAGAGTGCATTATCGAATCGTTTGAGCGCATTAACGAACCTTTTTTGAAGATTTTGCGTCGTTGAGCCAGATTTATGAATGGTTAGAACACGTCTTACAGAATTTTTGATTAGTGTTTCTTCGTGTATTTAGTGGTTAATTCCCTTTCCGCAATTTTCTTAGCCACGAAACCGACGAAAAAATTAATTCTAAAATGTTATAATTTGGTGTTCCATCGCCGTAAATAAGAACTATGTCTGATTTTGTCGATCTCATAAAAGACGAAGAGTTTTTTCTTAGCAAGAAGGCTTTTGTCGCAGGCGTCATCATTCTTTTTTCGGTTGGGTTAGGGCTTAGCATTTTACTTGTCGATTCTTCCCTTTTACGATTCTTAGTCGGTATTCTTTTTGCTCTATTTTGGGTGATTTTCTGGATAACCAGCTTTAAAAGTTTACCTAGAAATAAGACGGATAAAATCGGAATAATGCTTTTTGTAAGAACCGAGTCACCCAAGATGCGAGCACGATTGGAGAATGATCTAGTAAGCGGGTTGAAAAAGCTTACCGGTGAATACGCTCTCGGTGAATTGCTAAACGTTGTCGTCGCGACGAATCATCAAGCAAAAAATTCTTTGGAAGATCTGGAAAACCAACGCGACTTGAGTAACCAATATAAGACTAGAGTTCCTCCGGAACCCATTCCCCCCCATTTGATGAAACGCTTTATCAAGTTTCAAAAAAGAACAAATGGGCATTTTTTTATTTTTGGTCAACTAAATGAACGAAAGGAAGGTGAAAATCAATATATCTTTCAAAGTAATGCTTTAGTAGTTCATCCCGAACTCTTACCCAGACAAACACAAAAGTTGATAAAAGAATTTCGTTGGGAAGATGAAATACGATTCGCAGAAAAAGCTGAGTTTACCGGGTTGCAGGTCACGGCGAAAACGTTGTTTGTGATAACCAACTATATAATTGGAACAGTAGCCGCTATGAGTGGAAGCGTCGCAACCGCCACTAAAATACACGAAGCTCTATCAGAAAATATTCAGCAGGTCGCAGAGTTTCCAAATATTCAGGCAATTCGAAAAAGCCTTTTAGTTGTAATCGCGGAAGAACACCTCTTACTCGCCGTTGACAATTATCATTCGGGGAATATCCAGCAAACCTATTTTCACTTGGAAAAAGCGCTCTCATATAACAATCGATTCTACAACCCTTATATTTTGCTAGCCAGACTTCAATTTTCGAATGAAAGGAACCCACAAAAAGCCCTTAAGACAATTCAAACCGCAAAATCTTTGTCAATGGGCGACGGAATGTGGAGATATAGCCAAGCATTTTTGGAAATATATTCGGAAGATTATAAAAAGGCTTATCATACTTATTCTGAAATTATCAGCCATACATTTCCTGGAGAAGACGGCACTTTAGATCAAGTCTTGGAATTCAACGAACATCTAGTTAAGGAAGAAGAATTTTTACCATCCTATTTCATTATTGGTTTATTAAAGTACAAAAAAGCAGGTAATTTGCCCGAGGGTTACAGATATTTAAATGAATTCTTAGATAGAGCGCAGGGCGAAATCAAATATCAATATCTAATGGAGAAGGCACGTGCTTTGAAAAAGGAAATTGAAGAAGGAATGTCTTTATCAGAAGGAATGTCTTTATCAGAATGATCGAGTTTTCATCTAACCGTTGATACGATTATATTTTCAATATGCAGATCAAATTTCTTTCAAAAGCCTCTCTGTTAATCTTTTTTGCCGCCTTTCTTTTTGTCGCACCGCTTAACGCGCAGGATCAAAACGCGAATCTTAACCGTGTTCGGACGTATGACGTGCAGCATTATACGATTCGCGTCAGCTTTGACCGCGCCGCGAAAAAGGTTTTTGGCGATACGACCGTGCAGTTTAAGCCGCTGACGGAAAATTTTAAGATCCTTGAGCTTGACGCAGCCGGAATGTCTTTTGATTCGGTAAAGCTCGAAGCGTCGGGCAAAGACGCGGAATACCGGCTCGCGGGCGAAAAAATAATTATTACGCTCGATAAATTTTATTCGCCTGCTGATCTGATCGCCATCCGCTTTAAGTATTCGGCAATTCCGGCGAAAGGAATCTATTTTGTCGATGAAAAGCGCGACAAGAACAAAAAGGTCACAACTCCGGCGCAGGTTTGGACGCAGGGCGAGCCCGAAGACGCGCATCATTGGTTTCCTTCATACGACTTTCCCGACGATAAAGCCACGACCGAGCAATTTATCACCACCGAAAAAGACGAAACCGCGATCGGAAACGGCGAGCTGCTGGAAACAAACGAAAATGCGGACGGAACAAAGACGTTTCATTTCAAGATGCCGGTGCCGCATTCGACGTATCTTGTCTCGTTTGTCGTCGGAAAATACGTCCGCGTCAGCGATTCATACAAAAATATTCCGCTCGGCTTTTATGTTTATCCGGGACGAGAATCGATCGCGCGCCCCGCGTTCGGAAAAACGAAGGATATGATGCGCATCTTTGAAGAATTGACCGGAATCGCTTTTCCTTTCAACAAATACGATCAAACGATAGTCGCAAATTATTCCTCTTTCAGCGCCATGGAAAACATCACGGCGACGACCTATTCCGACAACGACGTCTTTCTCGTGCAAATCGAAGATACGAGAAATCTTGTCGAGGACATCGTCTCGCATGAATTGGCGCATTCGTGGTTTGGGAATCTCGTGACCTGCAGAAATTGGGCTGAATTGTGGCTAAACGAAGGCTTCGCGACTTTTATGGAAGCCGCTTATCGCGAAAAAATGTACGGGCGCGAAGATTATCTCAGAACGGTTCGCGTATTTGCGCTGGAACATCTGCTCGAAAATATGCCGCGTGGCAAGCGACACGGTCTTTTTAATCGCCTTGCGCGCCCGGACGATTCGTTATTTGATTCGACGACGTATCAAAAAGGCGGCGCGGTGATCCACACGCTGCGCGAAACAATAGGCGACGATGCATTTTGGCGCGGAGTTCACATTTATCTCGCACGGCACAAATTTCAAAACGTCGAAACGCCCGATCTGCAAAAAGCGATGGAAGAAGCTTCCGGCAAAAAGCTGGACTGGTTTTTCTCGCAATGGGTTTATTCCGCCGGCTATCCGGAAATTAAGGTTACGCCGACATTCAATCGCGCCAAAAAGACGCTGACGCTCGCCGTCGATCAAACGCACGAATCGGACGCGCTCGTTCCGGCGGCGTTCGTTTTGCCGATCGACGTGGAAATGGCGTTTGTGACGGGTTCAAAAACCGAAAAGATCGAAATAACGAAGCGGAATCAGAGTTTTGTATTTAATGTGGACGGCGCGCCGAAATCCGTGGTTTTTGATAAACGTTTTAAGATCCCGCTAAAGATGATCGAGATCAAACCGCTGAAGATCGTGAACAAATAAAAAGTCCCGCCGGTTAAGCGGAACTTTTTTCTTTGATGAAGACCGGATTTACGGTTTCAATCGTTGAAAAATAACGACGCGAAGCACACCCAAAATCGCGCCACAAACGGCAAAACTTTTCGTGTTCTCCTTTGCCATGCCTACGAGGTTAGCTGTCGGGCTAGGGACAAAGAAGTCTCCCCGCGTTCTCTTTCAGCTATAACGCTTCGCCCCCTGTTTTGCGTCTAGCAAAACTTTGGTTCCCCCGCGCTGTTTCCTTGTTTGAAATCAGCTTCGGCGATTAACTTTTCAACATCGTAAAATATAACATCAAAAATGCGAGATTTCAAGGCTTCGCCGGACTTTTTTAACGCGCCGGAAATAGTTGATAAAGCATAAGATAAACCGCAACGCCCGAAAGCGAAACATACAGCCAAATTGGGTAGGCAAAGCGGACGATATTTCGGTGTTTTTCAAACTGTCCGGTGACGGCAAAATACAGCGCACGAAGCACGAGCGGCAACACGACAATCGAGAGCAAAATATGCGTTGCGAGAATAAAAAGATATAGATAGCGAACAGATCCGGTTTCCGAAAAGCGGTTTTCGGGATTCGATAAATGATACGTTAAGTAACAGATCAAAAAGACCGCGCCAAGCGCAAAAGACGTCATCATCATCAAGCGATGCGCTTTTATTTTGTGCGATTTGATAAAAATTAAGCCGAGAATCAAGGTAATGCTCGTTACGGAATTTATTAGACCGATCGCATGCGGAAGACTTTTTGTCCATTCGCCAAGTTCCACCTTTTTCGGCAGACCAAGCAGCACAGCGATGGTTAAAGGAATTACGATCGAAATTGCGTTGATAAAGAATTTCGATCTTTTTTCGCTATCCAATGTTTCGGCGGGCGACGACATATTATTTGTAAAGTCCGAGCAGCAAAACAAGCAGCAGCCAGAGCGCGTCCATAAAATGCCAATACCAACCAACCGATTTGACGATATTTTTCCGTTCGGACAGTTCCTCGTCAGACGATGTCTCGTGCCAGGTTCGCAATACGACGTTGCCGAGCGCGATTATGCCGCCGAGAACATGCGCGGCGTGAACCGCAGTCAAAATATAGAAAAAACCGGCGTACGGATTGCTTTGAACGTAAACGCCTCGTCGAAAGAGCACGAGCCAAAGCAAAATTTGTGACGATATAAACGCGCCGCCGAGAATGGTCGTCGCAAGAAGCCATTTTTTCGACTTCTTTTGGTCGTCGGAATTTAACGCTCGCTGCGCAAGTTTGTAAGAAACGCTGCTCGCAAGGATCAAGGCGGTGCTGATCCACACCTGAACCGGCAGATCGAACGGTTTCCATTCAAGAACGCCGTTTGTCGAAATAACTACGTACGCCGCGATCAAACCGCCAAACGTCATCAGCACGACCAGCAGCAAAAACCACATCGCGACGCGAAGTTTTTTCGAGGCGAGAGTCAGTTCGGGTTCGGAACGATCGTTATCGGGTAAATCGCCGCCGTCACTTCCGCCGCCGCCGGGACCGCGTTTTCCGCCGCCTTTTGAGCCGGACATTCCGCTGCTTAGCGTAGTCGATCCTTGGGACTTCCCTTTCTTTTCCGGAATTATTTCAGCCGTTCCGATTTCCATCAAAGTTTATTAAGAACCATCAATGCAAAAATTATCGGCAAGTAAAGAACTGAAACCAGCAAGAGTTTCCGCGCTTTTTCCACCGATTTTGCGCGGGCGGCTTGAATGCTCGCCGCTAAAAACCACAAACCGAGCAAGCTTGCACCGATCAGATAGATCACGCCGGCGATGCCGAAGAAAAACGGCGCAAGACTGATCGCAATGAGAAAAATTGTGAAAACCACGATCTGCCGCGCAGTGATCTTTCCTTCCGGTTCCACGACGGGCAGCATCAGAATGCCAGCTTTTGCATATTGATCGCGATACATCCAGGCGATCGCCAGAAAATGCGGAAATTGCCAAAGAAACAACATCGCGAACAAGATCCATGCGCCCAAAGTGATCTCGTTTGCCGCGGAAGTCCAGCCCATCAAAGGCGGCATCGCGCCGGGCAGCGCGCCGATCGCCGTCGAAGCCGAAGTGCGTGTTTTCAGCGGCGTATAAAGAAAAATGTATCCGATAATTACGACGATTCCGAGAATTGCCGTCAGCACATTGACCAAAAACGCGAGATAAATTTCCGCCGAAATACAAAGCAAAACAGCAAAGATCAAAGCTTCGGAAAACGTTAGCCGCTGCGCAGGCAAAGGTCGTTTCGCGGTTCGCTCCATCAGGGCATCGGTCCTTCGCTCCCAAACCTGATTCAGCGCCGCGACGCCAAATGCAAGAAGCGCGATCCCGATCATCGAGTTCACGAAGAGAATCAGGTTAAAGCCTGTGTTCGCTCCAAGATAAAAGCCAGCTGCCGCGGTCAAAACCAGCATAAACGCAATCCGCGGCTTGGTAAGTTCAAAATATGCCGCGAGCTTTTCGCGCGCGCTCGCACCCTTTACTTCTGCAATTTCCGATGTTGTTATGTCCATTGATTCAAAGCGATCTTTATCAGAGAATAGCGTTCGCATCTGAAATTTCCAAACTCGAACCGCAAAGTAAATCTTCTTTTTTTCAAAAGGCGATCTAATTTTTATCGGGATGACAAATAAATTTCGCTAAGATATGATTTTAAAACATTGAAAATTACGAAGCTCCGCTTTGTTTTTCACGAAACTTTATTGGTTTTGCCAACGTCAAAAAAGCAACAATGTCCACCGCAAAAGAAACACTGAGAGAAAAGGCAGCCGAAATACCGCGGCGGGCGAGTGTGCCGCTCGTAAATCGAATTCTCGATTTTTTGAGCGCCGTTCGGTTAGGCGTTATTTTTCTTATCACAATGGTTTTTCTCGCTTTTTTGGGAATGATCATCGTTCAGCAAAACGTCAACGGATTCGAGACTTATTTCGCTTCGCTGATGCCGGCTCAAAAGATCGTTTACGGCTGGCTCGGCTTATTCGATATCTATCATAGTTGGTACTTTAATTTGCTCCTGCTTGTACTTTCGTTAAATATAATTCTCGCCTCAATCGATCGCTTTCCGTCGGCTTGGGCGTACGTTTCCCGCCCAAAACTTGATGCTTCGCGCACTTGGCTGCTCGCTCAAAAGCAAAGTTCGGTTGTTCAAATTTCAGCCGATAATGCGGAAAATGCCGCTGAAAAGATCGGGAACGTCTTTGGCAAAAACGGACTAAAAACGACGGTCTCAGAAAAGAAAGGAACCCTTTTTGTCTTCGGCGAAAGCGGACGAGTGAATCGCCTCGGCGCGTATATTGTTCACGTTTTTCTTTTGACTCTTTTTCTCGGACATTTTGTCGCGCTGCAAACAGGCTTTGACGCTGACGTGCGTTTTATGCCTGGACAAATTACTAACGAAATTCAGCTTATCGAATTCAATCTCGATAAACAGGAACGCTTTAACGTCGCGTTGCCTTTTACGATTTTATGTACGGATATCGAGCAAAAACTGATCGATCCGCAGGGCGGTATCGACATCGGAAACACGCTCGATTGGCGAACGCAGATCAAGATCAGCGATCCCCAATACGGCGAAACGGTCGCCGACGTTAGTTTAAACAAACCTTTTAGTTATCGTGGTTACAGATTTTTTCAAGCGAGCGCGATCACGATGGGAAGCGCGCGAATGATGGCGCTTGAATTGACGCCCGAAAGCGGTGGTGAACCCGTGAAAGTCGATTTGGCGCGCAACGGCTCGGCAGAACTGCCGGACGGAAAAAAGATCGAATATGAAGCATTTTTTCCGGATTTTAGTTTCGTCAATGGTCAGCCGGACACAAGATCAGCCGAGTATAATAATCCCGCGGTCGTTCTGAATGTAACTTCGCCCGATGGAGAAAAAACCCGCGTTTTCGCTTTTGCCAACAAAATAGCCGATAATATTCCGGTTGGCGCGCCGAAGGTCGGTTACAAATGGCGTTTGGCGAGCTTTGAAAAATCACCTTTTGCGCACGTTTTGTCGATAAAATACGATCCGTTTGGTGCTGCTTTTATCGCGTGGTACATCGGTGGTTTCGGATTGATCGGCGCATTGATTTTCGTGTTCTTTTTTTCGCATAAACGAATTTGGGCGGCAGTCGAAGAGAAAAACGAGAATAAATTCGAAATCGTTTTGGGCGGGAACGCAAACCGCAATAATCAGGGTTTCGAAGATAAATTTACGAAAATAGCAGATTACCTGCGAGAAGGTCCTTGAGTAAAAAAATAAAATGGAAGAAATAAAACGAATCGAAACGAATTTAAGCTGGAAAGCATATTTGCCCGCGATTTTGGCGATCGCAGGCGCCTTTTTAATCCTCGGTCTGCGGCTTCAGATCGGCGCCGGATTTGTTTCGGACACGGCTTTTATGATGCTTGCGCTCGCATGTTATATCCTCGCCGCATTGTTTCAGTTGACTAATCTATACGCGCCTTCGGAAATGGCACGGAAAATTGGTCTTTGGAGCGCAACACTCGGCGTTTTGTTCAATTTCGGTAGTTGGCTGACCCGTTGGGTTGCAGCCTACGATTTTGAAATTACACAATTGCGCGCCGCCGGAAATATGGAATCGCCGTGGATGTTTCGCTATATTCCCTTCGCGAATCTATACGATCTCAGCCTCGCGTTTGCATTCGGCGCCGGAATCACAACCTTGTTTCTTTCGAACCGGAAAAACTTTCAATTTTTGAGCGCTTTCACGCTTCCGCTCGCCGCTTTGATCTTAACTCTGGCTCGATTCATAGGCGGCGAACATTCAAATCTGATGCCGATTCTGGATTCCTATTGGCGTCCGATTCATGTGGGCGTCGCATCTTTGAGTTATGGAATTTCTCTCGTCTGCTTTGCAATTGCAGTGATTTACCTTTTGAAAGATAAAGTGAAGGTTGAAGGAATGGCGATTTGGGCGAGCATCTTCTCACTCGGCGTTATTGCCTCGATCAGTAAGTTTTCCGTCTTTTCGGAATTTGTTTATCGCGCCGGACTTTTTGTTCCGAATTCTCAGGGCGGAAAACCATTTTCCGCATTTTTCAGACTCGATATTCCGTACGTCGGCGCAACGCTCACGCTCGCGGGAATTTTACTTCTGGGCGTAATCGTTTCATTTCTTTTTTATTTGTATCAAAACAACGAAGCGGCGAAAAAATTTGGTCACATTTTGCTAAAGCTCGCGCTCGTTGCGCAAATCGCCGCGATCGCGTTTCTCGTCACCGGCATTAAATCGACGACGGATGTTTACCCGAAATTGCGCGAACAGCTCGCAAAAAATCCCGAACAGCATATTACGGTGGGCAAGGCGATCGCCGAAAAACAGGAGCTTTCCGCTCAGGATTTTGCCTCGCTCACGCCGGATCAACTCGACCGAACGAGCAAGCAGTATTTGCAGATGAACGGCGATAAGATGTATTTGAGTCTGAATGCGAATCCGGTCGAACTTTCCGGATTGATAACGGCGCTCGCCGGAACTTTTTTCGTGATCCTATTTTCGTTTAGGACGGAAAAGCTGCGCGAACGCCTTCCGTCACTCGAATCATTGGACAGTTTGATGTATAAAACAGCTTCTCTCGCATTTGCCGGTTTGGCAATGCTTTTGATCACCGGCGCGATTTGGGCAAACGAATCGTGGGGCAGACCGTGGGGTTTCGACTCAAAAGAAACCGGCGCATTAGTGGCGTGGCTGACATACGCGGGATTTCTTCATACGCGTATTTCACGCGGCTGGAAAGGCAGAAGCTCGGCGTATTTTGCGATCGTTGCGTTTTTGTTTGTGATCTTTACCTATTTAGGCGTGAGCTATTTGCTTCCGGGTTTGCACAGCTACGCTTGAAATTATTTGATGGTCATTTCCTCGACATCAAGGATCGAGAAGCGGCTGATCAAGCCGTCTTTTGTGATGATCGTCAAAATTCCTTTATCGACGCTGACGCGCGAGACCTCGCTTATCGGACGTTCGATCTTTGTTCCGTCCTTGAAAAGCACGATCAGTTTTATACTTTCCAGAGGATCGGGTTCCTTCGGTTTTTTCTCCTTCTTTTTTACTTCCGCGTCACTTTTTGAGGTCGCCTCACTTTCCTTTTTCTCTGCTTTTTCTTTGTCCCGTTTTGGTAAATTATCGGTGATAACAACAGCGGGCGCAGATTTTTTCGCCTTCGGAGGTTTCGCGGCTTTTGATTCTTCGTCCTTTTTTTCTTTGTCTTCCGATGGTAAAACTTCTTCCTTTTCGTCCGCTTCGGTTTCCCTGGCGGCGGGTTTCACGTCCTTTTGATCTTGCCGTTTGGTTTCGGCGATTTCGTCGGACTTCGCTTTTTCTTTTTCGACCGTTTTCTCCTTCGCTTGCGGAGTCGGCTTCGGTTTCTTTTCGATGATGGTGCCGACGGAATTTACGCGAACTTCACCTTCGTTTTCGGCGTTGATCTCCGGCAATTTTTCTTGTTGGTCTTCGGCAAGATCTCTTGCCGGCACAAAGCTTCCGGCAAATTTTATGCGAAAGGTCGCCGGATCGTCGTTCGGTGTGCGTCCTTCGATCCGCAGGAGCAATTTTTCAGGCTGTCTAAGGTAAACGATGCGTCCGGTTTCGCTCTCGGAACTATCGGAATAGATCGTAATTTTTGTGAGCGGTCGCAATCCGTTTAAAGTAAAAACGTCGATGTCGCCGTCAAAATTTTTGGTGACGACGTTTATAAAAACGTCGCCTTGATTGCCGCTGAAAACATAAAAATAATTTGTCAGGCGAGGATCGCCGATGTCGCGCGCGGGAATTTTTCCATTGATCTCGCTGGAAGTGACCGCGGTCGGAAAACTCTGGTTTGTCGATTGTGCGAAAAGCGGCGCGATGCAAAAAGCGAGAAAAACAATGTTAAGGAAAAGCTTCATTTCACAAAAGATCCTTTCGCAGATGAACGAGCCGCGATGTTTCTTCATAACCAAGTTTTAGATGCGCTTTCAGGCTCAGATCGTTTCCGATCTCGGAATCAGACGCCATTTCCGAGCAGCCCTTGCTCCGCGCCCAATTTTCCGCGCTGCGCACCAATTTTCGTCCGACGCCGTAGCGCCGAAAGTCGGGCTCTACAAACCAACCTTCCAAATATCCGACGTGTTCGGAATGACAATCTTCGACAAAAGGGCGAATGCTCGCTTCCAAAAAACCTACAAACTCGCCGTCCGCCGCTTCGGCGATAAGCACCAGCTGCGTATCGGAATGCTCATAAATATCGAGCATTTCTTCCTTGTGCTCGTCATCGCTCAATTCATCCCAAAGATGTTTTCTGAGTTGAAACCATCCGTCGATGTCGGTCTCGCGCAGCGAGCGTACGGTAAAATTCTGTTCAATCATTGATTGCCGATCTGCTTAATCTTTTAATTTAGCTACAATAACATAATTTTGCAAAAAAAATGCCGGACGTCGTGCCCGGCATCGTGGTTGAAATTTGTTTTTACGATCATTTACCCTGCAAGATATCGAGAGCTTTTTTCAGCTGAACATCTTCCTGCGCGGCTTTGGGTAGTTCCGGTTTTGTCACCACCGGCGGTGTCGCCTGCGGATTCGGCTGCTGTTCTTCCTGTTCCTTTTGATCGATCAGATCTTCGACTTCGAGGGGTTCCGGAGTTTCCGGTCGTTTTACCTCGATCGAAGGTTTCACGCCGGAGCTTTGCCGATCGTCACCGAGAAACGGATTTCCGTTTGCCGACGCCCATTTGGCGACGGTCAGGAGCAAGCCATCACCGCTTCGCAGCGGAAACAGTTTTTGCTCGGTTCCCGCGCCGAAGCTTTTTTCACCAACAACTTCGCCGCGTTTTTGATCCAGAATCGCCGAAGCGATTACTTCGCCCGCGCCGGCTGTTCCGAGGTCGATAAGCGCCGCCATCTGCCCGCCAAACAAATGCTTGTTCGGGTCTGCGGCAAACGTCTGCTGAACCTTATTCTCGCGACCGATCACTTGCGCCAAATTCCCATCTTTAATAAAAAGATTTGCGACTTCAACCGCTTCGTTCAAATCTCCGGCGGCTACTCCACGCAGATCGAGAACTATCTTCTGCACGCCCTGCTTCATCAGTTCCTGAACGCGCGCTTTAATATCTTTCGCTTCACCCTTTTCGAGACTGTAAACTTTTACGACACCGATCTTTCCGGTTTCGATCTTTGCCTCGGCAACGGGAATTTTATATGTTCCGCGCGTAACGGTCAGCGTTTGCGGTTTTGATCCCGCGCGTAGAACGCGAAGGTTGATCTTTGAACCCGCTTCGCCGAGAAGAAGCTGGCGCGCGTCATATAGCGAAATGTCACGGGTCGCCTTCGTATCGATGTACTCGACAACATCTCCGGATTTCAATCCGGCAGAATCAGCAGGCGAGCCTTTAATAACCGAGATCACATACAAATATGAAGAGATCTGTGAAAACTCTGCGCCAACACCAGCTAATGTATTTTGTTTCTTTGCCTGAAAATCTCTGACTTGCTCAGCCGTCAGATATGAAGAATACGGATCTAGTCCGCCCGCCAAGCCGCGAAGCGCTCCAAAACGTACTCTTTCCAGATTCGGTTCGTCAACATAATCGTTCTGAATATGCTGCAAAACACTTTCAAAAATACGGATTTGGGCGCTGGCATCGTTGATCGGCTGCTGTGCGAACGTCGAGGAAAAATTCCTCAACATACCGCCAAAAACCGCATATACGGCAATAATCGCCGAAACCAGAACCAGAAAAAACTTACCGCGAAATGACATTCTCATGTACCTCTAAAATTTATTTGCTATTATTAACCGGGCAATTTTCTGTTTTATTATCCGACATTCGTCTATATTCGTGCAAGAAAAAGAAACAACTAAAAGCCGCGATCTTACAGAAGTTTTTGGCGCACCCGATACCGGAAGGATCGCCGCGATCGATGTCGGTACAAAGCGTTTTGGCATCGCCGTTTGCGACGAACTTCAAATTACGACGCGCCCCGTCTGCAATGTAAAACGCACGAGCTGGAAAAAAGTTCTCAAAGAAATAACCGCTATTCTGGAAGAGTTGGATGCGCAAGCGCTCGTTTTGGGTTTGCCGATAACCACCGACGGCGGCGAAAGCGAAATGTCGCTCGACGTTCGGCGGCTTGCGAGAAATTTTTCGCTTTCTCTCAAAATTCCCGTATTTCTACAGGACGAGCGCGTTACTTCGTTTGAAGCAAAAAATCGTTTGTACGAACAAGGATTTGATCAAAAAGAGATCATCCAAAGAGTCGACCGCGAAGCCGCGGCGATCATTTTGAGCGATTTTTTGGACAGAAAAAAGAGAAAATAGAAAATAACGGAGCGCGGGCAGCTCGCCGCCGCTCGATCATTTTCTACCTCGGACTCATAACAACAACGCTTTTCGCTGCTTTTTCAACTGCGTTTTTGCTAAAAGGAAAAACTTGCGTGTTTCCGGCTTTCCAATATTCAAGCTGATCTTTCCAATGCGGAGATTTCGGATCGCCGCTTTCGCCGAGCGCGATTCCCTGTCGCGTCAAATCCCAATTTCCCGGAACGGTCACGTGGCGCATTGAGACGCTTTCACCCACGTTCGGCGTCAATCCCGAACCGAATCGCGGAAACGGTTCGATCTGAAATGGTGCGCTGACAAACGGAATATTTGCCTGTCCGAGCGGATGCGGAAACGTAAAACGACCGGAATTTCCCCACGTCCATTTCACCGTGTCGGCGCCATATTTTTTTACCATCGTTTCGCGCGCTTCTTTGTCGGCGGCGATAAAAAGTGCCTTGTAATCGACAAATTCTTTCGGCAGCCAGTTTGCCGGTTTTGTCTCTGCCAGCCAATCGACAAACGAAGTCTGCATCGACCATCGATATCGCGCCACGCGTTCCGCGCCGACGTTCGCCGCCAGAATTTTGTTAAGAAACGCGTTTCTGATCTCGCTCACGAGAACCGCAGCTGGCGAATCCGATCTCATTTGTCCGTCCCAGCCGCGCAGAACCTTCAGTGTTTCCCCGCTTGCCGCTTCGAGTTTTATGATTTCGCGTGCAAAGTTTGAAAACGACGTGTTAAAAATATCGCGCTGGATATCCATCACATCGGCGACCGTCAATTTTTTGTTTGCCTCGAGGCGTTTGTGAATGCGAAGCGCGCGATACGGCGGCGACCAAAGATGCGACAAAAAGTGTTTGTAGCTGTCGCCAACTACTCGCTGGTTCGCCGTAACAATAAACCCTTCCGGCGGATTATATTTGTTCGGCAGCTCTTCAAACGGAATTTTGCGTATCCAGTCGCCGTCGCTCGTCGCGCCGTCATAGGGAATCGAGCCGTCGCCTTTTCGACGGATCGGGATCGCGCCCGCGCCGTAATAACCGATATTTCCCTTTACGTCCGCAAAAACAAAATTCTGCGTCGAACCGCCGTAAGTTTTGAGCGCAGCCTTAAATTCTTCCCAATTTTTCGCGCGGTTGAGATTCAAAAACGCGTCAAAAGTGGTGTTTTTTGCGTCGCGCGCGGTCCATTTCAGCGCGTATTTTTTCGCGCCGTCTTCGTAATAGATCACGCCGTTTCGCGTTTCCGTCACATCAAATGAAACCATCTCAATTTCGGTTGATGTCACACTTTTCCTAACCTTTATTTCTTCTTTTCGCGTCTTTGGCGATTCCCATCCGCGCGGCGTTTTGTACTGATTTTCCGCGTTAAAAGTTTCGAGATAAACGTCCTGAACGTCCGGGTTCAGATTCGTCGCTCCCCAGGCGATATATTCGTTGTGTCCGAGAATAATTCCCGGCACGCCCGGCAAAGTCACGCCCGAAACTCTCAAATTCGGCGAGGAAAGATGCGAAAGATACCAAATCGAAGGCGCGGTCGGCGGCAGATGCGGATCGTTTGCGAGGATCGGTTTGCCGTCGAGCGTGCGCGTTCCGGAAACCACCCAATTATTGCTCATCGCGTTAAACTCGCTGTAAAAGCCGACCATTTCGAGCGAAGCTTTTCTTGTTTCTTCATCCTTGTAAGCAAAGTTTAGAAGCCCGGCGTCAAAGGCGGAAACCCGCACGTTAGTAAGGGTGTCGTCGTCCGGCGTAATTACACCCTTGCTCACGCGCGGGTTTCTGCCTTCGATATCTTTCCCCACTACGAGCACATCGTACGGCGTTTTTTCGATAAACAATTCCTTGAATTTATCCGCCGGAAGATCGGCGAAAGCGGCGCGCATAATGTCCGCCGTCCATGTCGTACTCAATCCGTCGGCAAGGATCGCGCCGATGATTAGCGAATCCGTCGGTTTCCACGGCGCAGGCGAATATTGAAGGATCTGAAATTCGGTCGGCAAGCTTTTTTGATCGAGCGTCGCGATATAAGCGTTGACGCCGCGCGCGTAAGCTTCGAGAATCGCGCGATGTTCGAGCGAAGAATCCTTAAACGTCTCTTCAACCACCACCGAAAAACCGAATTTGCGCCAGCGTTTATCCTGATCGAGCGCGACGCGTCCGAAGATCTCCGCGGTTTCGCCGCGAGCCACGCGCCGCAGCAAGTCCATCTGCCACAAACGATCGCGCGCCGTTACAAAACCCTGCGCAAAACACAGGTCGGCGCTTGATTTTGCCTCAATGTAAGGAATTCCGCGTTCGTCGCGCCGGACGGTAACCGCGTCCTTCAAACCCGAAACCGAAATATCCTGCGCGACACAAACCAACGGGAGCAAAATAAGCACCCAACCAACAAAAATTCGAGAAAGTTTTTTCTTCATGAACAAGAAAATACAAGATTTTCGTCGAGATATAAAGGCGGAAACCGAATTATGAATTTCGAACTAATGATTTTTTTGTGTCACGCTTTATTTCGAACTGTCCCGAAGGGATTTTTGTTAGGATATTTTTTAGCCACGTCGTTTACGGCGTGGTAGCGAATCGAAACCGATAAAAGGGCGTTTTAACGTCCTTCGTTTGGCTCAAGCCGATTTGGTAAGTCCGTTGAAACGGGCTATGATTCGATTTCCGATTTGACCACGCGCTAAAGCACGTGGCTATTTAAAATCTTATTTACCATTTACCCACGTGCTAAAGCACGTGGCAATTGTGACGGGTTACTACGAAACGGAAGATTTACGAATCCATCACAACTAAACGGATCTCGCTCATTTCTTCCATTGCGAATGGCACGCCTTCGCGACCGAAGCCCGAATCTTTGCTGCCGCCATAGGGCATATTGTCCACGCGGAAGGTCGGGACGTCGTTTATGATAACGCCGCCGTATTCGAGATTTTCCGCGGCGTAGTTTGTATTAGATAAACTTTCCGTAAAAACTCCGGCTTGCAAGCCGTATTTGGAACGGTTTGCCATATCAACGGCGGCGTCAAAGTCCGCAAATTTTTCGACCACGGCGACCGGCGCGAAGGCTTCTTCGGCGACGACGCGCATTTCGGGGTTTGTGTTTGTGAGCACAGCGGCGTCGAGCATTGCGCCGTCCCGCGTTCCGCCGCAAAGCAATTTTGCACCGTTTTCGGTCGCTTCATCAATCCAACTCTGCGCGCGTTTGGCTGCGTCTTCATCGATCATCACGGAAAGCTGCGTGAGGTCATCCAGCGGATTTCCCTTCTTTAAATTTCCTGCGCCGGCGACAAATTTTTCCGTCCATTCGTCAAATATTTTCGCGTGAATATAAACGCGCTGGACGGAAATGCAAACTTGCCCGGCGTATGCAAAAGCGCCGGTGACGGTTTTGTTCAAGGAATTTTCGATGTCGGCAGTTGCATCGACAATGACGGGCGCATTGCCGCCGAGTTCGAGCGTCACCATTTTGCGGTTCGCTTTTCTTTTTACGTCCCAACCGACCGCCGCGCTGCCGGTGAACGAGATCATATTTACGCGATCATCGGCGAGCACCGAGTCGATATATTTTACGTCCATCGGCACGATCTGCAGCGCAGATTTTGGCAAACCGCTTTCGAGAAAAACTTCGCCGAGAAGCAGAGACGTAAGCGGCGTGCGCTGGCTCGGTTTGATGATGATCGCATTTCGGCAAGCGAGCGCGGGCGCGACCTTGTGCGCGACGAGATTGAGCGGAAAGTTGAACGGCGTAATGCCGTAAACGACGCCGCGCGGAATTCGTTTTGTAAACGCAGTTTTGCCTTTTCCGTTCGGCGCGGTGTCAACCGGAACGACTTCGCCGACAAAACGCTCGGCTTCGCCCGCCGCAAATGAAAATGTGGAAATGCCGCGTTCGACCTCGCCGCGCGCCAAGCTGACAGGTTTTGCGGCTTCGTTTGCGATCGTTTCGGCAAATTCTGTTTTGCGTTTTTCAATTCCCGCGGCGATCTTGCGCAAACCTTTCGCGATCTCAAAACGCGCGAGCTTGCGCATTTCTTTTGAGCCTTGCACGGCGAGGGCGATCGATTCGGCTGTTTCGGCTTCGTTCGCAGAAAAAACTTCCGCCAAAGTTTCATGCGTAAAAGGCGATTTCACCGAAAAAGTCTCGCTCGCTCTGCGCCATTCGCCTCCGATAAGAATTTTTTTTGTTTGAACCATTTATTCGTTGATTTAACCACCTCGCTACCGCTCCGGGTTCTGACTTTTTGCATTTCCCTTTTCTTTAAAGTTAAACTTTCAGCGTTTTCGAATCAAATTTTTTCTTACGGAGCGGATCATGAAATTTTTAAAATTCAGCTTAATTCTATCGTTTCTCGCACTCTTTGTTTTCGCGTGCAGCCAGGCGCCGCCGGCAAACAACGCGGCAGTGAAAACAAATGCGCCTGTGAATGTTCCTACTGAAACACCGGACGAACTCGCCGCTGCGCGGACAATTTATACGGAAAAGTGTGTGAAATGCCATAAGGAAGACGGCACGGGCGGCACGGTGGAGGTCTTGGGCGAAAAGCACAAGGCGGCGAATTTTACGAGCGACGCTCTAAAAAAAGACCCCGACTCCGAGCTGATCGAAGCGATCGAAGACGGCGTCGATGGTGAAGGAATGCCCGCGTTCAAAGGGAAATTGACCGATGAGCAGATCAGGGGTCTTGTAAAATTCATTCGCACCGAATTTCAGGGAAAATGATCGCATTTGCGATCTTAGATTTCCGATTTACGATCGTCTGGTTTGCAAATCCGCAGGGCAAAATCTAAAATCTAATTTCCAGTGTGCACCTGTAGCTCAGCTGGATAGAGTATCTGGCTTCGAACCAGAGGGTCGCAGGTTCGAATCCTGCCGGGTGTACCATCAAAATTAAAAAAGAGCATCAAAAATTGGTGCTCTTTTTTTTTGTGATCCGATAAACCTTTTATTGAACCGGCAGTTTTTTGAGATTAACCATCGACTGCGCAAGTTCTAATTGCGTTAAGTTACGATTGGGATTAAACGACGCGCCGTCGAGATTTATCAAATCCTTTCTGCAGCGCGACGGCAACGTAACCGCGCCATTCGGCGGGAATTGCGTTGCGGTCGGAGATCGAAAGCGGTAAGGTGGCACCCGCCGCAGCAGCGTCCAGATTCGCGGCTTTTACCAGAGCGATCGCGGTTACGAGTTTCGACGCGAATTTGTCGGGATAAAATCGTCCGCCGGTTGCTGCGTCAAAAAACAATCTGCCGTTGAGGTGTTTCTGTACGCTCTCGACGGTGTTTCGCGTCGTAAGGTCCGTCACATCGGAATATAGTGGAGAGCCGGACATATATTGCGGAGCGCCTCCGCTGCGAACGATCGCCGCCGCCAATTCGGCGCGCGTAACCCCGAAATTCGGGAGAAAATGTTTACCCTGCGGAAGAGTCAAAAACGACCGGAGACTTTCCTTAACGATCGCCTGTGATTCAAGCGCCAAGCGCCCGAGATCCAATCCCGGCGCATACGTTATCTGCGTTGTCTCGATCATTCCCGTAAACGCCTGCGCCGAAACGCCCATATTTGCGGTGTATTGAACCTGCGCGCGATAATTTTGACCGCCCGCGGGATTATTCAGAATAACTTTCTCGCGCGTCCCGGAAAGACCCGGAGCATTCAGATAATTTGATTCACCGGCTAGGATGCCGCTGCCGTTAAAGACTTTCAGCGCGAGATCGTTGGCGCTGAATCGCCACGCGATATTAATTCCCGCCTGAACGGTATCCGGAGGCACCGAGAAATTTTGCGTAAACGATCCGCCCGGATAGACTGTTCCGCCAAATGTTTGCGTCTCAGATGTCGCGAATTGCAGCGCTCCGCGTTCGAGAACCGAACGGAAAAGTCCCATTCGCCGCTCGGGAAACGCAGCTTCCAAGACTGCCGCATAGCTGTTCAACATTCCTGCGCCGACTTCGTGCCGGAAATATAAAGGCATCGGCGACGCCGATCGCTGCAGAATATCTTTTATCTGCGCGGGCGTCAGTTCGGGATTTGCTTCAAGCATTAAGGCGATCGCGCCTGCGACCTGCGGCGCCGAAAACGAAGTGCCGCTCGCCGTGGTGTAATAAGGAAGCTCGCCCGGCGTCAGGCGAAGGGTGTCCGCACCGCCCGCAATTCCGAGCGCGCCGGTTTGTGAGACCGCGCTGCGCAGGCTGACAACGTTTGCGCCGGGAGCGACAAGCGTCGGATTTTGAACCGCGCTTCCAAATATTCCGCGAGATGAAAAATCGGATAGCCTGCCTTTATCGTCGGTCGATCCGACGCTGACAACCCATGGCGCTATCGCGTATGGATTTAGCGTGGCGTTGCCGGAACCGGAATTTCCAGCGGAAAAAACGACGCTGACGCCGTTGTCCGTCAACATTTTGGTCGCGATATTTACCGGATCGTTATAATCGAAAACGGTGTTTGCCGAAAAACTGCAATTTACGACGCGAACGTTATACGCCGCGCCGCGCCGCAAAATATAATCGAAGCCCGCCAAAACGAACGACAAATTGACATCGCCCGCGCTCAGACCCAAAATCTTGGCACCCGGCGCGACGCCGCCGTATTTTCCGCCCGACAAACTACCGCTCGCAGCGATTATTCCGGAAACAAAAGTTCCATGACCGCTGACAGGGTCTGTGTTTGAAAGATTCTCAACCGGCGACGGGTTCTGAAATCCGACCGGCGCGCTTTGCGCATCCAGCAAGCGGACATTCTGAACGACCTTGCCCGAGAGATCGCCGTGCGCCGCATTTACGCCGGTGTCCAAAACTGCAACCGTAACGCCGCGACCCGAGAGCGGCATTCCGCCGTTTTTCAAGTTTAGATTCGCATCGGTAGGCGTACGCTGAATTTGGGTCGACTTAAAATACGGATCGGAATTGAGCGACAACGTCCGGTTTCCGTAAATCGATCGCACGCGCGGAAGACGCGAAACGGCGACCAACTGCGCGCGCGTCGCCGAAGCGACGATCATTGGCAGAACCGAATATTTTGTTCCGCCGGTTATGCCGATCTCCTGAAGCGCCGCGAGATCAGCGTCCGTCGGATAGCCATAAAAAACGATCACGGCATTGATACTGCTGTCGTCAATCGCGGTGTTCAAAAGCATCGCCAGTTCCGGATCGACGCTTTGCAGACCGTCGTTAAGCGGCACTTGCGGCTGCGTCGCAGCAGCGCCTTTTAGCGTCATTCCGGTCGTTCCCGAAAATACGATCCCGTCAGCTCCGGTCAATGTGATTCCGTCAGCGCCCGTCAGCGTAATTCCAGTCGGCTGGATCAAATTAAATACAACGCCGGTTGAGTTTATTCCTGTAATTCCATCAGCTCCGGTAAGAGTAATTCCATCGGCGCCGGTAAGAGTAATTCCGTCGGCGCCGGTCAACGTGATTCCGTCCGCGCCGGTCAACGTGATCCCGTCAGCTCCGGTCAAGGTAATTCCGTCCGCGCCCGTCAGCGTAATGCCGTTTGGCTGTCTGATAATTATCGAATTTGCCTGATATATAGCGCCGTCTGCACCTGTAAGCGTAATGCCGTCAGCGCCGGTAAGAGTGATTCCGTCTGCTCCTGTAAGAGTAATTCCGTCAGCGCCGGTGAGAGTGATGCCGTTGGTGCCGGTGTAAATCGAGCCGTCGGCGCCCGTCAACGTTATCCCGTCTGCCCCGGTTAACGTAATTCCGTCGGCTCCCGTTAAAGTTATTCCGTTTGTTCGATATGAGAGAAACCCGTCCGCGCCGGTTAAGGTGATTCCGTTCGTTCCGATATAATTAATGCCGTCCGCGCCAGTCAAAGTTATTCCGTTTGACTTAACAATGCTAACGCCTGCAAGAGCCGAATTAACCGTGAAAGCATACATTAGTGCAAAACAGAATAATTTTTTTATGACCATAAACTCATATTCAAAAAATAATACCGTAATTTGTATTATTTTTTAAACCGAACGTATTAAAATCGAACATTTTTTGCGAAAAAGCGCTGATTTTTTCAACGCCTTTTCGCATAGCAATCACTGTTCCTAATTTTGAACCGATTTATCCAGCCGAAGCTGGAAGGTTGTTCCTTTTTCAAGCCGGATGTTTTTGTCCTGCGCTGAAAGAGTCGTCGAACTTTGCGCCGAACCGCTGACCGAGTTTGAAAGTTGAATTCCTTTCAACGCGCCGCCAAGCGGCTGCGTTACACCGCCGACCGTTTGCCCTGCGCCATTCGTAACACCGCCGACCGTGTTCGTCGTAGTGTTTACCACGCCGCCGACGGTACTCGTGACGCCGCCCAACAAACCGCCGCCCGAACCGCCGCTTGAAGCTCTAGCCGAGCTGTTCGTCGAACTCGAAGAACTCGAATTAACAACGTCCGCGACATTTGCGTTTGAGTTTGAATTCGTTATGCCAACGATCGACGCATTAATTGGCGCCGCGAGATTTTTCCCTTCAATTCGGTCAAAAACCATTCCGAGCCGTGAACCGCCGTTTTTCGTCTTTTGCTGAACTTCGGTTACGCGTCCGATCAGATTTGTTCCTTTTGGAACGATCGTTTCGCCGTCTTGTTTGACCGATTTGGTTGTTCGTAATACGACTTCATCGCCGACTCTTGCCTTTTTTACATCCAAAGTGCTTTGCAGTTGACCTTCCAGACTGGTTCCCGACTGCAGCAAAACCGACTGATTTTTGTCCTTTTTCGCTGCGCTGTCCAAATCATTCGGAGATTTTTTGCTTTTCTGCGAAAATCCCGCAATGCACAAAAGTAAGATTAAAGTTGTTCCAATTAAGATCTTTTTCATTTTTGCCTCCATAATTCCTGGCTTAAAAATTTCGAAAGTGAGATTGTTCCCATCATATGTATCGATGGTTGAGAAATACTTGAGGTTTTCCGGGAAATGCTCTGCGATCAAAAAATTTTTCAAGTTTTTCTCAAGTCTCTACGAGTAACGTGAAATTTGTATGACGATGACACTCTCGTTCCGAGAAAATTTTGAGTTCACCGAAAGCGCGGATCGCTTTGAGCCGCGAAATATCGTCGAGCCGAAAATGGATATTCATCTTTTTGCCGATAAACTTGAAATTCCGAAGTTGCAAAACTATATTTATCGCCCGCGTTTGAACGATCTTTTGGCGAAATCTTCTAAGCAATTCGGCGCAACCTTGATCTGCGGTCGGGCGGGAACCGGAAAATCTGCGCTCGCAGCTGATTTTGCCGCCCGTTATAAAAACGTCGGCTGGTATTCCGTCGAGGCGCCCGATGCCGATTGGAACACTTTTTCCAATTATCTAAACGCTGCCGTTTTTGGAACCCGTGAAAATTCTTGTGCTTCCGAAACGGTTTCGGAATATTCGGAAGCGGAAATTGCGCGTTTTCTCGGCGCTTTTTTGTTCAAGATCGGTAAAGAATACCGCCGCAAACGCCTGCTTCTGGTGCTCGATGACATTCATCACATTTTTGACGCGCCGTGGTTTGATCTGTTTTTTACGGCGCTGTTAAATCCCGCGCTTCCAAACGTTCATCTGCTGATGCTAAGCCGCAGCAAACCTTCATATCCGCTTTGGCGCATGCGCTCAAAGCAGGTTTTGAATTATATCGACGAAAAGCTTTTGGCATTGAATTTGGAAGAAACCGTCGAACTTTTCAAAAAATTCGATTTATCGAAAGAAAAAGCCGAAAAGGCGCATCGCGAATCTTTCGGACGAATCTCAAAACTGTTGCTTTCAATGGGTTCGGCGGATATGCAATAATAACCTCATTCGAAAGCAGACAAATCAAAGAAAACAGTCGATGCAGAAACCGAATTTTTTTCTGCGAACAAAGCTTTTGCCGCCGCGCGCGGTTTCAGAGCTGCTCGCGCGACCGCGTCTGACCGAACGTTTGCAGGCGAATCTTAACGCGCCGATAACGATGATCGCCGCTGATGCCGGCTGCGGCAAAACCACGCTGATCGCCGATTTTATTCGTAATCAAACGCGCGAAACCGTATGGTATCAGCTCGATCATACAGATGCCGACCCTTTTGTTTTTCTCGGCTACATCGCGCAAGGCATAAAAAATTTCGCTCCAAATTTTGGCGAAACGCTTCTTCCGTATTTGACGGAAGCCAACGAAGAGCTTTTGAGTTTTCCCGAACGCGCCGTCGATCTTTTGATAAACGAAATACTGCAGACGATAGAGCAGCCCTTTATCCTTGTTCTTGACGATTATCATCACATCGGTCGCGCAACGATCGTTCACCAGTTGGTCGATCGGCTTCTGCAGTATTCTACCGATATGCTGCATTTGATAATTACGACGCGCGATCTGCCGCCGCTGGCGATCATGCGCCGCAAAACACAATCTTCCGCGCTAATTATCACGCGCGATGATCTGCTTTTTAACGATGAAGAAGTGCGCGAGCTTTTCCGCACAACTCTGAATGTCGAACTAAAGGATCACGAAATTGTCGAGTATCGCGCTCGTACAAACGGATGGATCACGGCATTGCAGCTTGTTCGGCAGGTCGCCGAGCAGGAGATCCATTCGCAGGGAGAAGTTCGGGCGCTCGATCTCCGCGAAATTCTGCACCAATCTGAAAAAGATATTTTCGATTACTTTGCCGAAGAGGTTTTCTCGCGCGAAACGGAGGAAACGCAAAAGCTTCTGCTTTATTTATCGCTGCTTGAATCGCTTCCGCTCGACGTCTGCAGCCGTGTTTTTCCCGATATGCGATGTTCGGCAACGCTTCCCGAACTTGCGCAGAAAAACGTTTTCCTTACCGCCGTCGGCGAAGGAAATCTCGCCGAAGAATATCGGCTTCATCCGCTTTTTCGCGATTTTTTGCTGCGGCGTCTGCGTTCCGAGATCGGACGCGAAGGTATTGCCGTCGAAAGAAATCGCATTGCGGAATTTTTTCTCAAGGGCGATCAATGGGACAAAGCGATTCCGTATTTGCTCGATGCCGAAAATTTTGAACGCGCGGCGAAGATCATTGCCGAAAAAGGCGGTGAATGGATCGCCGGCGGTGCATTGACAACACTCGGAATCCACGCGGAAAAGATTCCGACCGGATTTCTCGAAAAATTTCCGCGCGCTTTGCTTCACAACGCGGAAGTGGCGCGTCTGCAGGGCGAAACGGAGAAATCTTCGAATCTTTTGCAGCGCGCCGTTAAGCTTCTCGCAAACGAAAAGGACAAAAACGGTGAAGCCGATGCACTGCATTCGCTCGCAAGTCTCGCGCGGCGGCGAGGCAAATGTGCGGATGCTTTTGTCTTTCTTGAAAATGCGGAAAAACTCGTCGATGAAAATTCCGAAACGTTTCTAAAGTGCGCAAATACGCGCGGTCTTTGTCATATTTTGAACGGTGAATGGACAAAAGCCGAACAACAGTTTCGTTTAGCGCTCGAACTCGCCGAAAAACAGTCAAACGAACATTACATTCGCCTCGTCACGCACAATCTTGCGCTTCCGTCAGGTTTTCGCGGCGATTTTGGCGAAGCCCTTCGCTGGTTCAAACGCATTTTCCGCGACGACCGGCGCGACAAACAGCTTCCGCAGGAAGCGATCGGGCATTTGAATGTCGCGCGGCTTCATCTTTATCGCGGCGAATTTGATGAAACCGAAAAACATTTAGAACGCTCGATGGAGCTTTGCCAGCTTTACAATCTGAAATCTTTGCGCGGCGAGATCTTCGAAGCTTATGGGAATTTTTATCGCGATACGAACGATTTTCCGCACGCTGCCGAGTTTTACGAGCGAGCGCTAAAATCCTTTGAAGAAGCCGAGATCGATATTTCCGCACGCGAGATCGACGAAGAGCGCGCCCGTTTTTTTCTGCTCCGCGGCGATCCCGTAAAGGCGCGCGGTCTTTTGGAAAACTTGATCGAATCGCGCCGGAACCAGACAAACGAGATTGGCTTGAATACCGCTCGTTTGTGTCTCGCACAAGTACGGCTTACACAAAAAGATACCGAGAATCTGGCGGCGGAGATCGAAGAATTACTCGTTTTTTTTCACGCACAAAATCTTTATTATTACGAAGCGCTCGCCGCGCTTCTGCTCGCGGAAACGCTTTTTGCTTTGGACGAGCGCAAGGAAATGATCGCTCCGCTTCAGCGCGCGCTCGATCTTTCTGCCAGATTCGATTACGAGCATTGGCTGCGCGGCGAGATACACAAAAATCCGGCTGTTTTTGATGATGAGGAAGTTTTTGAAAGGCTTCCGCTCGATCTGCGCGAAGAAGTTAAAGGTTCAAAGGTCAAAATCGAAAGTCAGGATGTTGCCGTTTCGGCTATTCATACGAGCGCACCGCCGATCGTCGATTTGACGATAAAAACTCTCGGTCCGGTCGAAATTTTTCGAGATGCGGCAAAACCGTTTGCGCCGGACGCCTGGACGACGCGGCGCGCGCGCGATATTTTTTGCTGCATCGCGACGAGCCGCCACCGCCGCGTTGAAAAAGACGTCTTGATCGATCAATTTTGGGGAGATGAAGATTTCGAAACCGTCGAAAAGAATTTTCACCCGACCATTTCGCACATTCGAAAGGCGCTAAACAACCGTCAGTCGTTCAAACAAAACTTTCTTGTTTTTCGCGACGGCGCTTATCAATTAAATCCTGAGCTTTCCTATTCGATCGACACCGAGCAATTTGAAAACGCGATCTTTGAAGCTGAAAATGCAAAGCGTGATAAAAACACGCACAAATTTCGGGATTGTCTCGAAACCGCTCACGCGCTCTACCGCGGCGAATTTATGACCGGCGTCTATGATAGCTGGGCTGAAGAGCGTCGGCATTTTTATTCTGAGCAGTTTTCGCGTATTTTGAGCGGTCTCGCCAAGATTTCCTTTTCGGAAAAAAGCTGGTCGAAGGCGCTTCAATATGCGAACGAAATTCTTCACGAAGATCCTTTCCGCGAAGATGTTCACCGGCTCGTAATGAAGGTTCTCGCCGCGCAAGGCAAACCAGCCGCCGTTAAAGAGCAATTCGAAAATCTGCAAAAATTGCTCAAAAATGAACTCGGCGTTGAGCCCGCGCCAGAAACGAAAAAGGTTTTCGGGGAGTTGTTTAAATGAAGAATGCGGAAGCTAACAGCAATCGCCGCAGGTTTCGCCCCGCAGAGCTTCAATCCCTTCTTTCGCAATGATCGGAACCATTATCAGCGCTGCGACCGGATCAGTCCACCACAAGCCGAAAAGCGCGTTGAGCGCGAGACCGACGAGCAAAATTGCGGAAAGATAAGCGCAGATGTCGGTTTGGCGCGAATCGGCTTTCATTGCGCGGCTGTTTAGATTTGCGGCGACCTTTCTTTTTTCGCGGGCAATGATCGGCATAACGACGACAGATAAGGCGGCGAGCGCGATGCCGATGTAGCTTGCGTCGGGCAATTCGCGAAACCACAAAGATTTTATCCCGTCAAACGCTACATAAGACGCAAGCGCAAAAAAACTCAAACCAACGAGCCTCAGGGCAAGCTCTTCGCGATGCTCGCCAGAAACGAGACGCCACAGCAGAATTGCGCCCGAAGAAACTTCAATGACCGAATCTATCCCAAAACCGACAAGCGCCACGCTTCCCGCAATAATGCCCGCTCCGACGGCGACAATTCCTTCGAGCGAATTCCAGATTATCGTCAAATATTCGAGTCTGCGGGCGCGTTTGACATTTTCAGCACGAAAGATATTTTTATCTAAAATTTCCGCGTTCATTTGTTTTTCGTCTTGTCGAGTGTCCTTTGCAGGTCGTCCGGGATCGGCATCGGTTTGAATGGGCTGACGTTCGCGCCTCCCGTGTTGCCGGTCGGATAAATACCGAAGGGCGTTTTGGTCGAAGCGCCGATGATGCGAAAAATTTGACCGAAAATCTCGCGAATATTTTTTGTCTTCCAGCCGATTTTGAGCATCAGCCAATGAACTCGAGCATGCTCGCGCGTTACCGATTGACCTAATACGTGCGCGCGTTCCAAGTGATGAAACGCCGCCGCCGCGTCGTTCTTTTCTAAATAATCCGTCGCGAGCGCGATCTCGTCGTCAATAAACTTCTTAATTTTATGGGCGAATTCTTTTTCGGGCATACATGTACAATCGTATCAAAAAGAAATGCTGTAACTAAATCCGGGCTTTTTGCCTTGGGCGAGCATAAAGCCGAATTGGTGGCGTTTATATGTGTAATTCAAAAGCGGATGAACTTTTACGCCGTCAAAAAGAATTGTGGACGAAATATTTTTTGGAAAAAATATATTCAGACCGCCGATGACGCGCGCTTTGTTTTCAAAAGTGCCGTAGGCAACGCCGATATAAGGCGCGATCGGCAAGCTTGTTTCCTTTTCCAAACTCTTGCTGAGCGTGGCGTAAAACGATTGCCCGCTCGGCGTTCCGACGCGGTCTGAACTCGTTCCTAAAATTATCGCGGGACGATTTTCGGTTTCTGTAACGGCGACGAAATTTGCGAGAGGAGATACTTTTCCTGCGAGCGGGTTGTATTCGATGCCGACCGAAAGGCGCGAATTTACCTGATACGTCAAAGTATTTCGCCATTTCGCACGGTTGACTATATCCGGAATAAAACGCACGCCGTATGTCCATTTATAATTGCTTTGTCCCGTCCCGCTCACGGCGCGACCTTCGCCCGGTCAGAGCGGTCAGGAAGGAACGCTCGAAACTTTTTTCCCTTTTTCTTTCGTCGCGACCGTTTCGAGCTTGGGCGCGTTGGTTTCCGACGCCTCGAGCATCGAATCGATCTGTTTTTTCAAGTCCGCGACGGTGACAACGCCGAAAATGACTTTAACGATCTTTCCCGTTTTATCGATCACGACCGTTCCCGGCAGCGCTTCTCCGAGCCCAAAGCGCGTCATATCTTCGGTCGTCGCGCCCATCCAAATCGGAAAATTCACTTTTGTTTCCTTTATGAACTGCAAAACTTTCGCGCGGTCGCCCGTTTCGTCCGTCGAAGCCCCGATCACCTGAACGCCGAGCGCCGCGTATTCGTTTTGGATCGTGGCAAGATCCGGCATTTCCTTGCGGCACGGAATGCAAAACGTCGCCCAAAAATTGAGAATAACGATTCGTCCTTTGTATTGACTCAAGCTTTGCTCGGTGCCAAAAAGGTCGTTTAATTTGAGCTCGACTTCGCGCCCAACGACGGCGTGTGCTTCGCGTTCGGCAAGGCTCAACGCCGTAACTTCAAGCGAATCAACGATAAAAACATCCGCCTTTTTGTTCTTCTTTATCGCTCCCGCGACCTTTACCATTTTGCCGACGTACGAATACCAATTCTTTTCCGTCAGCTTGAATTTTCCCTGTTTCAACTCATAAAGCGTAAATTTATCACCCTCGCGAACGGCAAGAAGCGTCGGATCGCCGCCTTCGACACACGATTTTGCCTTCAAAAGGTCCTCCACCGTGCCGAATTCGACCTTCGTGCGATCAGCTTCCGCCCAGCAATCTGCGCAGCAAACCACTTGTCCTTCAACTGTTACCGTATTTTGCGCCGAAACTGTGAAACTAAAGACTAGAACCAGACATAGAAATAAAAATATTTTCATAAGATAAAAAACTTTCCTTGTTATTTTTACTTTTTCGAGAGTTTCGCGCAAATATTCACTGAGCGAGAGCAGCCTGCCCGTGCTCCGTTTCTCAAGTTCTCCTCAAGTCTCAAATCGCTCGCTCAAGTTTTTCTCAAATACTAGACGCTAATCTCGAACCCTAGATATTTCAAATTTTCGATAAAGGGGAGATTTTAACGATCGTGAGAGTAAAAATTAATTCGATTTTTCAAAAGTTTTTTCGCTTGTCGTGCGTTTTTGCAGCGGCAGCGGTTTTGTTCGTAAACATTCAGGCGGCGACACTTAGCCCGACATTGCAGAGCAAACTTCCGGGTCTTGCTGACAATGTTTCCGTCGGGATGGTGATCGTCGCGTTCAACACGACGAACGGTTTGCAATTGTCGCATTTGAATGTTCTGCGCGGCGTTGGGATAACGGGCGGACAAACATTTCCGAAACTCGGAATGGTCGCGCAGCCGATGACCGCGGGGCAAGTCCGCGCGCTAAAAAATAACTCTTCGGTGCTCTCACTTTGGTCGAACGATCCGCTGTTTTACACGATGCATCAAGCTCGCGTTTTGGGCGGCGTGGACAAACTGCAGACGAATTCTACATTTAATTTCTTGAACGGCGGGATGCCGGTAACCGGCGATGGCGATTTTTCGGTGCTGGTGATCGATTCCGGCATTGACGCCACCCACGCCGATCTGCAATTCGGTCCGAAGGTGATCCAAAATGTACAAACGCCCGTGGCGGCGGGAACTCTGCCGGGATTTACACCGCACGTTTCGATAGAAAATGTGCCGAACACCGATCAAACAGTCGGGCACGGAACGCATTGCGCCGGAATTTTAGGCGGAACCGGAATTCGCTCGGGCGGACTCTACGCGGGGGTTGCAGCGGGAGCGAAAATAATCGGCGCCGGATTAGGCGCGGGAATTTTTGTCATCAACGGCTTGGCTGCTTGGGAATGGGGCTTGGCAAATCAAACGCGATACAAAATACGCGTCGTTTCAAATTCTTACAGCTCATCGGATCCTTCTTTCAATCCAAACAATCCGATCACGCGTGCCAGCCTGCTGGCTTATCAGCGCAATATGACAGTACTTTTCGCGGGCGGAAACGACGGTCCGGTAAAAGACACGTATAATCCGCTCGCACAGGCGCCGTGGGTGATCGGTGTGGCGGCGAGCTCAAAGGAAGGCGATCTAGCCAAGTTTTCTTCGCGCGGTGTTTCGCGAGCCGAGCGTCTGGGCAATTCAAATCCGCTGGACGATTTTAACGCTCCGACCATAACCGCACCGGGAATGGGACGCGCTTTTGAAAGCAACGCCGATAAATTCACGATCGATATGGTTTCGACACGCTCGATAACAAATCTTATCGCGAATGGGCTTGACGCTGATGCCGAACTTCCGCCCGCACACATCCCGTTTTACACGCAGATCCACGGAACGTCGATGGCGACGCCGTATGCTGCGGGCGTGGTCGCGCTGATGCTCGACGCAAACATCAATCTGACGCCTGATGAGATCAAGGAAATTTTGACCTCGACGGCTTCGAGAATGCCCGGACGCGAGGAATGGGAAGTCGGTGCGGGACACATAAACGCTTTTGCGGCGGTCGATAAGGCTTTTAACCGCTCGCGCGGCTACGCGCACTTTCAGGACGTTAGCTATAACGCCGTTTTCGGCGAAGAGCGCCCGCCGGTGCAGAATTTTCACATCGATTTTAATCCGGCGATTTCCGGTCCGACTTCGACCAACGCTTTTAGTTTCACCGTCCAGCCGGATATGAACGTTTTGGACGTTTTCGCAACGGTCGATACTGCCGCCGAAGAAGGCACGGGCAATCTGGTCGGAATGCGCGTCACGGCGCCCGACGGAACTTTCCATTCGACCGCGATCGAATATCCCGTTATCGGCACCGATAAACGCCAGATCATTGTCCAAAACCCGCAGCCGGGAAACTGGACGGTCGAAATTCGCGGCGCTCGCGGTTTGGTCGCCGTTCCGCAGGCTTCGTCACCGGTTCAGGTTGCGGCGCCCGGTCCCGCGGTCGGAAATGTAACCCAGATCAAATATATTCTGCCGAACATTCCGGATATTGTCGGACATACGAAACGTGCCGAGATCGAAGCCGCGTTGAAAAATCGCGTGATCGACACTTACCCGGACGGGAACTTTTATCCGGATCAGACGGTAAGCCGCGAAGATCTCGCGCGCTCGATGGTTTTGAACAGCTCTCTGCGTCAAACGCTGTCGTCATCGCCGAAATTTACGGACGTTACCGGAGATCTCGCGCGTATCGCCGAAGCGGTTACCGCAAACGGCTCTACGCTCAGAGATTTTAACTTCGTGCCGGGCGGCGTCGTGAACTCCTCGGGAAATACGTTTAACCCGGCTGGTTCGGTCAATCGACTCGATCTTGCGGTTGCGCTGGTTCGCGCTCTCGGACACGACGCAGCGGCTCGGAATCTCGCAAATTCGACCGTTATGTTTGAAGGAACGCCGCTATCGGACAACCACGAAATACCGGCGGCGCTTCGCGGCTACGTCCAACTCGCGATCGATAAAGGCTTGCTCGAAGCGTTTCCGGCTGAGGTCATCCAGATCGGACCCGGACAATACCAGGCTTTTCCCGGACCGCGTTTTGAACCGAATACAACGGTCAACCGCGCGACGCTGGCAATCAAGTTGGACAAATACCGGACGTTATTTACGACCGGCGGTTAGGTTAGAAGTTTCGCTCGGAGGGGGATGAGCGGAAAAGCGCGCGGGATTTTTGGGGATTCGTTTCGAAGAATCCCGCGCATTTCTCAAGTCTTTCTCAAGCCGCGTTTTGAAGCAATCAAGTGTTTCTCAAGAACGGTTGTTTATATTAGCAAACATAAAGATTTTTACGATATTGATAGGATTTTTGGAGGAAAAATGAACAAGGTGGAAAGGAATTCAAAAGGATTTATAGTGAAATTAGCGATCGTCGTCGTAATTGCGGCGATGAGTTTCGGAGCGGTTTGGTTTCCGTTTAGTACGACTGAGGCGACTTCCAGCCCATCGCCTTCGGATTTAAACAAAAGGATCGTTCCAAATATAGATGTAAATTTGACGGCGCAGGTTTTGCGGCAGCCCACCGGCGAGCAAACACAGGCGCTCAATCAATTTAAAGGCGTATACGGCAGCCAAACGTCGGTGAGATGGAACAATTTCGCCGGCTCGCCCGATATGATAATGAATTTCCACACCGCACCCTCCTCTGAAACGCCGGAAAACGCAGCACGCGCATTTATCAATGGTAACGCGGCGCTTTTCGGCGTCCCTTCGGATTCACTCGTTTTGAGCGAGCAAAAAGAAGGAATGGGCGGATATATGCTTCGTTTTCAACAAAAAAGCGGTGATCTAGACGTCGCCGGCGGCGGCATCGGAATTTTGATGAACAAACAAAAGCAGATCCGTATGGTTTCCGGTTCGACTTTTCGCGATACCGAAGCTTCAAATTCGAATATTTTGGGCGCCGACGCCGCTGCTTTGCGAGCGCAAACGAATATTGCACAATATGCGGGAGCGGTTCCCGGCGGATTGAATCATCTTTTAACGCCCGGGCTTGACGCCATCGCGGCGGAGGTCGCTCCGGCTTTGCGCGCGCCGCGGCTCAACGTCTTCCCGACCGCAGATGGTTATCGTTTGTCATGGAATGTGATCACTTTCTCGCGAAATCCGTTCGGTTTGTTCGTTTCGCAGGTTGACGCGGAAAGCGGCGAAATATTGAGCCGCGAAGACAAGGTGAGTCATCAAAGCAATCCGTTTCCATACACCGCCGATATTTATCCGAGTACGCCCGGAATCAAAAATTACGACACCGGCGAACTCGAACTTATAAATGGCGTTCCGAAAAATATGCAGCGCGTTCAGCTTCGCAAATTCAATCCGGGAATGAACGCGACGGCTGTAAACGGAACTCTAACCGGACCGCATGCGCTGATCAAAAACACGCTCGCGACGCAGCAGCCTTTTTTGCAGGCAGCACAGGGAACGTTTCATTTTAGGCAGAACAACGCGCCGCTCGAAGCGCAGCCGAATGAAGCCGACGACCTGGCGGAACCCGCCGAGCATTTTGACGGCGTGAATATGTTTTTCTTTATCAATTATCTTTTGGAATATATTGATGATATTCACGTCCGCGACGACGCCGTTCATAATCCTATCGGAACTGGCGATTTTCCGAATGATTACGTAAATCACGACCGACCGCTCGTCGGGCTGGTTCATATTCCAAATATCGGGGCGACGTCCGCGATCTATGATCCGTATATCAACAACGGACAGGCGCTCGAAGTCGTGCTTGGCTACGACAACGCCGGTTCGCTTAATCTTTCGGAAACGGTCGATACACCTGCCGGACCGCAGAAAGTGGTCATCAATCCGACTATTTATGGTCACGGATTTCTTCTGAACGACCTGGCAAAAGACGGTCCGGTCGCGTATCACGAAGGAATGCACTCGATCTCGACGCCGACCGCCGGTCTCGAGGGCGCTCCCGAAGGCGCGGCGATGAATGAAGGTCAAGCTGATCTTTGGGCATACGCGATCACCGGCGACGAAACCATTGGTGAGCACACGATCCAGGGCGCGCGTTATCGCCAGCTTTACCGTGACCGCGGACTCGACCCAGACCGTCTCGGCTGGATCCGCAGCGCGCGTTCGTCGCTCAAATATTCCCAGCTCG
Source organism: Pyrinomonadaceae bacterium (assembly GCA_041747435.1). Taxonomy (GTDB): domain Bacteria; phylum Acidobacteriota; class Blastocatellia; order Pyrinomonadales; family Pyrinomonadaceae; genus JBGTFE01. The sequence continues at coordinate 13,878 of JBGTFE010000037.1, read as the reverse complement.
GAACGTACAGCAATCCGCCGGCTTTTGAAGAACATAAAGACGGCGAAATTTACGCGGCGACAATGTTCGAGCTGCTGGAATTGATGAAAACCGCCGAACCGCAGATGCAGTTCAAGCGTCCGGCGTTTGGCGACGGACAGCCGACAAAAACTATCACACGCGGACAGGAATCTTGGGAAAGAATTTTCTTAGGTTCGCTTTATCTGCTCGGTTTGACCGCGCCTGACACATTCGTCAAAGCGCGTGATACTTTGATCATGGCTGACCGCATTCTTTACTCAACAGATCCGTCCGATCTTGAAGCGCCGGGACAGCACGAAGCTTTGATCTGGCAGGTTTATGCCGCGCGCGAGATCGGTTTGAACGCGATATCGCCGCAGGGCGGAGTCGTTACGATCTCGACGGCGGTTCCGCAGGTCGCGCTTGAGCAGACACAGCCGGGCGTTCCGCAAGGCGTAAAGATCGAACCTTCTTCGGCGACAAAATCAGTGCGCGTTTCATGGCAGCCGGTTCAGGGCGCGTATGCTTACCAGGTCTTCAAACGCAAGGCAGGCGGCGCCGGGCAACGTCAATATCGCGGAATTCCCGGACGCCCGTTCTTTGACGGCGATCAAAAGACTACCGGCTGGTCGCACGTCGGCTACGCGAAAGGCGGCTCGACAACGAGTTACGAAGACACAGGCGTTATACGCGAGGTTTTCAAAGCGGCGGGAATCAAATCATCCGATGACGCCGAAGGCTTTAACGAGATGTTCGACACCGAGTATGCGGTTCGCGCGATAAAGCTCAATACAAACAAACAATCGGGCTTTAGCGATCTGAGCGGCAGTGCTTCGATGTCCTCTTCGATCAGCGACGTAACTTCGGCAATACAAACGGCGATCACGAATGTTTCCTACGCGGGCGGAATATTCCAATTCGACCAAACCTTGAAAAACAAAGGCGTAAGCGGCGCCGATCAAACGGCTTTTGCTCCGCTCAATTTCAAGGTCTTCAATATCTCGAATTCGACCGTCACCGTAAATAACGCAGACAACGGCGGCGACGGCAGAAGTATGCCGGGCGTATTTAATTACAATCAAACGCTCGCGCTGAACGCGGTTTCTTCCGCAAAGCGTTTGAAATTCAACGCGCCGAATTCGCCGATGTTCACTTTTGACGCGCTGGTCACGGCACGCGTTCGCGGCGAAAGCATTCCCGCATTCGGCAGTCAGCCGTATGACGCCGACGGCGGCGGGCAGCAGGAACACCGCATCACGACCCAAACCGAAACCTACAACGGCACGATTCTTCTCGGCTCGCTTGAGCTTCGCGGTGTGCTTCCGGGCGTTGATTATGTCGATGTTCCCTTTACGGCGCAGCCGGGCGCTTTTGGTGTTACCGGCGTTATGACCACGACGACACCGGCTGATCTCGATTTTGAATTGCGCGACAGCGAAGGACATGTCCTTTCCAGCTCGGGCAATTTTATCGATGATGAGACGGTGAGCGGCGTGATCGTTCCGGGCAGAACATATGTTTACCGGGTGATCGGGTACGGCAACGGACCGACGCAGTTCAGCATCACCAGCACGCAGTTCTTCTCGGATACGATAACCTCGCCGGGCGGCGGAAGCGGCGGCTCGTCATTCGGACAGCAAACGCAAGGCGTAACCAACGTTCGATTGGTTCGCTTTACGGTAAATCCAGTGCTCCGAAGTGTGACGTTTAGATTGTTGTAACAAGCAGAGGCGGAAAACCTAAGCGCGAGCGCGGGTGCAAAAAAGGCGGGGATTTTTCCTCGCCTTTTTTGTTTTGATTTGAAATTTCGCGGATCTTAAATATTAGATGTCGGGGAGCCAAAAATCTCGCCCGCCGTCGGATATTTTTTTGAGTCCGAGATTCGGTAACGCGTTTTCGGTGACGCCGAGAAATGTAAAATGGGGCAGATCGCTTTTTACCGTTTGAAACCAGCCGTGTTTTGCGAGAATTTTGCGAACCGCCGCGTTTTCAAACTCAGCCACATCGAGCGCGAGCATCGATAAATGCTGCGACGTGCCGGGCGGCGCGACCGAATAAATTATCGATTTTGACAGGTCTTTCGCAAAGAATATTCCCTTCGCCTCTAATTTAAAGATCTCGGGAACCTGCTCAAAAGGCGAGAGTGCTTTTATTCTTTCCGCGTCCTCCTTTTTTAACTTTCCGTTTGCGGTCCAGTGCGCAAGTCCCGGATCGACCCGGCTCGCCCATAATTCAACCGTTTGCGCGTAACTTCTTTTTGCCGAATCTGCGCCGCGCGGCGTAATAGTCAGATCATTTTGCGCGGCTTCATCCATTGCGCCTTTTAGCGCTTTCATAGCCGGTGTTTGAAGCTCGATCGTTAAATTGCCGATCGTTTTCGATGTTTTCTCCACGGAAGACTGAAACGTCGCAACGTCGGCTTCATCCCTAAAGATCACTTTTTTTGGGGCGATCGCTCCGCCGCGGGCGACAAAAACCGCGCCGTATTCTTTCAGTAAACGCTTTCCGACCTCTTCGGTCGGCTTTGCAAAATCTTCCGGAAGATTTGCAAAAAAGTCGGCGTTTTTGATCTCCGCGTTTTTCATTTTGTTTTCTTCAACCGTTGGCGTTTTGACCGGTTTGTTAGAATTATTTTCGCTTGTGGTCGGACAAGCCGCGCAAAAACCACAAATTAATAGCAAAATTGCGATCTTTTTCATTGATCCAGATTCGGGATCCAAAATTCTTGCCCGCCGACGAATTGGCTCTTTAATCCATGTTTCGACAGCTCGCTTTTTTCAAGCCCGAGATATGTAAAATGCGGCAGATCGCTTTTTACTGTCTGAAACCATCCGTGTTTCGCCAAAATTTCGCGGACTTGCTTGTTGGCAAATTGCTCGACGTCGAAAGCAAGCATAAAAATGTGCTGCGAAGCACCCGGCGCGGCGACCGAATAAAGGATCGATTTTGAAAGATCTTTGCTAAACCAAAGCGATTTTTCTTCCCATTTCAAAACCTGCGCAACCTGTTGCGGAATCGGCATCGCTTTTGCGGCTTCGGCATCGCGGCGTGAGATCTTTCCTTTTCCAACCCAATAGTTCAGCGCTGGAAAAAATCTTGAATTCCAAAGCCGCAAAGTCGTTTCATACGAGCGCTTCGCTGCGCCGGAACCTCCGCGCGGCGTGATCTTCAGATTTTTCTGTGCAGCCTCTTTCCGCGCTTCGATCAATGCGTTCATTGCCGCTTCCTGAAGTTCGACGGCGACGCCGCCGATATCTACGGATTTTGTTCGCGCCGCAATTTGATAAGAAAGAACTTCGGTTTCGCCGCGAAAAAGACATTTCGTTGGAAAAAGAACATCGGATGAGACGAAGATCGCACCGTAATCAGCAAAAACGCGCTCGGCAAGCGGATCATTTTCAATATCGCAGACTTCCGAAAGTTTTACGCCGGTGACGACCGTTTGCTTGCCGTTCTTAGTGATAATTTTCTGCATTTTAGCGAGTTTTTCGCTAACGTGCTGCTTAAAATCGACGGGTTGCTGCGCCCGAACTGAAGCGGCGAATCCCGTAAAACTCAACGCGAGTATTATTAAAAAGTCCTTTTTTAGTAGTTTTTGTATCACTTTCGGGATTTCCTCTCGCGCTCGTCTTTGAGGCTGCGGGCTTTCTTCGCAAGCTCAAGATATTCTTGACGAATTTCTTCCAAGTCTTCTTCATCCAATTCTTCAAGCTCCAAAACTTCGTTGCGTGCTCCCTTTTTTGAACGTATGATCTCGTCGAGTTTTATCTGCAAAGCTTCGGTATCGCGGTTTTGCGTGTTTTGAATCAGAAATATCATAAGAAAAGTGATGATCGTCGTTCCGGTGTTGATCACCAATTGCCACGTCTCACTGAAACCAAAGACCGGTCCGGAAATTCCCCAGACCAAAACGATCGCCACAGCGGCAATAAACGTTATGGGTTTTCCCGTATAATGCGCTGTTTTTTTTGCAAATCGCGTGAAAAAATGGTTTTTCTTTTTTTCCGCCATTGATCAATTCTCCATTTCCCTGACAAAATCGATCATAGTGTCGATATGAGGTTTCATATACTCGTCCTTTTCAATAAACCGAACTCGGTCGCGAATAAGATGGTAGATTTTTTGCGTTCCGCTGCCCAGTTTTTTGTCCGCGCCGATCGCTTTTTTTCTAAAATCAACACCTTGCGCGGCGCAAAATAGTTCGAGCGCGAGAATTTGTTCGAGATTTTCGACAATTCGGCGAAGTTTCAGAACGGAAGTCGCGCCCATTGAAACGTGATCTTCGACATTTGCAGAGCTCGGAATCGTGTCCGCGCTTGCAGGATGCGCGAGAACCTTATTCTCATTGCAAAGCGCCGCGGCGGTGTATTGAACGATCATAAAACCCGAATTGAGCCCGCCGTGTTCGGTCAAAAACGGCGGTAAAATATGCGAGTTTGACGATTCATCCGTCAAACGCATAATTCGCCGTTCGCTTATGTTTCCCAATTCGGTCAAAGCGATCGCGAGATAATCCGACGCAAGCGCGAGCGGCTCGCCGTGAAAATTTCCGCCGGAAATGACTTCGATCTTATCACCATCAACAAATATCAGCGGATTGTCCGTAACAGCGTTGAGTTCTAAATTCACGACCCATTCCGCGTAATCGATCGCATCAAGACACGCGCCGTGAACTTGCGGCATACAGCGCAAAGTGTATGCGTCCTGAACATTTACCGGATCGAACGCGCGCACGAATTCGCTTCCATCCAAAATCTCGCGCAATTTGGCGGCGCATCGCATCTGCCGCGGGTGCGGACGAAGCGCGTGAATTCTTTCGTCAAACGCGAGCGTTGTTCCATTTAATGCTTCGAGAGTTAAACAACCGGAAACATCGGCGATCTCGGCGAGTTTTTTTGCTCTGTGGGTTTCAAGCAAGCCGACTGCGGTCATGATTGTCGTGCCGTTCGTCAGCGCCAGACCTTCTTTTGCCGCAAGCGTTACCGGTTTCAAATCGGCTTTTGCCAAAGCGTCGTTTCCACTCAGGATCTCACCTTCAAATTCCGCTTCGCCTTCGCCGATCAAAACGCAAGCCATATGTGCTAACGGCGCCAGATCTCCGCTTGCGCCGAGACTTCCTTTTTCGGGAATTACGGGGTGAATACCGCGATTCAAAAACTCAAGAAGAAGCTCAAGTGTTTCTAAACGTATGCCTGAGAAGCCACGCGCTAAGGTATTGGTACGAATGAGCATAACGACACGCGTTATCGGAATATCAAATGGTTTCCCGACGCCAACCGCATGACTCAAAACGACATTTTTTTGAAGCTGTTCGGCTTCTTTGCGCGAGATGATCTTGTCTTTGAACGCGCCGAATCCGGTCGTAATTCCATACGCGATCTCGCCGCGTTCAAGCAATTTCTGGACGGCGTCAGCGGAGCAATTTATCTTTTCCTTCGCATTTTCCGACAAAACAACGCGCGGCGCGTTTGGCTTTCCACACGCAACCGCGAGCACTTGTTCAAATGTCAGGCTTTCTCCGTCGAGGATTATTTCTTTCACTTTAAAATGATTTTACCTTTTTTAATGACGGTTTCAACTAGATTTCCGCCAAATTCATATGCGGCTTCGCGATAATCTTTTGTATCCAAAATCAAAACATCTGCTTGTTTTCCGACTTCAAGCGAGCCGACCTTACCGCCCAAACCGATTGCAAATGCTGCATTTATCGTCGCCGCATTGAATGCTTCCGCGGGCAAAAGCTTTTGATAACGGCAGGCGATCGCCATAGCGGTTTGCTGCGACGGACACGGCGCGGAACCGGGATTGTAATCGGTGGAAAGCGCTATCGCGCAGCCGGCGTCGATCATTTTCCGCGCGTCGGCAAATTCGCTTGAACCAAAATTAAAATTTACCGTCGGCGTAACGATGCCGATCGTCTCCGAAACGGCAAGAAGCTCAATTTCCTGATCCGAAATCGTATCGAGATGATCGATCGAGGTCGCGCCAAGATCGATAGCCATTCGCGAACCGCCAAAATTTGTAAATTCGTCCACATGCGCTTTTAACTTAAATCCAAGCGATTTCGCCGTTTCTAAAATTCTTTTTGATTGAGCAAGATTAAATGCGCCTTTCTCGCAAAAGACGTCGACAAAAAAGGGCTTTTCGCTCGTCAACTGACGGATATCGCGTGATACGATCGGGAGCATCTCATCGCAGATTTGATTCGTATAAAGATCGGCAATTTCCTCGTTCGACAAATCCGCGTTTCGCGATCTGAAATCGTCAAAAGGCACGGCGTGTGCAGGAAGAAAAGTCGGAATCAAATCGAGGTCGTGCATGCGATCGAGTTCGAAGATCGCCGTGAGCATTTTTAGCTCGGTTTCGACGTCCAATCCGTAGCCGGTTTTGATCTCCGCCGTTGTCGTTCCGCATTCGAGCATTTTATCCAGGCGTTTGCGTGATTGTTCGACCAGTTCCTGGAGACTTGCTTTTCGCGTTGCGCGAACGGTTGAAAGAATTCCGCCGCCCGAAGCTAAAATGTCGAGATAATCCGCGCCTTTTATTTTGAGCTCAAATTCATCGAGGCGATCTCCCGCAAAGACAATGTGCGTGTGCGGATCGACAAAGCCGGGACAGACGACTTTTCCGTCCGCGTCGATGGTGGTTTCCGTCGGAAATTTGCGCAAAATTTCTTCGCTGCGTCCGACGCCGATGATAGTTTCACCGTCTATCGCGATCGCGCCGTTTTCCATCATGCCCACGTCGCACAATTCGGAAAGACGTTTCGGGTTACGACCGGAAGCGCAGGTGACGAGATTTGAATTGTGAATGATCAGATCAGCTTTCATTTTCTCTTCCGATTCCAAGCGCGTCCGCGACGCGGTTGATGTAATTGAACCATGAAGCGATAAGCGTCATCTGCAAAATTGCTGTGTCGTCAAAGCCGACCGCGCGAAGCTTTTCGTGATAACCGGGATGGATCTTTACGGCGTCTCGCGTGATCTGCACGACGTATTCGCACATCGCACGCTCGGCTTCACTAATAGGAGCAGTTTTATAATCAGCGCGCAAAGCCGCGACAAACGCATCATCCAAAGTTACGCGACGCAGAAACTCTGCGTGAGATTCCACTCAGTAAAAACAGTCGTTTTCGAGCGAAACCAGCGCCGCGATCATCTCGTGTTGGCGTCGTTCAAGCGGTAGATCTGGAGCCATCAACGCGCTAAACGTGGAAAATGCATGATAAAGCGCGTCTGGAATCAGCGTGTGCGAATCGACGATCGATTCGTTGATCGAGCTTGCATTCGGCGCCGGCGTCGCGTATTCCTGCGGATAATTCAAACGCGTTTCTTGTAGGATCTTCTGCAGCTTTTCGTCTGCCTCTTCAAATTTTATAGTTTTTATCCAAGCCATGGTTTTATTCTGTTCGTCTTGTAGTTTTTAAAGTAGAAATCAGCATTTTCTGCAATTCTTCGCAGTCGCCGAGAAGCGAGTTGGCTTGCTTTTCACTAATAAATTTTGAATCACGCAATAGTCGAAGCCAAAAATTTGTCTTAAAAGCCTCCTTATTAGCTACGGAGATTTTCTTTCCAAAATCGATTCGATCCTCGCCTTGTCTTGCTTCTTCGATCAAAACGCCAATTGAAGTGCCTGAATCCAATATCTTTTTAGACAAAATAAATTCGCGCTTTTCGTCATTCAGGAATTCGCTTAGATTCACGATGCGCAAAGCGAAATTATAGGATTTTTCTTGCAGAATGCTTTGACTCATCTCTCAATTCGAAAATAGATAAAAGATAATAAATGATAACTTATAGATTTTTATCTTTCATCTTTAATTTATCAGTTATTATCTATTCCGAAAAAGGAAATAGTAGACTGGTAAGCCGATGAGAACAACCGCGATTCCCAAAAATGTCTGAAACGGATTTCCGATCGCGATAAAAACCAGAACGATCGCAGTTACAGCAAGGAAAAAAATCGGCGTGAACGGAAAGAACGCGGTGTTGTATCCGTCGAACTCCTGTTTTCTAAACTTAAAAAGCCCGGCAGCAGCAAGCGCGACGAAAAACACAACAACAAAGAAAAAGTAAGAAATTATCTCTTTGAAAGTTCCCGATAATATCAAAACGGAAGCCAAAGCCATCTGAATTATCGTCGCCCGATGCGGCGTGTTAAAGCGCGAATGTAGCTCGCCGAAGGACTTGAAAAACAAGCCGTCTTTTGCCATAGCGTAATAAACTCGCGGCGAAGCCATCAGATATGCGAACAAACTCCCCAAAACGGAAATTACGACGATGAGCGAGAAAATAATTCCGCCGGTTTTGCCAAACATCGCTTCGCCAGCCTGAGCCGCAAAAGTCTCGTCGCTCGTCACCTGCGCCAGCGGCACAAGATAAAAGAAAACCGCGCTCGTCAAAACATAAACGACCGTGATTATTACAACTCCGATCGCCAAAGCCTTTGGCAAATCGCGTTGCGGGTTTTCCATTTCGCCCGCAATACGCGTAACTTCCCACCATCCCGCATATGCAAAGAAAGCGCTGACCAAACCACCCGCCAAAGCTCCGAACAGATCGGGCGGCTGCGCAAAAAAAGGTGTGAAATGCGCCCAATTTCCAAAGCCGCCCAAAAATCCGTAAAGAATGATAAAAAGCAGAGTCGCGATCTTTAATATCGTCAAGGCTTTTAGAAAATCCGCGCCGATCCGCGCGCCGACGATGTTAATCAAACCGATCACGACGACGACCGAAACTGCCAAAACCTTCTGCGTCGAAGGCGAAAGCTCGATCAAATATCCCGTGTAACTGGCGAGTCCGACGCCGAAAACCGCTGTTAAGCCCGGATCGAGAACAAGCAAAACCATCCAGCCGTACAAAAAAGCCCAAGGTTTGCCGAACGCTTCGCGCAAATAAACATAAATGCCGCCCGCTTCAGGAAATCTCGAAGCGAGTTCGCCGTAGCAGAGCGCGCCGCTTAAAGTCTGAAATCCCAAAACAATCCAAATCAAAAAAAGCCAAAACGGTGACCTGACGGATTTCGCCATAGCCGCCGGAGTCAAAAAAATGCCGACGGCTATAACCTGTCCGACGATCATCGCGACCGCCGTCCAAAGTCCGAATTGTCGTTTTAACTGCATACATGAACGAACAAAATTATCGTTCGAAAAAAAAGCGCGAACCCGAGAATTCGCGCTTTAGGTTCTCACAAAACATCAACAAAATTACGGCTCGGCTGTAAAAATCAAACCGTCGATATTGTCGAACACCGATATAACCTGCGGCGTGAAAACAAATTCCTTCGATTTGATATTGATAACATACGTTTCACCGACCCTAATTTCGTCGAAGCGAAAATATCCGAAACTATTGGTTGAAACAGCACGAATTTGCCCGTTTTCATCTGTTATTGTAACAATTTGCCGGCTGAGACCGCTGCCGTTTTGCGATAGAACCCGATGCGATGAAAATGACTCCGATCAGGGGCTGGCAAAATATGACAAGCAAATCAGCCCATTTTCATTATTGGTTTCGTGTGCATTTTTAGGCGCATAACTTTTTAGTTTTTTCTTGCAGCATAACGATTCGGTTGGCGTCAATATTGATTCCGAACGACAACTGAATTAAAATGCAAAATATGAAACACTTTATCTCGCTTATCCTGATCTTTGGGATGTCACTTACCGTTTCGGCGCAGGAAATTACTATCCAGACTGAAAGACCTAAGCCTAAAACCGCCGCAAAACAGGCTAAGCCGAAGCCGAAACCCAAGGCAAAACCGAAAGCAAGAGTTGTTTCGCGGAAAAAGCCGGTGCGAAAGCCAACGGTGCAACCAAAACCGCAGCCAACGATCGCTACAATCGAAGCGGCTACAAAAGACGGAAAGCCGGTCACATTGAGATCAGACGGAACCTGGCAATACGCGAAACAGCAGCCGGTAAAAGAAACACAAAAGCCCGTCGCCAAGGCATCGCCGACTCCGACTCCGAAACCCGTTGCAAAAGCCTCTCCAACTCCGACACCAAAACCCGTTGCAAAAGCGTCGCCGACTCCGAAGCCTGACGTTAAACCGACTCCGCCATCGACTCCTGCAAACTGCGAACTCGCGTTAAAAGATTCGCCAGTTATCCGCGGGCTTCGTCTCGGAATGAGCCGCGCCGAAGCAAACCGCATTATTCCGCAGGAACGCGTTCTCGTTCTCGATTCGCCAACGATCATTGCCTATCCGCAATTCACAAACGCCGCCGGTTTTGAAAACGTCTATCAGATCATCGCGCGATTCGCGGACGAAGCGCTTTCAGGCTTTACGATCGAATACGATGCCGACGCCAAAAAATGGAAAAGCGGAAAAGAATTCGCGAAAGATCTTTCAGACAATTTTAATCTGCCTTACAAATATTGGAAATTTAACGCGAGGAACGCCGCCGCATCCGAGATGCAATGCCGCGACTTTACAATAAACCTCGATTCAAGCACGAACGAGCTTACGCTGAAAAGTATAAGTGATTATAAAAAGACGGCGAAGGCTTTTGCGCCGTAAGAGGTTTAATCAAAAAAGACGTAGTTATATCATTTCGCCGAACGGCTGCCCGTGCAAATGAGGCGCAGGCTGCCAGCCTGCGCAACGTTGCTTCATTAAATCATCGGAATTTTAACATTATTCTTTTCGGCAAATTCAATGGCTTCCGTGTAACCCGCGTCAACGTGGCGGACGACGCTGATGGAGCGCAGGCTGCCAGCCTGCAATGGACGCGAAAGCGTTCAAAAATATTGAAGTAATTAGCGTGCAAGCACGCTTTGCGGGCTGGCAGCCCGCGCTCCGTTATTTCACCAGAATTTTAACATCATCTTTTTCTGCAAATTCGATTGCTTCATCATAACCGCATGAACGTGGAGAATGATGCCGATGGAGCGCAGGCTGCCAGCCTGCAATGAACGCGAAAGCGTTCAAAAATATTGAATTAATTTAGCGCGTGATACGCGCTTTGCAGGCAAGGCTGCCTGCGCTATTTTTTTTGCGCTCCGTGTTCTCGATGCCAAGCGCTTGAAAAACGCCAATCGCTTCGCTTCATGCAAAGCCCGGCTTTAGCGGGATTATTCTCGATGTAGTTTAGCGTTTTTTCAAAATGCTCGAAATCGCGAATAAACCGGTCAAAAGCCTCCGGAAACCAAAATCTTCCTTCAAGATCGAGCATTTTATTCGCGCGATTCGCCGTAAACGATTTACACGAATGAACGATCTCACTGAGCGAATGTCCTTCCTTAGGCGTCAAAAGCAGATGAACGTGGTTCGGCATTATTACCCACGCATGAAGTTTGTACTTAACGCCATCAAAGCGCAGTAGATTTTCTTCGACCATTTCAGCGATCTTATTTTGACGAAGATAACAGTTGCCGATGCCTTGATCCAGATATTTTTCCACGCTGATAAGCATTTCCCTTTCGGTGATCAATTCTTGTCGAACTCTAATGCGAAGATTTTCCAAAACTTGCTGCGGAAGCGAATCGGACAAGCGAAATGTGAGAAACTGCGTTGTTCCGCCATCGAAGTGAGGCAAATAACCGCGAGAATGCCAACCTTTTGGAGAATCTTCTTTCATATATTGGAGCGCAGGCTGCCAGCCTGCAAAGCGCGTGATACGCGCTAAATCCTAATTCTTTTTTGAACGCTACGCGTTCATTGCAGGCTGGCAGCCTGCGCTCCGTTGCTCCGTTGCTCCGTTGCTCCGTTAAATCATCGGAATTTTAACATCATTCTCTTCGGCAAATTCAATCGCTTTTTCATAACCCGCGTCGGCGTGGCGGACAACGCCCATTCCGGGGTCGGTGGTAAGAACTCTTTCGATCCGTTTGGCGGCTTCGGGGGTTCCGTCGGCGACGATGACTTGTCCGGCGTGGAGTGAATAGCCGATGCCGACTCCGCCGCCGTGGTGGAGCGAAACCCACGTTGCGCCGCCGACGGCGTTTATCATCGCGTTTAAATAAACCCAATCGGCGATTGCGTCCGAGCCGTCTTTCATCGCTTCGGTTTCGCGGTTCGGGCTGGCGACGCTTCCGCAATCGAGATGATCTCTGCCGATGACGATTGGGGCTTTTAATTCACCGCTGGCGACCATTTCGTTTAATTTGAGTCCGGCTTTTGCGCGTTCGCCGTAGCCGAGCCAGCAGATTCTCGCGGGCAAACCTTGAAATTCGACTTCCTTTTGCGCCATCGTCAGCCATTTGATTAAATGGTCGTTTTCGGGGAACAGATTCATCATCGCTTCGTCGGTTTTGTAGATGTCTTCTTTGTCGCCCGACAAAGCAACCCAGCGAAAAGGTCCTTTGCCTTCGCAGAACAAAGGGCGAATGTAGGCAGGAACAAAGCCGGGATAATCGAAGGCGTTTTCGATGCCGTTGTCTTTGGCGCGTTGGCGAAGATTGTTGCCGTAATCGAAAACGATTGCGCCGCGTTTTTGGTATTCGAGCATTGCTTCAACGTGCCGCGCCATCGAATCCATCGCGCGTTTTTCGTATTCGGTTTGGTTTGATTTTCGGAGTTCGTTTGCTTCCTCGATTGAAAGTCCGTTTGGAATATAGCCGAAAAGAACATCGTGCGCCGAAGTCTGATCGGTAACGACATCGGGAAGTATGTTGCGTTCTAAAATCTGCCAATGAATATCCGCCGCATTACCTAAAAGCGCGATTGATTTGGCTTTTTTCTTTTCGGTAAATTCTTTAACCATTTGCAATGCTTCATCAAGACTTTCGGTTGCAACATCAACTTGTTTCAATTGCAAACGTCTTTCGATGCGCCATTTGTCAACGTCAACGAGCAAACCGACTCCGCCGTTAAAAGTAATCGCCTGCGCCTGCGCTCCGCCCATTTCGCCTAAACCGGCGGTCAAAACAAATTTCCCTTTCAAATCGCCCCAATTATTTTGTCTTGCCAACGAGCCGAAAGTTTCATAAGTTCCCTGCAAAATTCCCTGCGTGCCGATGTAAATCCAGCTTCCGGCGGTCATCTGTCCATACATCATCAAACCTTCGCGCTCGTATTTGTCAAACTGTTCCTGCGTCGCCCAATGCGGCACAATGTTCGTATTCGCAATCAAAACCTTTGGCGCGTCCGTGTGCGATTTGAAAACCGCAACAGGTTTGCCAGATTGAACTAAAAGCGTTTCGTCAGCTTCGAGATTTTTCAAACTCTCTAAAATCGCGTCAAACGATTCCCAATTTCGTGCCACTTTGCCGCGTCCGCCATAGACGATCAAATTGTCGGGATCGAACGCCACTTCCGCGTCTAAGTTGTTTTGAATCATTCGATAAGCGGCTTCGATGAGCCAGTTTTTACAGGTTAATTGTGTTCCGGTTGGTGCTTTTATTGTTCGTTTCATAGCGTATTAAATAATCTATTATAGGTAAATGTTACTAAAAACTCGTTTTATTTTCTATTTCATCACACATTTTCAAATAACTTTTTGGCAGTTAAATTGTTCGATATAATAGAAATTTGCTATTTCAAGATGCTTCATTTAATCTTTTGATAGTTCTAACAATAGAATGCGCTTATCAGACAAGTTAGTTCGACTACATAAAACAAGGAGTTAATTTATGAAAAAACTTAGTTCTTACAACACTGCCGACCGAAAATTTTATGTCGGCTTATTTTTATCAGTTGCTTTCTGTGCAGGATTTTTTATGTTCGGAGTGGTAGATTCCGTTTCCGCACAATCGTTGGCTATTGCCAAACAAAAGAAAGAGATTGATAAAGGAATTCCCACATACCAAGAAGAAATCATCGAAAAATGCGGCGATTTCAAATTCGAGATGGAAGTTGATTACGATTCTTTTACACCGATACCTGACCGAGTAAGTCTGGTTGACAGTCAGGGACTTTTGCAGGTTCGCAATGCAT
>JBGTFE010000036.1:0-34126 GCA_041747435.1 Pyrinomonadaceae bacterium | reverse complement strand
CTACTCCGCCTACTTCTACTAATTCTTCTTTCATATAATTTCTAACTTTTTATTGTTGCCAAAACAAATGACAACTAACTTTTCTTAACTTAAAAATATCTCCGGCAAAAAGTCTAACCGGAGATATTTTTTCTAAAATTGATTTTTTAATAAAGCGTCTGGTGTTTTACCAACGTGAACCGCCGCCACCGCCGCCGCTTGCGCGATTTTCACGCGGTTTGGCTTCGTTGACTTTTAATTGACGACCGTCAACATCTTTGCCGTCGAGTTGTTCGATAGCTTTTTTTGCTTCTTCATCGCTCGACATTTCGACGAATCCGAATCCGCGTGAGCGTCCCGTTTCGCGGTCTTCGATGATGTTTGTTGATTCGACAGTTCCAAACTCGGCGAAAACTTCTTCTAAATCTTGTGTGCTTGTGTCGAAGGAAAGATTTCCTACGTATAATTTGCTTGACATAATAATATTTACCTTTTCCCGGATTTACGGGAATTTCAAAAGAAGTGTCGAATCGAGTTTGCTTCGGAGATAAAAAACGGTGATCTGACGAAGAATCGGTTTCGATGTCTCAAAAAATTCAAGAGCGACTTCTATAACTAAAAATGAACCTGCTCTCAAACTTATCTAAAAACCGTCTTTGACGAGCGCATCAAAAATGATGCAAGAGAAGGACTTATACTACTATGATACGCTTTTCGACAAATAGTCGCAACGTCAATTTGCACATTAATTTTGCGGAAACGAGTTAACAAAATTTTCTGTGGAATTTATCCTCACCAAAAATGTCTGAAAAATAAATCGAACCAACCTACTTTGACTATTCCGGCAAACTGCAAAAGCAGAGATTTTCGAATTGATTGGCAGACGTGAGCGGAAGCGGGGTTCTGAATAAACCGTTCGGAGTGGCAACATACGCATAAGAATTGTCGAATGCCAAAGCCGCCGCGCCAAACGGGTTCGGCTCGCCGTAAGCTAAAATATTATTTAGTTTTATCAATCCGGGCTTGGATTTAATCAGAAGAGCCGAAAGGTTTTCTTCGGGCGGCTGCGAATATACCGATAAAACGCCGATCATCAAAAACAGAAATAGGTTTAACAATCCAATCGATGACCTTAAGGTTGAAAATCTCGAACCGAAACATC
Source organism: Pyrinomonadaceae bacterium (assembly GCA_041747435.1). Lineage (GTDB taxonomy): Bacteria > Acidobacteriota > Blastocatellia > Pyrinomonadales > Pyrinomonadaceae > JBGTFE01. Next base: position 32,985 of record JBGTFE010000036.1, on the reverse strand, counting down.
TCTTAAAAACATTATTTTTCATCAAATGCATCCTTAATTCAAGCTGTTTCCGACCGCTGATCCAAGCGTTCGAAACCATTCATAATCGCTTAATCTAAGTTGCAAAAGCTATAAAAATCGTCGACTAAAGCCCGCGACCGTACGTCAATGTTCGCTAAAGTTTTAAGATGCGGTCCTAAAGCGCCCGGTTGTTTTTCTGTCAAGATTGCGGGCATCTGCGCTTGCAAGCCAAAGAAAGTTTTGTAAAAGTTATAGAAAAATACTTGGAGAATATAAATGAAGATCGGATTACCGAAGGAAATTAAAGACAATGAATATCGTGTCGGGCTTACGCCGGCAGGCGTGCACGCTTTAACGGGCGCCGGACACGAAGTTTTCGTGCAAAGAACGGCGGGCGAAGGTTCGGGTTTCTCGGATGAACAATATGTGCAGGCGGGCGGAAAGCTGCTCGATACGGCAGACGACGTCTGGCAGACGGGCGATATGATCGTCAAGGTGAAGGAACCGATCGCGCCGGAATATCCGCGAATGCGTGAAAATCAATTGCTTTTCACATATTTGCATCTCGCGCCGGAATTTGAGTTGACAAAACAAATGATGGAGCGCAAAGTCACCGGCGTCGCTTATGAAACGATCACCGATAGATTGGGAAGACTTCCGCTTTTAACGCCGATGTCGGAAGTTGCGGGCAGAATGAGCGTTCAGGTCGCGGCGACTTATCTTGAAAAAATGAACGGCGGCAAGGGGATTTTGCTCGGCGGCGTTCCGGGCGTTCCGGCGGCGGATGTTGTCATAATCGGCGGCGGCGTGGTCGGCACCGAAGCCGCGAAAATGGCGGTCGGTTTGGGCGCGCACGTTACGATCATCGATATTAATTTGGATAGATTGCGCCAGCTTGACGACATTTTTCTCTCAAAGGTTCAAACGCTCGCTTCTTCGCGCTATGCGATTCACGAAGCGATCGCACATGCGGACGCAGTTATCGGCGGCGTTTTGGTCGTCGGAGCGGCGGCGCCGAAGCTCGTGACGCGCGATATGCTCAAAGACATTCCGAACGGTTCCGTTTTGGTTGACGTAGCCGTCGATCAGGGCGGATGCTTTGAAACGACGCACGCGACAACGCACTCGAATCCGACCTATTACGAAGAAGGCGTTTTGCACTACTGCGTTGCGAATATGCCGGGTGCGGTTCCGCGAACTTCGACATTTGCTTTGACAAACGCGACTTTGCCATACGCGCTCGCGCTTGCCAACAAAGGTTTTGAAAAAGCGATCGGCGACGACAAAGGTTTGGCGGAAGGCGTGAATACTTACGCCGGAAAATTAACTTACGAAGCGGTGGCGACTTCGCAAAATATCGAATACACGCCGCTAGGCGAATTGATTTAATGGTTCGTGCAAAGGGGAAGCTATTCAAATAATTTTGAGAGAGTTTTTATCAGGTCTTCCTTTAAGTTTTCGCCTTTGAGAAGATAAGCGTCCGCGAGATGATCGGATTCGGTTGGCGTATCGAGCCCGCTCAAAATAATGAACGGAACCGCTCTTTTTGCGGGATCGTTTCGAAGCATTCGGCAGAGATCGAAACCGGACATATTCGGCATCATCGCGTCCGCGATAACGGCGTCAATGTGCGAATTAAGTGCGGTCTCCATTGCCGCCAATCCATCTTCGGAAGAAAGCACGTCGAAACCGGCGGTTTTTAAAATGATCTCAATGTAACGACGCATCGAGTCGTCGTCTTCGGCAAGGAGGACCGTTTTACGCCTGTTTAAGTCTTTCTCCGACATATGCTTTCGTGATGCGACGAAAATCTAGCCAACCAACGTTAATTTCCTGCCCTGAGTCATCCTAGATTAAGAAACTTGCCAACCTTTTGTCAATAAACTTACACTTAAGCGGTTTATCTAATATGTATGAATTTGCGGTCGAGCCGGCTATAACACAATTGAGACGACCGGGTGTGATCATTACCGAGATCGCGCCCGCGAGTTTGGCTGAGGCATTAAGTCTCGAGCCAAATGATCGAATCGTGCGTGTGAATGGACGCGCGGTGCGCGATTATCTCGACTTCCGTTTTCAGACAGCGGGCGAAACCGAACTCGATCTGACGATCAAAAAATCAAACGGCGAAACTTGGGAACTGGAGATCGAGCGCGACGAAAGCGAAGATTTCGGTTTGATGTTTGAGCAGATCGTGCCGCGCCAATGCGCCAATGAATGTATTTTTTGCTTTTGCAAAGGGAATCCCGATGACGCAAGACCTTCGCTTTTCGTTCGCGACGAAGACATACGCCTTTCATTTCTTTACGGAAATTACACGACTTTGAGCTCGATCACCGACGACGAAATGAAACGCATCGTCGAACAGCGTCTTTCGCCGCAATATGTTTCGGTTCACGCGACGGATCTGAAAACCCGCGCTTACTTGCTCGGTGTCGACGAAAAACGCGCCGATATTTCCGATAAATTACAGACGCTATTAGAGAACGACATTGAAATTCACGCGCAAGTCGTGCTTTGCCCTGAAATTAACGACGGCAAAATTCTTGAAAAAACTCTGCGCGATCTCGCTTCGCATTACCCGAAAATTGTCTCGACGGCGATCGTTCCCGTTGCGCTGACGCGCTATAACACGGATGAAAGATTGACGCGCGTCACACCCGAATTCTGCCGCCAAACCATCGGCGACATCGAAAAAATTCAAAAGGAATTTCGCAAAAGCTTGGGCGTTACGTTTGCATTTCTCGGTGACGAGATTTATATCAAAGCCGGGCTGCCGGTTCCGTCCAGGCGCCATTACGGCAATTATCCGCAAATCGAAGACGGCGTCGGGATGGTTCGGTCATTTCTTAATTCGTTTGAAAAACTGCACAGAAAAGTTCAAAGTTCAAAGTTCGGGGTTCAAAGTGATTTTCCCGGAAGTATCAATGTGCGAACGCACAATTTTGCCATTGTTCCAAAAACCAAACCAAAAACTAAAAAAGAAGAACTAACCTCCTTCAATGGAACAATTCTCACCGGCGAAATGTTTGCGCCCATTTTGCGCCGAGAGATCGACAAAGTGAATTCTCTTGTCGGGTCGCAATTGAAAGTTCTCGCCGTTCCGAATTCATATTTCGGCGGCGACGTCGCTGTCGCGGGTTTGCTTACCGGGCAGGATTTTGTCGCGATCAAAGATCGGATCGAAGGAGACTTTGTGATAATTCCAAAAAATACGATCAAATCGGACGAGCCGATCTTGCTCGACGGAATGAAATTCGACGAATTAAAAGCGACGTTTGATGTTCCGGTTTACGATTTTGATTTGAAAGATTTGATCCAATACTTACAACCTCGAAAACAACTCGCAAAATAACGCGAAGCAACACGATAGATGATCTTTCGCGCTGCTTCGCGTGTTTTTAATGGTTGTGCTTTTTAATTTCTTACAAAATTATAGATGATCACGCCGGTTACCTTTACCGCCTGTCCGTTCAGAATGGTCGGGCTGAATTTTGCATTTCGAGCCGCATTTTCGGCAGCGTTGCGCAGAATCGGATGCCCGGAGATCGCTTTCGCCGAGACCACGCGTCCGACTTCATTGATCGTTACCTGGACATTGACCGCGCCCGACGCTCCGACCGCGATCGCCGGCTGCGGATAGACCGGTTTTGGCAAATACGTCGCCCTGCTGTTAATGATCTCCGAAATTCGAACGATGCTTGGCTTTACCGGTGGTTTAACCAATTCGGGAATCTTCTCTTCGTCGTTTCCTGGGTTTCCGGGTTTTACGCCTGGACCGGCTTTAACTCCGTTGCCCGATTCGCCGTCAAACGAGCCACGCGGCGGCGTACCGTCCCTGTCGATCGGACCGATGTCAAATTTTTTCGGTCGTGATCGCGTCGTATTCGGAACCACTGACACACCATCAGGCACGATATTTATTTCGTCGGTGCGAAGCATATTTGCTTGCCGCGTAGTTTTAACAACCTCTGTTTCCGATTGATTTTGCTTTTGTTCAACCGGTTCCGGTTTATCTTCAACCTGCGCTATCGGCGCGATCAGGGCAGTCAGGTCGAACTCGCCGGCGCCGACCGCGAGATTCATTGCAAAAAGACTCCACAGAATTCCGCTGAAACACAATCCCGCGACAATCGTAAATGTTGCCGATAAAAAACCCAACCTATTTGCCGCCTGTTTCGAATTACTTCTTGATTCGATCAGTTGTTCTAACATTTCGTTTTCCTCCATTTCGTTTTTTTGGCGCCAAACAGGAATTTCTTCCGATTGCTTAGACACCGAAAGATGCGGTTTGTTCCCGATAAAGACTTATTCTGGACATTAACTACGTAAGGCGTTTATAATTCTTACCCGAACCATTCAAATTCAATCGGCATCAAAACCGCAGCAAATGAAATCAGCCGCAGCAGGAAAAGGTAAATTATCGCAGCGTATAAATTCGATGGCGGCATCGGAAACACCGCTTCGAGATCTAGCGAGCAATCTTTCGCAAGTGGCTCGCTACGCTTTGGCTGAAGCCAATACACTTTCCGTCGAAAGCGTTAAGATCGAGTTGCAGCGCCTTCCGAAAAAACTCGAAAATTTGCGAATCGTACATCTTTCCGACACGCATCACAGTCCATTTACAAATCTCGAACACATCGCGCGCGCGGTTGAAATTTCGAATGAGCTCGAGCCGGATATGTTTATTTTGACCGGCGATTATGTCTCGCACGATAGCGAATACATCGCGCCGGTTGCGAAAGTATTGGGCAAGCTCCGCTCGGAATTCGGAACGTACGCGTGTCTCGGAAATCACGACCATTGGACGAATGCCGAAATGGTCACAAATCGATTTAGGCGCGAAAATATCAATGTTTTGATAAACGAAGGCTTTCGTTTCGAAGCGCGCGGCGCTTCATTTTGGCTTTGCGGCGTCGACGATTATATGGTCGGAAAAACCGATCTGCGGGCGGCGCTTCGCGGCTCGTTTCCCGACGAAATGAAACTTCTTCTTGCGCACAATCCCGTCATTGCACGTCAAGCGGCGCGCTACGGCGTCGATCTTGTTTTGAGCGGTCATACGCACGGCGGACAAGTAAAGATTCGCGACGAAGAGAAAAGAATCTTACCGCGCCGCCGTTTGAAAAACGGTCTGCATCGACGCAAAGAAACGCAGATCTACATTACTCGCGGCATCGGCACGGTCATTTTGCCAGTTCGTTTCGGGTGCCCGCCGGAAATCTCATTACTCGAGCTTCGTTCGACGACACCGAATGAATAGTATCCTCACAGTTCCGAATTTGCTCACGTTTATGCGGATGGCGCTCATTCCCGTTTTCGCGATTTTGCTCGTTTACGGAGAATTTGCCTGGGCTTTATTTGTCTTTATAGTCGCCGGTTTGTCGGATGGTGTTGACGGATTTGTCGCTCGCCGCTTTAATCAGCAATCCGAACTCGGAACAATTCTCGATCCGATTGCCGATAAACTTCTGATGACAACCGCGTTTGTTACGCTAACGCTTTCAAGCGTTTTTCCGAGCCCGGCTCCACGCCATTTGCCCGTACCTTTTTGGGTTACAGCGGCTGTGATCGGACGCGACGTTTTGATCATCGTCGTCGCCGCGGCGATCTTTGTGATGACGAACTTTCGCGGTTTCAAACCGTCCTGGCTCGGGAAGGCAAGCACGTTTGTCCAGATTCTTGCGGTAGGATTCATTCTTCTGGCGGCAATTCTGCCTTCGCTGCGCGGATTTTATTTGCCGACCGTTTACACCGTTACCTTCGCCTTCGCGTTATTTTCCGGAATTCATTACATTTTTCACGTCGCGCGGCTGATGAAGGAAGAGGAAGGTCAATAGCGTCGAGTGAGCCGATGTGTCCAAAACTTTACGCATCGGCTCACGCCGACGCTACTGATTCATTACGCCCCGTGTCTAATTAAATTTGACAACAACACACTCAAATATTATAATCCCGAAAGGCTCAGATTGAGTTATATATTTGGAATTATTTCATATTATTGGAGATTAATTAATGAGTAAAATTATTGGAATTGATTTGGGAACGACAAATTCGGTGGTTGCAGTTATGGAAGGCGGAGAGCCGATCGTCATCACGAATGAAGAAGGCGGACGCACAACTCCTTCGGTCGTAGCATTTACAAAAGACGGCAATCGTCTCGTCGGGCAAGTTGCAAAGCGGCAAGCCGTGACGAATCCCGAAAACACGCTTTATTCGATCAAGCGTTTCATGGGACGAAAGTTCGGCGAAGTTCAGGACGAAATAAAGCAGGTGCCTTATAAAGTCGACAAAGCGTCGAACGGCGATGTTCGCATCAGCGTCGATGGCAAACAACACAGTCCGCCTGAAATTGCGGCGATGATCCTGCAAAAATTGAAAAAATCCGCTGAAGATTATCTCGGCGCGAAGGTCGAAAAAGCGGTGATCACAGTTCCGGCATATTTTAACGACGCGCAGCGCCAGGCAACGAAAGATGCCGGCAAGATCGCCGGTTTAGAAGTTATGCGGATCGTCAACGAGCCGACAGCGGCAGCATTGGCTTATGGTTTGGACAAGAAAAAAGATGAAACGATCGCGGTTTTTGACTTCGGCGGTGGAACATTTGATATTTCGGTTCTCGAGGTTGGCGAAGGCGTCGTCGAAGTAAAATCCACAAACGGCGACACGCATCTCGGCGGCGACGACGTTGACGAAGTATTGATCGAATGGATCATTGCGGAATTCAAAAAAGATCAGGGAATTGATCTGACGACCGACAAAATGGCTTTGCAGCGGCTGAAAGAAGCGGCGGAAAAAGCCAAGATCGAGCTCTCTTCCGCGATGGAAACCGAGATCAATTTGCCGTTCATTACGGCTGATCAATCGGGACCGAAACATTTGGTGATGAAACTCACGCGCTCGAAATTCGAAGCGTTGACCGAGGAGATTTTGAAACGGTTGATGCCGCCGGTTGAAAAAGCTATTAAAGACGCGGGGCTGGAGCCGAAAAATATCGAAGAGATCGTTCTAGTCGGCGGTTCGACGCGTATGCCGAAAGTCCAGGAAATGGTCAAGGAATTTTTTGGAAAAGAGCCGAATAAAACGGTGAATCCTGACGAAGTTGTGGCGCTCGGCGCCGCGGTTCAGGCAGCTGTTCTGGGCGGTGAAAAAACCGATATTTTGCTTCTTGACGTTACGCCTTTGAGCCTCGGAATCGAAACTCTAGGCGGCGTGATGACGCAGATGATCACGCGCAACACGACCATTCCAACGCGCAAATCAGAAATTTTCTCGACCGCGTCCGACAATCAAACGTCGGTCGAAGTTCATGTTTTACAGGGCGAAAGACCAATGGCGACGGATAATAAGACGCTCGGAAAATTCCACTTGGTGGGCATTCCGCCGGCGCCGCGCGGTGTTCCGCAGGTCGAAGTTACTTTTGACATCGATGCAAACGGAATCGTAAACGTTTCGGCGAAAGACGTCGGCACGGGACGCGAGCAGAAGATCACTATCACTGCGTCGAGCGGCTTGTCGAAAGACGAGATCGACAAAATGATGCAGGACGCAGAATCGCATAAAGACGAAGACGAGAAACGCAAGGAAACGATCGAAGCGAGAAATCGTCTCGACGGTTTGGTTTTCAATGTCGAGAAATCATTTTCCGAACACAAGGAGAAACTCGATTCAGGCGCGGCAGGCGATATCGAAACCGCGATTTCTGAGGCGAAGGAAGCATTGAAAGGCGAGGATACAGAGGCGATCAACAACGCGTTTGAAAAACTTCAAACCGCATCGCATAAACTCGCGGAAGTTCTTTACAGTCAAGCCGGCGCAGCCCCGACCGAAGAAGCCGCTACTGACGAACAAGCTTCATCCGCAAGCGCGAGCGGCGATTCGACATCTTCAACCGGCGGTGACGACAACGTCATCGACGCCGAATATGTCGATGTTGACGAAGAAGAGCAGAAATAATTCGCGCATAGTGAATCGTAAATCGTGAATAGAAAAACTCTGTTTTCGATTTACGATTCACCTAACTAATTTTTCATAAGATTTTGAGATTGCCGGTTGTTTAGCGGGTTTGGTCGGAGCCTGCCGTCTGCTGACTATCGGACGACCGCCGTACTGAAAATGGCAAACAAAGATTACTACAAACTTCTCGGCATAAAAAAAGATGCGAAGGCAGACGAGATCAAGAAGTCGTACCGGCGACTTGCGCGAAAATATCACCCTGACGTAAATCCAAACGATAAAGCCTCTGAGGAAAAATTCAAAGAAGTCCAGGAAGCCTACGACGTTCTTTCCGACGAGAAAAAACGTAAAGTTTTTGACCGTTTCGGGTATTATGCGGACAATCTTGACGTAAATTCGCCGTTCGGTGCCGGCGCGCGCGGAACAGGCGCTGGCGCTGCTGGTTTTGATTTTTCGGGCTTTCAATGGGAAACGGAACAAGCCGGCGAAAGCAGCTCAAGCTTTCGCGACATCTTTTCAGATCTTTTCGGAGGGAGCGCGAAACGCGAGCCCGAACCGCCGCGACCGATGCCGAAAAAAGGTCGGGACATTGAAATTCCGCTGGCGCTGAGCTTTGAAGAATCTTTTAACGGATTAACGACAAACATTACGGTCAACCGTTCCGAGCAGTGCTCGCGCTGCCAGGGCGCGGGCGATACCGGCGGACCTGTTGTCGTTTGCCCTACATGTAAAGGCTCGGGGCAAGTGCTGCGAACCGGTGGGCGTTTGCAATTTTCACAGCCTTGTTCGGATTGCGAGGGAACCGGACGGCGCCGGCAGCCGTGCTCGCTTTGCAACGGCAAAGGCGTTACTCCGAAGACCGAGCAAGTGAAAATTCGGATTCCCGCGGGTGTCGATACCGGCTCGCGCGTGCGAATTCCAAAAAAAGGACACGGCGGACGTTTGGGTGCGCAGCCCGGCGATCTGTTTATTTTGACAAATGTCGGAAAGCATAAGTATTTCGTCAGAAAAGGCGACAATATTTACGTAACAGTGCCGATAAGCGTGCCGGAAGCGGCGCTCGGCGCAAAGATCGAAGTTCCGACTGTTGAAGGGAAAGCGCAGCTCAAAATTCCAGCCGGAACTGAATCGGGACAGAAATTCCGGCTTCGCGAGCGTGGTTTTCCAAGCTTAAGAAATCCGAATTTGCGCGGCGATCAGTTCGTCGAGGTAAAAATAACTTTGCCTAAACTGATCTCGGAAGAAACAAAAGAAACTTTGCGGCAATTCGAAAAAGAAAATCCGGAAAACCCGCGCAAGGCGATGGGTTTGGATTGATATGAGCAGCGACGCGCAAAACAGATCTTATATCGGATATTTGCTTTGTGTTTTGTGTTTTGGACTGACAATTTGGGCGTTTTATCCGGGTTTGATGACGGCTGATTCGATTGCCGGTTTGACGGAAGGACGGCAGAATTCTTATTCCGATATTCTTTCCCCGCTGATGTCTTATCTCTGGGGAATTTTTGACCGGATCCTTGAAGGTCCCGGTTTGATGCTGATCTTTCAAAACTTAATTTTTTGGAGCGCGTGCGCGTTTTTTTGGCGGGCGACGCATAAAAAATCTTTTTGGCTCGGTTTGGCTTTGATCTTGTTTGGGTTTCTGCCGCAGATAATTTCACAGCTTCCGTTCATCTGGAAGGACATCGGGCTTGGCGCGTCGCTTTTTTTAGCTGTGGCACTCGTTTGTCTGGCGGATAAAGAAAAAAGTAAAACGGCTCTTTTGATCTCGCCCTTGTTCTTGTTTTACGGGTTTGCGGTTCGGCTCAATGCGTTTCCGGCAATTTTGCCGTTGGCGATTTGGAGCGGATTTGTTTTCTGCCGTATTTTTGAAATTAATAAGCGGAAATTTGTGCCGGTTCTCGTCGGCATCGTCTATCTGATCGCGCTTTCGGTTGTTGTTTCAATTGTGAATGGCAGATTGACCGAAGGGAAAACGGTTCACCCGTTTCAGCAGATTTATCTTTATGATCTGGCGGCGATTTCGACGGCAAGAGACGAGGCGTTGTTTCCCGAATATATTTTGCGCGACGAAAATTTTTCACTCGAAAAGGTCAAGACACGGTATAACAAATATTCGGTCAGCGATCTAATTTTTCCGAATCTGCCGAAAGAGGGCGATGTGCCGGTTTTAAGATTAACTAACGATGCGGAAGAAGTTACCATTTTGCGGCAAAAATGGCTGGAAACGGTCGCCGAAAATCCGGCAACGTATTTATGGCACCGGATAAAAATTTTCGCTCAACTCAACGGTGTTGCGTACTCAACCGGACCGCCGACGTGGCAGGTCGGGTTTTCGAACAATCCGCCCGAATATCGCCGCGAGGAAAATATCGGCTATCAGATCTTTATAAAATATTTGAAAATTTTCCGCCGACCTTTTCCGCAAACTTTTGGTTATCGTTCGGTTATCTGGTTTTTATTGTGCGGCATTTTTATTTACAAAGCGGTCAGGCGAAGATTGAACGGAGATTGGGAAATCGTTTTTGTTCTTTCGATCAGCAGTATTTTATACGCTCTGGCATATTTTCCGACCGCGCCTTCGACCGAATTCAGATATTTGTTCTGGTCGGCGATTGCATCGGCGGTTGCTATTATTTTTGGAGTTTATTTGTCATGGAAGGAAAGAAAGGTTTCAGTAGCCCGCGCGTAAGCAAAAGCTACCGAAACGCTTAGGAAATGAAGAAGAGAATCAAAACTTATACGATCAGCGCGATTGCGGAGCTTTTTGACATTCATCCGCAAACGTTGCGGCTCTACGAGCGCGAAGGCTTGCTAAAACCGTCGCGTTCTGAAGGCAACACGCGCCTTTACGAGGATTCTGACATCGAGCGCCTCGAAATAATCTTGTCGCTCACGCGTGATCTCGGCGTAAATCTCGCGGGCGTCGAAATAATTCTCAATATGCGTGAAAAAATGGACGCCATGCAAAAGGAATTCGAACGCTTTCTCGAATATCTCCGCTCCAATGCCGGCGAATTTTCCCGCGAATTTGAAGACTTTTCCCAATCCGAAGCTTTGATCCCGATCTCACGGCTTCGCGTGACTCATTTTTATAGTAAGTCTCGCGAAGACGAATGATTCAAATTCATTGAATGTAAAAACCTGAAAAAGTTTCCTTTACATTTAAGTCATTTTAAGCAAAAATAATAGTCCCTAAAAAAACTAAAAATTAAATTCCCCAGGAGAACTCTAATGAAAGTGTCTATTGGATTTTTCTTTCTTTTGGCGTTTACGCTTGGCATTTTTCCGTGTGCCGGAATTGCGCAGGACTTGGATGACGTGACGATCAGCGGAAAGGTCGTCGATTCGAACGGTGCTCCGATCGTCGGCGCGACGGTTGTTGCGAAATTGAGCGCGACTGGCGTCGAGCGAACAGTTATTACCGATGGCGACGGAAAGTATAGGCTCATTGAGCTTGCGCCCGGAACATATTCGGTTAGTGTTTCCGCAAACGGATTTGGCGCAAAGGAGCAAGTCAATCTGGTTATGATCGCCGGACGAAACGTCCAGCTCAATTTTGAACTCGCGCCGGCGAGCGTTCAGGCTGAGCAAACCGTTACGATCGGCGGCGATGCCGCGCCGGTTATTGATACGACGCGCACCGTTGTCGGCGGAACGATCACCGAACGCGAGATCGAAGACCTTCCGACGAGTTCGCGGAATGCGCTCGATCTTGTTCTGACCTTGGGCGGAACTTCCGAAGAGGCTCTATCGACGAGAGATCTTGCCGAAGATCGGAACGTTACAAGCGCGACTCCGCCCGCCGAACAGGGAAATTTCTCGCTTTCCGGCGGTGTTTCATACTCCAATAATATTACGATCGACGGTTTTGACAATAACGATGACCGATCGGCAAATGTCCGCTTTCAACCGTCGCTTGAAACGATCGAAGAAGTTCAGGTAATTACAAATCAATTCTCGGCGGAATACGGTCGAGCTTCCGGCGGTCGGATCAATTTAAGAACGCGAAGCGGGTCAAACAGATTTCGCGGGCGTGTTTTTATGTTCTTTCGCGACTATAATTTAAACGCAAACAGTTGGTATAACAACAGCCGCGGCGTTCGCCGTTTGCCGTTCACCGAATATAATCCGGGATTCACACTACACGGTCCGGTTGTAATTCCAAAAATTTACGACGGTCGACGCCGGACATTTTTTTCAATCGGCTACGAATACGTAAAATTGGAGGACACAACTTTTATTAATACGTGGCTGCCCGTCGGCTCGAATCCGAATTATCCGCTGCCGCAGGGAAACGGAAGTTGTTCGCTTCCAGCGCCAAATTTCTGCAACGATGTGAACAGCATGGGGACGGTAGCATTACTTCCCTACACCGCGTTTTTCCCGACGCCGAATGTTAATAACATTCTCACGTTGAAATTCGATCAGGTGATCAACGACAAAAATAATTTCACCGTCGGATATCAATTTGGCAGACGAAAAAATCGCCGAACGACGGCTATGTCCGTTACGCGTCTGGATGACGCGCTGCAGGCAAAAACTGCCGATACCGACGCGATAAATTTTACCGATAATCACGTTTTTGGCGCGAAATTGATTAACCAATTCCGATTTCAGTATTCGATATTTGAACCCAGCTTTCAGACGGACAATCCGTTTGAGCCGGTCGTTCTGATCGGATACCGAAATCCGGAAACCGGCGGCACGCAAACGCTGGTCGTCGGCAATTCGACCGCGTCCGGCGGAAATAACGAAACATTTCCGCAAAATCGGCGCGAAACTCGTTACCAGTTTCAGGATACTATCACCGCCGTCTCCGGCAACCACACCTTTAAATTCGGCGCTGACGTTCACTCAATACGCTCGCGTGCAACCGAACTAAGCGATGCGAGCGGAACGTTCGATTTTGCGAACATGGGAACGTTTCAGTCGAACACCTTATCGAGATTCAGGATGAATTTTGGAACCGGTTCTGACGTAAAAAATAGTTATTACGGAGTCTTTTTTAACGACGAGATCAAATTAAAAGACAATCTTACATTGAATCTCGGACTGCGATATGAGCGCGAAACAAGCGTCGATGACAAAAACAATTTCGGTCCTCGTTTTGGAATCGCCTGGGATCCGTTCAAAAAAGGCAAGGGCGTCATTCGATTCGGCGGCGGTATTTTTTACAACAGAACGCTGCTTCGAACGATCGCGGATTTTATTCAAAACGTAAACGGAATCACCCGGTTTAACACGGATTCGATCCCGACGAGCACAAGCGACACGTTGCGCGGACGCATACTTACGGCGATATCATCGCGATTTCCGAATTCCTTTTCTTCGGAAAATGAGCTTCGAACTTTTATTGCAAATAGTTGCGCGACGATAATCACGAGTTTTCCCTGCAACGCCAACACCGGATTTGTTACAAATCAAGGAAGCACCGGAAATCCGCTTCGGTCGGTCGATCCCGATCTGAAAATTCCCGAAAGCTATCAATTTAATGTCGGGTTCGAACGCGAGATTTTTAAAGGCTGGGTTTTTGAGGCTAATTACACATGGAATAAAACCGTGAGATTATGGCGTGATAGAAATATCAATGTGCCGGTATTGCCTGCCGGCTTTGCCGATTGGACGGCTTATTTGCTTGCCAATCCATTCACCTTCACAAATGCAAACGGGAATGTCAGAACTTATCGGTTTTATTTGGGAACACCGTCAAGCCAGGCTCCGTCAACATCACAAGGCGGGACAGCAAGTTGTTCAACTACGGCGACTGTTACTTGTTTTGTTAATTTGAATTCAACAAGCACTACGACAACCTCTCCCAATAGTGTTCCAACGGGGCAAACGGGAAATGCTGTCGGCGGCGCGATCGGAATCGCTTTAGCGGCGATTGCACAATTCAGACCGGATCCGAATTTTGAAGAAAAATCGCGTATCGGTTCGATTGGTAAAGCGTTTTATCAAGGTTTGATCCTTGAATTGCGCTCGCGATATCGAAAATGGGGGAACGGATTCGCTGGAAACTTCCGCTTCAACTACACACTTTCATCAACCAAAGACGACGGTTTGAATAACACGGCGAATGCGCAGGTAAACGGCGATTTTGAAAGCGAATATACGCGCACGATCCAGGATCGAAGGCATCGGATCGCATTTTCCGGCAGCTTCGACATGCCGTTTTGGCTCGGAAAATTAAAATTTTCGCCGCTATTTCGCGCCGGAAGTTCAGCGCCGTTCAATCTTGGAATTGGCGGCAGCGACCGGAATCTTGACGACCTCGGAACCGATCGTCCAAACTTTTCGGGCAGTGTTTCCGACATCGTTTGGCGCCGACCGGGCTCGCCTTTTCCACAAGCGCTGTACGATCGATTTTCGCTCGCTCCGATCGGCTCGCGCGGCGGCAATTTGCCGCGGAATGCGGGTAGAGGACCGGCATTTTTTACTTTCGATCTTAATGTTTCGAGGCAATTCAAGTTCACCGAAAGAATAAAACTGCGCCCGACAATTGAGTTTGACAATATTTTTAACGCGGCAGTATTTAATTTTGGCGCGGCATTTATCGATTACGCGGCTACGAACTTCTTAGTTCCGAGCCGAACGTTCCGTCAAAGACAGATCCGTATGGGCATCCGCTTTGATTATTAATAAAGTGCGCGCACGGTTTTTCTGCGAAATCGTTCTCAGCGAACGGTTTCGCTTTTTTGTTCGAAAATTATGATGACTAATCTTTGCGAATTATGTTAATTTATAGATGTTGAACAAGTTTGTTCGCCACGATCCATATGAGTCAAGTTTTAGAAAAGGCGCAAATTTCGGTTTCCGAAGTTTCAATTGAATCGGTGCTGCTCGATGCCGATCTTTTTGTAAAATACCGGTCACCCGAAAAAGCTTTCTCGCTTCTTCGCGAATCGATGGAACGCAGCCCGCGCTCGATACCTTTGCGCGAGAAAATGCGCGAGATCTGTATAACTCAAAAGAATGTGGATGAAGCCGCAAAACACTGTCTCGCGCTCGTGAGTCTTTATATAAACCGCGAAGATTTCGATCTCGCATACGATCGTTTGCAGGAAGCAAAACTTCTCGATCCGCGAATTTCGGTAGCGCCGGGACTCGAAGCGATCCGCCGCGCGCGTCGTCCCGATTTTGCCACGACACGCGACCGGTCGCCGGTAAAAGTGCGCACCGATGTGACGCTTGCCGGAAATCTCTTGCTCGTAAGCATTTTCGACGCCGTTCAAGTGATCGAAAATTCACGAATGACGGGTTTACTCGTGATCAAATCCGATCTGCATCTTGCCAGCGTTTCATTTAATGAAGGCAAAATAGTTGACGCCGAAGCGGGGCAGCACAATGGCGTTGCAGCGTTTCGCAAAATCATCGAAATCAATAGCGGAAGTTTTGAATTTTCAACCTCCGAACATGAATTTCCGGTGGTTATTAACGTCAGCAGCAACACAAATTTCCTGCTCGACGTCTTAACCGCGCTCGACAACGAACGCGCCGAAAAGCAAGGCTTACGCGATCTCGCGGACGAGAAACTGTAAATTCAAAAGTTAAAACATAAAAAGGTGAAAAAGTTGGTCAAACTTTTTCACTTTTTATTTGACTTCAAGACGCAAAAACAACAAAATAGAGTGCAATCCTCGTCTCTGAGCACAAGATATAATGTTCAAACTTCAGCGTCTCGAAATCACTGGTTTTAAATCCTTTGCCGACTATACCGAAGTAATTTTTACCGGAAGCGGAATTACGGCGGTTGTCGGACCAAACGGCTGCGGCAAATCGAACGTTTCGGACGCGATCGCGTGGGTTCTGGGTGAGCAGCGCGCAAAAACTCTCCGCGGCGAAGAAATGAAGGATGTCGTTTTCCAAGGCACGAGCAAGCGCCCGCCGTCAGGCATGGCTGAAGTCGTCTTGCATCTTCTACGCGACGAAGACGCCTTTGATATTGAAGAAAACGAGCTCGAAGACATTGACGAAACTTTGAGCGAACTCGATGAAAACGCCGTCGATGTCGACGAGATCGAGGCGCAAAACGTCGCGGTTGAAATTTCCGAAAACGGTCATTACGCCGGCGAAGAATTTGAGGTCGAAACCGTTCAAGCGGCGCAAGTCGGATCAGCGCAGACGATCCAAACAAAAATAAAAACAAAACGGCATTGGCGACCGCGCAGCTTTGCTCTCGATTTTGCGCCGGGTGAAGCCGTTTCGGTTACGCGCCGTCTTTATCTTTCCGGGGAAAGCGAATATCAATTAAATGGCAAAACCTGCCGTTTGCGCGATATTCAGGACCTTTTTGCCGGAACCGGTTTGAGCGGCGCGCATTACGCGTTGATCGAACAAGGACGCATCGGACAAATATTGTCGGCAAAGCCGAGCGACCGTAGAAATCTTATTGAAGAAGCCGCGGGAATTTCGAAATTCCGGACGCGCCAACGCGCCGCTGAAGCGCGGCTCGAATCGGCGAAAACGAACCTAGGAAGAATTACAGATATCGTTTCGGAGATCGAAAAACAGGCAACCGCGCTGCGCCGACAAGCAGCAAAAACACGTCGATACAAGATCTTGCGCGAGGAATTTCGTGTTTCGTTGCGACAAGTTTTTTCCGCCGAAGGAAGTTTTCTGACGGATTCGGTCGCGGAATTGGAAAAAAATCTGAAAGAAGCCGCAGGACGCGAGCGCGAAACCTTTGAGCGCGTCGCGGAAAAGGACGGCGAATTTCGCGCGGAGACGACGGCGGCTCGCGACGCGGAGGAAGATCTATCCAAGCTTAGACAAAAACACGCCGAAAATGCGCTTGCGCGCGATCGTGCAACCCGCGAGCATCGTTATCAAAATGAGCAGATCGCGAGTCTCACCGCGCGTTCCGAAAGCTTGAAAACGGACATCGGAGCAATCGATGTGCGGATGAAACTTGTTAATTCCGAGCTCGAACGTCTCGACCGGGAAGAACAAAAGGAACGCGCCGAAGCCGAAGAGGCGCAAAACGCGCTTCGCGAAGCCGAAAAGAAATACAAAATAAAACTTGATGAATTAAACGAGATCGAAGCCGCGCTTGAGACGGCACGCGCCGAAGTTTTCCAACATTCTTCGATGTTTGAACGGCTGACGGAGATCGAACGCCAGCTGGAAAATTCTATCGAACGCCTTCGTGAACGCGCCGAAGGCTTGCGCCGCGAAGGGATCCGCGCCGAAGAAACGCGCGCAGAACACCAGCGCGAAGCGGAATCATTAAGGGAAAATTTGGAAAATGAGCGCGAAAAGCTCTCGAATTTGCAGAACGAAAAAGCGATCTTGCTTGAAGAAGCCGGAAAAGCGAGAGTTTTGATGCAGGTTGCGGAAACGGCGCAGAACAGTTTGCGCGCTGATTTTTCACGAGCTGTTCATAGGCTTGAAACGCTGCGCGAGCTCGAAGAAAAACGCGCGATCTATGCGCCTTCGATCCAAAAACTTTTTAAAGAGCAAAAACAGATCGGCGTGAAATTTTCGGGAATTCTGGCGGATAAATTTAGCGTCGATGAAACGGCGGAAAAAACGGTCGAAAATCTTTTCGGCGCTTTTTTGGAGACGGTTTTGGTCGAAACGGAAGCCGATGCGCGGAAAACGATCAAGTTTTTGAGCGAAAACGACCTGGGGCGGATTTCAATTTTGGTTTGTAACGCAAAGACGCAAAGCGGCAAAGACGCAAAAGAAATCGCAAATCGCAAATCGCAAATCGCAGATCTAATCGGCGTTTCCGAAGATTTTGCCGCCGTTTTGGAAGAAGTTTTTCCGCGCGAAATGTCGGCTAAACTGGTTGACGATCTTGCCGGGATCGAAGCCAAAAGGGACGGAATTTTCGTAAACCCCGAAGGCGATATGGCTTTCGGCGGCAAGCTTTTTGTTTGCGGAAATGCGCGTTCAGATGAGAAAAATTCGTCGCTTCTTGCGTTCAAACGCGAGCTTTCAGAACTAGAAAAACAGAAAGAAAAACTCGCTGCAGAAATCGAAAAAGCTGAGCGCGAAACGGATAGAGCATTAGAAAATCTGACTGAAAAGGAAGAAAAGATCGTCGATCTGCAATCTTTTATCGGAAGGATCGAGCGCGAAATTCTTGGGATCGAAATTCAGGAAAAATCGATCGCGCAGGAAATCGATCGCGCCGAACGCCATCGAAAGATCGTTTCCGAAGAGACGCTTCAGATCGAAAACGAGATTGTTGAGATTCAGGCTAGGCAAGAAGAAGCGCGGGTCAACGTGCGGAAAGCCGACGAGGCTCGCGCGGACGTCTCGCAGCGACTCGAAAGGATCACGAAGGATTTGAATGAAGCCCGAAGTCGGCTCGATGACGAAAACGCGGTTTTGAACGAAACACGAACGCTCGCGGCGACTTCGGCGGAACGGCAGCGTTCGGTTCAGAGCGCTTTGAAACGCGTCGATAACGAGGAAAAAGAGCTTGGCGAACGGCAAGTGCGCCACAATATCGAGATCCTTGAAATGCAGGGTCAGATCCAGGAATTGACGAAATCCGTTGCCTCGATCGAACAGAAAATTTCATTTGCCGAGGACGAACTTGCAGCCGAACAAAACGAACTCATCGAAGCGACGACGCATCTAAAACTCGAGCGCGAAAAGGCGGATGCGATAAGCGAAGAGCTCGCTGAGCTGAATAAAAATGCGGCGGAAAGCCGAAACCAACGCGCCGAAATTGAAATAAAGCAAGCCGAAACCGTAACGCGACTCAAGAGCTTGAACGAGAAATGCGCGCAGGAATTGAACGTTTCGCTGGTTGAACTGGTCGAAACGGAGGAAATCCCGAAAGATTTCGATTTGGATTTATCGAGCGAATATGTTCGAGACCTGCGTGAAAGATTGGATAATTTTGGCGCGATAAATATGCTCGCGCTTGAAGAATTGACGGAAACGGAAGAACGCCTTACGTTTTTGACATCGCAGCGGCAGGACATCGTCGATAGCATTTCGTCGGCAGAATCCGCGTTGAGGGAGATCAAAGAGCGTTCGAGAGAAAAATTCCGCACGGCGTTTGAAGCGATAAACGCCAATTTTACGGAATATTTTCACGAACTTTTCGGCGGCGGACGCGGTGAAATGACGCTGCTCGAAGCCGAAGACGTTCTCGAAGCCGGAATTGAAGTCGTGGCGCAGCCGCCGGGCAAACGACTGCAAAATATTCTGCTTCTTTCCGGCGGCGAAAAAGCGATGACTGCGATTGCACTCGTTTTGGCAATTTTCAAGTATCGACCGTCACCGTTTTGCCTTTTGGACGAAGTCGATGCGCCGCTTGACGATGCAAACGTCGGACGCTTCGTCACAAAGATAGAAGAAATGAGTTCTAAAACGCAATTTATCGTCATCACACACAACAAACGCACGATGGAAGCGGCGCGCGCGCTTTACGGCGTGACGATGCAGGAAGCCGGAATCTCAAAGGTCGTATCGGTACGATTCGAATAAAATTCACTCAAAAAATGAAAAGAACCGGTCTAGTAATCATATTTTTGACAATATTTTTGACGATACCGCCACTGATCGCCGGACAGACAAAGAAACGCAAAACGACGAGAAAGGCGCCGGCGGAACCCGTAAAAACCACGCCAACTCCGACGACAACTCCACAGGCAGAAGAAACTCCGGTGAAAACCGTCACCAAAAGAAACGAGCGTCCGGTAAACGAGTCCCCAAAAACTTCTCAGAATTCGATAGTCAGTTCGGTTTATTTTTACGAATTTTTCCAATCGCAATTTCTTATCACGCAAATTTTTATCGAGCACGACGGAGATGGAAACGGAAAGATCACTTTTATGAAACAGGATTTTGAGGAAGCGGTTTCCGATCCGATCCGACTTTCCCAAGCCTCGCTTGAAAAGGTAAAAAGCGCGTTTGCGGCGCTGGATTTTTTGAATTCGACGGAAAATTATCAAGATGCGGAAAGAAATTACGGGCATCTCGGAGAGTTAAAAGTCAAAATGAAAAAAGACGGGCGCGAACGCGTCGCGGCATTCAATTGGACACAAAACAAGGATGCCAAAATGCTGCAGAACGAATACCGAAAGATCGCCAATCAATTCATCTGGATGTTTGATGTAAGCGTTGCGCGCCGGAATCAGCCGCTCGAAACGCCGGGCTTAATGGACGCCCTCGACAGTTATATGAAGCGCGATGAGATTTCGGACCCGTTGCAGATGATCCCGTTTCTCACGCAGTTGACCAACGATGAGCGAATTCCGCTCATCGCGCGCAATCACGCCGCTAGATTAATAAAAGAAATTGAAAAGAAAGCCGAAAAAGAAAAGGCGAAAGCTGAAAAGTGAAATTTTTGCTACCTTGTAAACGCTCCGTCGTCGGCAATTTTCGGCGCGGTTGTCGGAAAATCGGCAGTCGAAAGATCACGAATTTTTCGGATCGCTTCGCCTGATTTGTCGAGTGAAGGTCCGCCTTTGCCGAGCTGTTTGCCGGCGTGAAGTTTGCCGCTTTTGAATTTTCCGTCGGCTTCGAGCGTAATTTCAAAAATTGCGGTCAAAGCCGTTTCGGCGCGCAGCGTGAACATTCCGTAAGTCGCGAAATTTCCCATTGAATAGGCGATCAAACGGTCTTTATAAATTTCCATTCCGCGCAGAACGTGCGGACCGTGTCCGAGCACGAGATCGGCGCCGGCATCGATGACGGTGCGGGCAAAAAGCGGAAGATTTCCGCGTTGCTCGCCTGCAAAAATTTCCGTCCGATTCGGAACGTGCTGCGAATCCGTGCCTTCCGCGCCGCCGTGGAAAGAGACGACAACAAGATCGGCTTTTTTATTGGCTTGTTCCACAAGTTGTCTTGCAAAATCAAGATCATTGACGTTCGGCGTGATGCTGTTGTGGGCAAAACCGATAAACGCAACCTTTTTTCCTTTTGATTCGACGATTGCCGTCGTAAATTGCGATTTGTCGCTTCCGGCGTGTTTTATTCCGAGCGCATCGAGCGTTTTTTGTGTGCTTTCGCGCCCGTAATCGCCAAAATCTCCGGCGTGATTGTTTGCCAAACTCAAAACGTCAAAACCCGCGTCTTTTAATAGTTTGCCGTAGCGCGTCGGCATGCGAAAGGCAAAACAGCGCGTTGATCTTGGCGAGCATTTTGTCGTCGAGCCGCCTTCGAGCATCGGACCTTCGAGATTGCCGAAAGCAATGTCCGCTTTTGATAAGATCGGCGTGACTTCCTTCAAAATGTCCGCGCCGTCGTTTGGCGGCAGAAACGTATCGTTTATCGACGTCGAGCCGAGCATGATGTCGCCGACTGCGGCGATCGTTATCGGCTCATTCGACCTCGTTGGCGTCGGTGCGGCGTTCGCGGAATTATTTGTTTCCTCGCTTTCAACTTTTTTCGTCTGGCAAGCGAGAAGTATAAAAATGCCGAGCGCAAACGTTAAATAGATTGACAGATTTTTTTTCAACATAAATTCAAAACTTTATTGCGGCTCGTCCGAAAAAATACTTTCAGAGCGTTCTTCCGTAAGCGTTTCTTCTCTTTTATCGTCAGAAAGATTAAGCGTTGTTACAACGCTTTCCTTTTTTCTCGCAAGCGGAAACGCATCGGTTTCGACCGGTTTTCCCGATTCGTCAAACGGCGCTTCGCGATTCAAAACCGCGAAAAGAAATCGCCCGTCGCGGATCAAATACCAGGCAAATAAACCGTAAAGTACGGTCAGAAACAAATTCAACAACAATTCCTTTAAGGCGTCGTTTTTCGCTTTTTCAACCGGAGTTTCGATCTCAGGCGCGGCTGTCGTCGAATTACTCTGCGTCGGATTTATTCCGGGCGAAATTGTCTGAAAGTTCGCCGCCTGATTTTCAGTTTTCCCGAATCTCGGCGGTGCGGGAAGCTGAATGTAGGCATAAACCGAGCTGATCAAAATGAACGCCGCAACGACGGTCGAATATACAAAATAGACGCCGATGAGTTTAATTATCAGCCAGACAACTTCTTTTTTTGCCATAATTTAGTTAAGCACCCGCCGGGGCGATCTTTTCTGTGATTTCCGGTTTACTTGCCGCCGATATCTCGTCCGAATCTTTCAGAAGCGCTTCCTCGACGATCTGTTTTTGCTCGAATTCATGAATTGCATACGAGCCCGTCGCCGGGCTTGCGGAAGGCGCTCTGCCGACGTATTTCAAGCCGACACTCGCCGGTAAAATTTCGCGCAAGCGTTCTTCGACGAACGTCCAGCCGCCCATATTTTTCGGTTCTTCCTGCGTCCAAAAGATTTCCGAAGCGTTCTCATACGAAGCAAAAACTTCCTTTAATTTTTGAGCCGGAAACGGGTAAAATTGTTCGAGCCGAACGATCGCCGTGCGCTGGTCGCGCGCATCCTCACGCGCGGCATCGAGATCATAAAAGACTTTACCCGAACATAAAACAACGCGTTTTATCTTTGTCCGGTCTCCGATCGCCGCGTCATCGAGAACCGGCTGAAATCCGCCCGAAGTTAAATCTTCGACTTTAGACGCGGCGGCAGGCAATCGAAGTAAACTCTTTGGCGTCATCACGATCAGAGGTCGCGCGATTTCCTGTTTTACCTGGCGCCTGAGCATATGAAAGTATTGCGCCGGAGTTGTCGGATAACAAACTTGCAGGTTATTTTCCGCGCAAAGCTGCAAATATCTTTCGAGACGCGCAGAAGAATGTTCCGGTCCCTGACCTTCGTAGCCGTGCGGCAAAAGCATCACGAGCCGACATTTTTGCTTCCATTTTTCTTCGGATGCCGCAATATATTGATCAACGATCACTTGAGCGCCGTTTGAAAAATCGCCAAATTGCGCTTCCCACATCACAAGACTGCTGCCCGCCATCATCGAATAACCGTATTCAAAACCGAGCACGCCGTTTTCGGAAAGCGAGCTGTCAAAAACCTGAAAACGCGCTTTCGGATTTTCCGGAGATTCGAGTTCGCCGAGCGGACACCACACTTTCCCCGTGTTTGTGTCGTACATCAAAGCATGGCGATGCGAAAAAGTTCCGCGCCCCGAATCCTGTCCGCTCAGCCGAACATACGCGCCTTCCAAAACCAAAGAACCGAACGCGATCGCTTCGGCAAAACCCCAATCCATCGGAACTTCGCCAGCGCCCATTTTTGCGCGGCGCGCAAGCTGTCCGACCATTTTCGGATTGATTCCGAAGCCTTCCGGCACCAGCGAAATCTTCTCCGCCACCGTTTGCAGGGTTTCCGGCGAAATTCCGGTTTCCAAAACGGTTGATCCGTCTTCGTCCGGATTTTCCGAAGCAAGCGGCGCTTTCGCCGGTTTTTCAGAAGCGATCTGCTTCGCGCGCTGCAAAATTCCTTCGTATTTTTCGATCGTCGCCGCGGTCATCGTATCTAATTCTTCGCTTGAAATTGTATCTTCGCGAATAAGCTTTTGCGCGTAGATGTGACGCACGCCCGGATGCGCTTTGACGCGCGCATACATCAATGGCTGCGTGTAACTCGGCTCGTCGCCTTCGTTGTGTCCCAAACGCCGGAAACCGACGAGGTCGAGCACGACGTCTTTGTTAAATTCCTGACGGTAATCGAGCGCTATTCTTACAACACGATATGCCGCTTCCGGATCGTCGCCGTTGATGTGAAAGACCGGTGTTTGCGTGATGTGCGCGGCGTCCGTCGAATATATCGAGCTGCGCCCGGCTTCGGGTGTCGTTGTAAAACCGATCTGATTATTGATGATGATATGGATCGTGCCGCCGGTGCGATAACCGCGCAAGCTCGCGAGCTGGAGCGTTTCCATCACGATTCCTTGCCCGGCAAAAGCGGCATCGCCGTGCAGCAAAACGGGCAAAATTTTGTCATGGACAACATCGCGCGCCGTTATATTGTCGGCTTCGAGCAACTCATCCTGACGCGCCCGCGCCATTCCTTCAACGACAGGATCGACAAATTCCAAATGCGAAGGATTGCTCGAAAGTTGGATCTTTATCTCCCGTCCGTTTTTGGTTTTTTTGTTGCCAAGCGCGCCCTGATGATATTTTACGTCGCCTTCATCAGCCGGAAACGACGGATGCGAAGTGCCTTCAAAAACGGTAAAAATGCGCTCCGCCATGTCGCCTTTTTCGGCGTCGCCGACGATGTTCGAAAGAACATTCAAGCGCCCGCGATGCGCCATTCCCATAAAAATTTCCTCGACGCCTTTTTCGGACGCGTTTTCGACCAATTGATCAAGAAGCGGAATTACGGTTTCGGTGCCTTCGAGTGAAAAGCGCTTCTGCCCGAGATATTTTTTGTGCAAAAACTGCTCAAACTGCTCAGCCTCAATAAGCTTTTGCAATAGATCTTTTTTTATCTCGAGCGCGAGCGGTTCGACATCGACAAACTGCTGCCTTATCTGTTCGCGAATCCATTCTTTCTCGTTTTTGCTTTGGATATGTCGATATTCGATGCCGACCTTACCGCAATATGCGCGGCGAAGAATCGAAAGAATTTCGCGCAAAGTAGCCGTTTTCGTTCCGTGCAGCCCGCCGGTGATAAACTCGCGGTCAAGATCCCAGATCGTCAAACCGTAGTTTTCAAGATCGAGTTCTGGCGTGTAATGCGCGGTCATATTGAGCGGATCGATGTCCGCGAGCAAATGTCCGCGAATTCGGTAGGCATTGATAAGCTGCAAAACGTTTGCTTGTTTTTCGATCTGCTCGTTCGTCGCGTCTCCGCCAAAAAGCGCCGGGTTATAATCCTGCGCAAAGCGAAGCGGCGGATAATTTATTTCGAGATTTTCAAAAACTTCGTCGTAATAACCGTGCTGCCCGATCAAAAATTCATGAATTTTTGCCAGAAACAATCCGCTTTCAGCGCCCTGGATTACGCGGTGATCGTAGGTCGATGTCAGCGTCATCGTTTTGCTGATTCCAAGCTGCGAAAGCGCGGCGGCGGTCATCGCTTGATATTCAGCCGGATATTCGATCGCGCCGGTTGCGACGATCACGCTTTGCCCGCTCATCAGGCGCGGATTCGATGAGATCGTGCCGATCGTTCCGGGATTTGTCAGCGTCACGGTGGTCGCTTGAAAATCCGCGATTTCCAATTTTCCCTCACGCGCTTTATAAACGGTCTGATTGTAAGCGTCGAAAAATTCGGCGAAATTCATTCTGTTCGCGCCCTGAATGTTCGGAACGAGTAAATTGCGCGAGCCGTCCTTTTTCTCGATGTCGATCGCGATCCCGAAATTTATGGACTCGTTTTCCAAACGCGAAGGCGCGCCGTTTACAAAACCGTAGCCGAAGTTCATTTGCGGATAGATCTTTATCGCCTTAATTATCGCCCAGGCGATCAAATGCGTGAACGAAACTTTGCCGCGTCCCTGCGATCGCAAGTGCTCGTTGATGATGCGCCGGTTTTCCTCCAAAATCTTAACCGGCAAACTGCGAACGCTCGTTGCAGTCGGAACGGTCAAGCTTTCCTCCATATTCTCGACGATCTTTTTCGCGATGCCGGTGATCGGTTTTGCCTCTGCGCCCGTGGAAAGGTTGGGTTGAGGCGCGACCTGTTTTTCCGCCGGTTTTTCGGCAGCGGGCTGCGCTTCGACGCCGGATTTCGGGGCTTTGCCGCCCACAATTTCTTCAAAATACGCGCGCCATGATTCGTCGACCGAGTTCGGATCGCTTTTGTATCGATTCAACAAACCCTCGACGTAGCTCGCGTTCGCTCCGAAATTTTCGGAAATATATTCGGAAATATTTTCTGTCTTTTCGCTCACTTTAGTTTTTCTGACCTCGTTCGGAACATCTCGTGTAAAGATGATTTTAGCGCAAAATATGTAACGCCGCCATCCTGCCGACTATGAAGGCTGGATGCCTTAATGACTGCGAGCAAGACACCGTAGTTACTTTTTAACGGGATTTTTTATTTTTATATTTACCGGAACGGGAACGACGCGCTTGAAATTAAAGCCCGCTTTTTTGAATTTTCCGAAGACAAAAACCGTTCCGGTAACGTCCCATTCTTCCTTTGGCGCGGTAATTTGACCTAAAACCCCGAGCATTGATTGTCCGGTGCCGACAAATATCTCGATCGGTTTTGGCAGCGTTATTTTTTGGTTTTTCTCAAATTCAAAGCGATTTTGATATTCGGCGATATCGACCTTAATTCCATTGACGCGAAAATCATTGAACGTAAGAAAATGGACGTTTCCGCTGTGTTCGACCGCGGACATTTCGATTGAAATTTCCAGTGTAACGCCGGTGACAGAAACATTTTTTACTTTTGGGTCGCCGACGGTTACAAAAGCTTCAGAATCGTCCTTTTCACTCGATTTGTCGCCGACATTTTTGACGGAAATTTTTGTTTTTTGAACCTTGTAACCGCGAATTTTCTTTGGATAATCCTGCGCGACAGAGGCGACAACAAACAAAAACAAAACCGAAAGCAATAGCGACGAAAAAATATTTATGTTTCTAAACACGCTGATTTCCTTTGAGGGATCCCGATTTCATCGGAAGAACGATCTCGAAGTTCGTTCCCGAATCCACCACGCTTTTGACGCCGATCGTGCCGCCTGCGTTTCCAACCAAAGTCTTTACCGCGTCAAGCCCGACGCCGCGCCCGGAAATTTCCGTGACGGTTTCAGCCGTTGAAAAATCGGGTAGAAAGATTAAATCAAGCAATTCGTTTTCGGTCAAATTTTCTGCGTCGGGAACGAGATCGTTTCCGACCACTTTTGCGCGAAGTTTTTCAATATCGACACCTTTTCCGTCGTCTTTGACAGAAATTTTCAATCCGTTTTCTTCCGATTTCAGCGCAATCGCTATTGTTCCTTTTGAGGTTTTATTTTTCGCGCTTCTTTCGTCTGGTGATTCGATTCCGTGATCGACGGCGTTTCTAATGAGGTGAACAAGAATATCGAAGATCAAACTCCGGGTTTCGTCTGAAAGCTCAATCTTTTCGGCTGAAACCGCGATGTCGATCTTTTTTCCAGACATCGCAGCCAGATTCTTCGCGTGAGTTTTTAGCTCGTCAAAAAGATCGTTCGGATCGTTTTCAACAAAAAGCGGCTCAAGCGTTATGTCTGCGGAAAAATTGCGGACAATTTCAGAAAGTTTTGCCGCGTCGTTCGTCGCAAAATAGATAAGAAATCCGTTTTGTTCGGAAGTTTCTTCAATTGGCGCCGGGATCATCGCAAGTTTTTCGGCGAGCGAGCCGCAGTCGGAAAGGAACTGTTTGTATTCGGTCATTTTTCCGTTCAATCCGAAGTGCATTCTTAGACAAAAAATCTCCTTTTCGTCGGCGATCGCGCGGCTAAAAGCCTGCTTTTCGTGCGTCGAGAGTTGTTTCGCGATATCGTTCGGAATCTTTCTCAAAAATAGCGCTTGCGGTTTTGAGCTCCCTTTTATCCGATGAATTTGCGCTTCGATATTTTCATATTCCGCTTCATCTACGGTCTGCCGGAAAATTTTTGCCAAAGTTTCCAAACCCTGAAGCAAAAGCTGCTGCGAATTGTTCGAACCTTTTGCGCCAAGAAGATTTTCCAGTTCGTGTGCGAATTTCGCGGCGCGCGAAAATCCGAAGGTTTGCGACGTTCCTTTGATCGTGTGAAGCGTTCGCGCGGTTTCGCGCCAAAATTCAGATGAAAGCGTGCCGCTCGATCGCTCGCGCGCGGTCAAATCTTCCAGACCTGAAACCGTCCGTTTAAGAAAGTCTTTTTTCAGATTATTCATTACGTCCAAACTTAGCGTGACGAAGCGTGGGATTTTTCGCGTTCGTTATCGCCGGAGTTTGAGGAAGGGTTTTCCTTTTCGAGATCGTGTTTGATCGCGTCGAGAATTCCGTTGATAAACTGCGTGGCTTCAAAAGTGGAAAAACGGCGGGCAATTTCAAGCGCTTCGTTGATGACGACTGTCGCGGGCGTTTCTTCGAAAAGAAATTCGTAAACGGCAAGCCGCAAAATGTTGCGGTCAACTATCGCCATTCGCTCGATACGCCAATGTTCGGCGCGCGTGCGGATTTTGTCGTCGATCGTCTGGATTTTTTCGAGTGCGCCGAAGACAAGTTTATTCGAAAACGCGCGTATCAGATCGTCCAAACCTTCTTCGCCGAGTTCGTCCCAGTAACCATTGGTCAAAGCCTCGCCGTGAGTTTTCGCCACGTCTGCCGCAAATAACATCTGCAAAGCGCATTCGCGCGCCTTACGCCGTGTTCCCATAATCCTTGCTCTTTTTCAAACTACGTGCGGGAAAACTTTTTCTTCCGCCTTTTCTTCGCCGCCGCTCATGGTTTTGTGTAAATTGACGATCTCGACCGCTGACATCGCCGCTTCAAAGCCTTTATTTCCCATCTTTACGCCGCAGCGATTGAGCGCTTGTTCGAGCGTTTCAGTCGTAACGACGCCAAAAATGATCGGAATTCCGGTTTGCAAAGCCGCGGCTGCAATCCCTTTTGCCGCCTCGCCGGCGACGTAATCGTAGTGCGTAGTTTCGCCGCGAATAACCGCTCCGACGCAAATAACGGCATCGAATTTTCCGCTCTGCGCGACCTTTTGCGCCGTCAAAGGCAGCTCAAACGATCCCGGAACTTTGAAGATCTCGATCGATCCTTCGTCAGCGCCAAGCCGTTCGAGCGCATCTGTCGCGCCTTCGATCAGTTTTGCTGTCAAAAAATCGTTCCAACGCGCCGCGACGATCGCAAAACGCGCACCTTGAGCGGTTAGTAGTCCCTGATGAATCTTCGGTTGCAAAAAACTTCTCCCTTCGGCAAAAATGCCTTTTTAAGTATAAAGAACGCCGAATGCGATTGACAAGTAAAAAAGGATCAGAAGCCCGCAAGTCAATAATGACGGATTGGGCGATATTTTTCGGTTTAATCCCCGCCCAACTTTACATTTTCTCCGCTTCTTTCGGCAAATTCCTTTAGCGAAAATCCGCGCTTAATGATCAGTATCAAGCCGATTGCCGTCCAAAAAAGAATTCTTCCCTTTCGTATGATCGCAAGCGTCACGCCTATTCCGGCGGCTAGCGACAGATTTTCGGCGACGAATTGCGCGCCGGCTTCGTCAACTCCGATAAGAAACGGCACGAGCTTAAAAACCACGGTTACGAGGCGGCTCACGGTTTCGAGTAGAAATGCCGTAAAAAGCTCGGGCAGCGCTGCGCTGATTCGGCTCAAAATAAACCAAACTTCGAGAATTCCGAGCAGATGAAATAATATCTGAAACAAAATGATCGGCAAAAATCGGCGCGGATACCGTCGATAAAATCCGTAAATCAGATTCTCGAAAAGACGAACCTGCAGCCGTCCGTGTTCCAGAAAACGCCGCCCAATGTTTTTCCGGTAAAGCGCTTCGCAGATAGCACTTGCAAAATGCCATTGACGCAAAATCATCAAAAAACCAAGGAACATCAATAGAACGATCGCGCCGACCAACAGATCGATAGTGATGATCCAGCCTTCCGTGAGATCGAACGTCCGTAAAAACGAAAACGCTCCGAGAATTATCAAAAGCGAAGTTATCAGGCTGTAAAAAAGATTTTCGGTCGCGATCGACGAAAGTCCCACCACAAAAGGCACACGGCGTCTGACGGCGACAGCCTTTGAAGTTCCGCTGATCAGAATTCCGAGCGGAATCAACGAGCTCATTGCCTCGCCGATCATCACCGCCGGAACAGTATCGCGCAAACCAAGCTTGTAAGGCTCGTATACCGAGAGTTTCCATGCGAACGCGCGCGAGAAAATTCTTAAGAAATAAATAAATAAGATGATCGCGAAACCGCCGAAACCAATATTTCCGATGCCGTCAAGAATCTGGTTAAAACCTGCACCGTAAACAAAATACGCAAATAATCCAATTCCTAAAAGCGTTAGAAAAACGCCCAGAAATTTTAGACGATTGATATGTTTCGATTGAGAACCTTGAATTTTGACCTTTGGAATTTGAACTTCTTTTTCAGAACTCACAGCTTTTGCCTTTCGCCGATGCGTTATTTACGATGGTATTTTTTTAGCGCAGCAAAATCAAAACTGAATTGACCGTAGCGCTATTTTAGGGCAGACGAGTCTGATTGGTTTTGTGAGCGATTTTTGTGGTAAAGTTCTATAAACATACAGTTTGAAATTCCGTGTCCAATTTAATTCTCGACCGAAATCAGGAGATAGTAATGACCAAATCGATCAAAAGTAAAAAAGCTTCGACCTTTATTTTAGTAATTTCACTCGTTTGTGCCGTTCTTGCCGGCTATAGCTTGGTAACTTACACAACTCAAGCCGCATCGAACAAGAGTTCAGCGCTTAATAGTTTTAATGTAAAGCGCGAATCTTCCGATCCGGTCAATGTCGGCGAGAGAACTTCGGTGTGGCTTAAATTGCAGGAAGGCAAACCGCTCGACACGACATTTTACGGAAACGATTCGGCGATTTCCGCGTTGCGCGGCAATAAGGCAGAGCCGACCGCGCAAGTTTCGGCTGACATTAATCTGGACGGATACAATGATCTGGTCAGCGGTTTTCGCAATGCCGACGGCGGCGGTTTGATAGCCCTGCATCGTGCAAGCAAAGAGGCGTTCGAGCCGCAGAGCGAACAGGTTTTGGCGGATCTCAGACGCGGCGTTTTTCCCGCCACGTTTGAAAAAGACGCGCTTATTCTGGACGTGCCGACCGCACCGGATTTTATTGTCGCCGGAAAATTTTCCAAAGATTCCCCGCTCGATCTGGTTTTCGCATCGCGCGGCGGGCGCGTCATCTATCTGATGACTTCCGACGACAAAGGCGGTTTTAACGCGCCGCAGGAAATCGCCCTCGACGGTGAGATTACCGCGCTCGGCACGGAAAAGCTTGACTTAAACGGAGCGTATGCGGGTTTGGTGGCGGCTGTCCGAAACGGTAAGTCGGCAGGTCTGCTCGTGTTTAACGGCAAAGCCGAGTTGATAAAAACGACTCCGCAAAATATTGACATCGAACAGCCGGTTGATTCTTTGATTCTGGCAAGAAGCGATTTTGCCGATGAGAATGTTGACCTGTTCGGTTTGGCGGACGGCAGAATTTTTATGGTTTACGGCATCGGAAATGCGAAAGGCGGAGTTAATCCGATTGATCTTCCGTTTCGAACGGCGGACTTCGCAGTCGGCGAATTTATCCGCGACCGGCGCGGAAAAACGGAAATCGCCGTCTTGAGTGAAAGCGGAACTGTTTCTTATTTAACCCACGGCTCGCTCGACCTGCGCCCCTATACCAACGCCGAAATGCTCGACTTTTACCGGCGCGAAGGACGCGGCAACAAGAGTATCATCCAACCCGAAGCGGATAACGCCGCAATGGATTGGACGGAATCGGAAGCGCATCAACTCGGAGTTAATGCCATCGGTGACAATTCGGTAAAAATGCTGCGAAAGGCTTATATTACCGGCAATGAAACCGAAGATTTAATGGTTGTCAATCCGCAGTCAAAGCGCGTCCAGATTCTTTTCAAAGAACCGAACACGGATGAAGACCGGACTTCCTATACAGGCGAAACCAAATTTCAAAACGTGGATTTCGCCGACTCTCCGGCGGCGGTTTTGCCGATGCGTCTGAACGTCATGGGACAGCAAGGTTTTGTCTTTTTCAGCAAAGGCAGTCTCGAACCGACACCCGTGATGGTTGCTCCGAACGCAACTTTTACGGTTACTACCACAACGGACGAAAACAACGGATGTGGCGCAGGTGCAGGTTGTAGTGTGCGCGAAGCGGTTATTGACGCAAATGGCGCATTAGGCGCGGATATGATCACTTTTACGCCGAACGGAACGCATCAACTTACCATTAACGTGGCAGGAACTGAAAACGCTTCGACGGAAGGCGATCTGGATGTTACGCAGGCTTTAACGGTTGTCGGCAACGGCACGGCAAATACGATCATCACCGCCGGAACGAATACGACCAACGGAATTGACAAGATATTTTCTATCAATCCTTCTTTTACATTAGCTTTTGCAACCAGTGTGTCCGGTTTAACAATGCGTTTCGGACGCAATCCGGCTTTGATCACCGGCGATGGTTTCGGCGGAGGTCTGGACTGGGAAGGCAGCGGAGTCGGAACGCTAACTATGGCAAACACGATTGTTGACCAAAACACGGCGACCGACGGACGCGGCGGCGGACTTGCTTTGACGAACAGCAACAGCGGCGCGGCGACGATTACGAGTTCGACCATCTCGAACAATAATGCTGAAAGAACATCCGGAGTCCAAGCTGTCGGCGGCGGTATTTTTGTCGGGACTAACTGTCCTTTTTCCCTGAATACAGTCATTGTCAACAATAACAACGCGATAACTCCGAGCAGCGACGGCGGCGGAATTAATATGTTCGGTCATAGCGGAAGCACGACAACTTTTACGGCTGTTACCATAACTAACAACGATGCAGCGGTTGACGGCGGCGGAGTAAGTACTGCCCGCAGTCTGACCATTAACCCGCCGGTCATTATCAGCAACAATACGTCCGGCAGATACGGCGGCGGACTTTCTATGCTTTCCGCCAATACCACCGTCACGATCAGCAAAGCCACGATGGTCGGAAATTCGGCTGTTACTGATGGCGGTGCGCTTGCCGTCGGTGCTAATACGCCAAACCAGATTATGAATGTGAGTTTCTCGCGCATTGTCGGCAATACGGGCGGCGGATTTACAGGTTTGGTAACACGCGGCGGAACGGCGAATGTTGAAAGCAACTGGTGGGGCTGTAATACCGGACCGTCTGCCGCGCCGTGCGATACGGTGGGAGCAATTACCGGCGGGGTGTTTGATTTCGATCCGTGGCTTCAGCTTCGTCTGACGGCATCGCCCAACACGACTCCGGTGGTTGGAGAATCGAGGGCGTTGACCGCTTCGTTCCTGCTCAATTCGGCAGGCGGCGCAGTTTTGGCAAGCAATCTCGACGTTCTGATCGGACTTCCCGTAACGTGGAGCGCATCGGGCGGAACGATTTCTGGTCAGCAGACAACGATTCAGGCAAGCGGCACGGCAACCGCGAACTTTTCCTCAAGCACCGCAGGCGGAGGGAAATCAGCAACCGCACAGGTTGATAACGGTCCGGCGACGGTCAATTTCACG
>JBGTFE010000035.1:0-14248 GCA_041747435.1 Pyrinomonadaceae bacterium | reverse complement strand
AAATTGGTGAAATAAATGTCGGAAGTCTTGATTTCAAAAGCTGATTCGATCCTGACGATCACGCTGAATCGTCCCGAAAAGCGCAATGCGCTGAACGGCGATTTGATCCGGGAGATCAAGAAAGCGCTCCGCGAGGCGAACGGAGATGAAAGTCTGCGGGCGATCTTAATAAAAGGCGCCGGAAAAGATTTTTGCTCGGGCGCAGATCTGGCGGAGCTGCAAAAGATAGCGGGCAATACTTTTGACGAAAACCTTGCTGACGCGGAAAATCTAGCGGAGCTTTTCGCTTTGATCCGAAAGATCGATGTTCCGGTGATCGCCGCTGTTCACGGAAAAGCCCTTGCGGGCGGCTGCGGTTTGGCGACGGCGTGTGACATCGTTCTTGCGGCAAAATCGGCGCGATTTGGTTATCCGGAAGTAAAGATCGGATTCGTTCCGGCGATGGTTGCGGCAATTCTGCGCCGGAATCTTTCGGAAAAACGCAGCTTTGAATTACTCACTCAAGGGTTTGAATTTTCTCCGGAAGAGGCAGAAAAAATCGGCTTGATAAATGGTGTTTTTGACGACGAAACTTTTGAAGATGAAGTAAACAAATATGTTTCGGTTTATGAAAAAGTCAGTCGTTCGGCGGTTATTTCAACAAAAAAACTGCTGTATCAAATGGACGAAATCGATTTCGAAACCTCTCTGGCAATGGGCGCGGAAACCAACGCCAGGGCGCGTCAAACCGAAGATTGTAAAAAAGGTATCGCCCGCTTTTTGGAAAAATAATCATCGCAAATTTGTTAGTATTTTCGACGCAGCGGCGCGATTTTGCATTGTTACCGTATCTTTCGCATCTTTCGTCAAATTCAAATATTCCTGAGCCGCGTCGCGCGCTTTTTCCTTTTGTTCTTCCTCGGCGTAGAGCATTCCGAGCCGCATAAAAATTTTCTTCGATTCGGGCAGTAACTCGCGCCGCGCTTGCGGGCGTGCGTCTTCTAGTTCTTTTACGGCTTCCGCCTTGCGGTTTTGCTGGTATAAAACGATGGCGAGCTTT
Organism: Pyrinomonadaceae bacterium; assembly: GCA_041747435.1. GTDB lineage: Bacteria > Acidobacteriota > Blastocatellia > Pyrinomonadales > Pyrinomonadaceae > JBGTFE01. Next base: position 13,209 of record JBGTFE010000035.1, on the reverse strand, counting down.
TCCGTCAAAGCTGCATAATAAATCGGCAGGCGTTTTCGTGCATCGCGCAGAATTTCTTCCGCTTTATCGTTTTTACCGTTTTGGGAAAGCGCGAGCGACAGTGCTTCGTAAGTTTGATAAAGCGTGTAGGCGTTCAAATCTTCATTGGGCATTTCGACAACCGTTTTCAAATCCCAAACCGCTTCTTCGTAATTATTAAGAAAAATATTTGCCCGCGCTCTGCCCATTAAACCCAAAGCCGTCGGGCGACTATCAAACGATTTGTTAAATGCGTCGACTGCTTCCGCGTATTTGCCGGTTTGGGTCAAAGCTGTGCCGTAGAGCATGTAGCTGTAGGAGGACGATGGATCAATTTTTACATTATGTTCCCAAAGCGCAAGCTCGTTTTTCCAGTGTTGATTGTGAATAAAAGTCTGAACCGCAAGCGGTAAACTTGCCAAAACTCCGAGAATGATCAAACCGATTTCCACCTTTTCGGGCATTTTTTTTCTCAAAATTTCCTCGATATACGGGAAAAGCATCAGCAGAAAACCCAAAAGCGGCAAATACAAATAACGGTCGTGAACGATCTGTTCGGGAACGAATGCCGAAATATTGAGCGTCGGCAAAAGCGGCAGGAAGAAAAGCGCGAAACCGACTTTCTGCACGAACGAACGCCGTGCCAGAAGATAAAACAAAACAATTGCCAAAATCGAAATTATCAGCGGCAGAATAAAATTGAAAAGATCAATCGTTTCGACCGCACGAAGCGGATAATTCGTTCCGATCGTGATGGGAAAAATAATTTGTTTTAAGTAAAAAACAAACACCGATGGGACGCTTAAGACCGCGCTGTAGAGCCCGGCGGCATCTTCGGCAGACTGCGAGATTCTGCCCAAAACCGCCCAGCGGATAAAAAAATAAGCGGCGGCTAAAACAGCGAAAGCAAGCGTTGGATTAAAAACCGAAGTTTTGCGTTCGATTTTCGTTTGTTCGTCTTTTGATTTCGCTTTCGTTTCGTTCATTGAATTTTGGCGATACGAAAAGATCAAAAAATAAACCGGAAAACAGAGCATTGCAACTTCTTTCGCGCCGAGCGCGAGCGCGTATAAAACGAGCGCGATTAGCAAATTCAGACTGCCCGATTTTTCCGATGCCCATTTGTCGGCAAACCACAGCGATCCCAAAAAAGCCGCGCCGAAAAGCAGATCGGGCGAACCGGAAATCCACGCGACCGATTCGACTCGTGTCGGGTGAACGGCGAAAACGAGCGCGACGGCAAACGCCAAACCCGCAGATAAATCCCAACGCCGCAAAAGCAAAAAAATTAAAGCGCAAATTCCGGCGTGAAACAGAAGATTTAAAAAATGCCAGCCAAACGGTTCGAGTCCGAACAGACGGAAATTTAAAATATGAAAAGTCGTAAAAGTCGGTCGCCAGTAATTACTCGCCGTGTATGTGCCGTCGCCTTTGAACGCCCAAACGTCCGACGATAGAGCCTTGCCGATCAGCGCATTGTCCTGAATCAAAGGATTGCGAACGATCTGCCGCCCGTCGTCATACACAAATTCGCCCGACAAAGAATTGGCGAAAACCGCTAATGCAATTATTACAAGCAGAATCAAATGACTGTGTCTTTTCATTTTATTAGCTAAGACTTTCGAGAAACCCAATCCCTATTATAGCGAATATAAATTCAAAATTTTGCTCAAGAAATTCAAAGTTTCGGATAAAATCCCAGTCCGCCCTGCTTAATTAGCTTGCTTCACAAGCACAATTAATTTGGAATATAATTTGCCTCGTTTAGTTTCTGTACTTTTCTGAACTCAGTTGCGATTTTTGAAAATAAAAATGCAAGGCGAAATATGGTGTCAAATGATAACTTTATTTCAATCATAATTTAAGGCACCGGAACTTTTCTACTACAAAGGAGTCGCTTTTATTTTGAGGTTTTCAATTCTCGTGTTTGAGACTTAATTTAACAAACCTAAGGAGAATAAAGTGATGAGAACATTTCCAAAATTTCTTTGTGATGTTTCGATAATGGTGGTTTTGCTTGTGCTTACAATTTCTACTTCAGCACAGGTTACAACCGCCGATATTACGGGAACGGTTACCGACTCTGGCGGACAGCTCGTGGTCGGAGCCTCCGTGACCGTATCAAACCCAAAAACACGATTTTCCCGAACCACGACAACCAACGATTCCGGTTCCTTCAGAATAACCGAATTGCCGCCCGGTGTTTATACGATAACCGTCGAAGCAACTAATTTCAGCAAGTCGCTCGTCCGGGACCTCGAACTTAATGTCGGCACGACACGTTCGGTCAATATCGAGTTAAAACCCGGTGAAATTACTGAGATAGTAGAAGTTACTGCCGACGGCGCACTGGTCGAAACTACGACATCCGCCCTCGGTCGTGCTATCACGCCGAAGGAAATCGAAAGTTTGCCGGTCTTAAACCGAACGTTCGCCGGATTATCTATAATCGCCCCCGAAGCCCGTCCGGTTGGGAACTTTGATCCGACCAAAACCCGCGTCGGTAATTTTGCGATCAACGGCGGTGACGGTCGCCAGATCAATGTTAATGTTGACGGCGGCGACAACAAAGATAATGTTGTCGGAAGTTTGCTGCAGAATTTTTCATACGAATCTATTCAGGAATTTCAGATTATCCAACACCGCTGGACGGCTGAACAAGGTCGTGCGGTCGGCGGAATCGTCAACGTAATTACGAAAGGCGGAACGAATCAATTTCACGGATCGTTTTTTGCCAATTTCCGCGATGAAGCCCTGCGGACATATGATTTCTTTGAAAAGCAGCGCCGGGTAGCTGATCCGAGTTTTGTAAAACCGCAATTTGAGAGACAGGAAGTCGGTGGTTCACTTGGTGGTCCGATCGTCAAAGACCGGGCATTTTTCTTTTTTGCTCTGGAAAAGTTCCGCGAACGGCAAAATAATGCCCTCACTGCTGTTGCCGCCCGAGAAGTTCCCTTGATTCCCGGCTCACAATTCGTTTCAGAAATCCCGACGCCGTATAACGACTTGCTGTTTTCGACAAAAATCGACCATCGCATATCCGACAAACAGAATATGTTTTATCGGTTTTCGTATCAAAAAAACGATTCACCGAATGATCAAATTGCCGTTCCGGCAACTGCCGACGCATCTTTTGGCAACTCGAATGACAACAAACTTTACAGTTTTGTCGTCAATCATACTTACAATATCAACGCGAAATCGCTCAATCAGTTTACGTTCCATTTTCAAGACTTCAAAAATGAAATTCTAGGCGTTTCCGACCAACCGCTTTTACAGTTTCTTTCGCCTGCCGCGGTTTCAATCGGACAAAATCCGAATGTACCGCAGGCTACATTGGAAAGAAAATACCAATTTCGTGATGATTTCACCTATATTACGGGCGATCATACACTGAAATTCGGAACAAACTACATTAATACCGAACTCGGCGGTTTCTTCTTTTTCGGCGCACGCGGCTACGCGCTTACCTTTAACGCGCTGCCGTCAGTGATTTTGACGAGACCGCAGGGTTTTGCCACTCCGGGTAATGTTTCAGCCTTGACTTTTTCGGATGGTGCCGGCAATCACGACCAAAAAATCAATCAGCTAGCATTTTATGTGCAGGACGATTGGAAGGTGACGCGAAAGCTGACATTAAATTTGGGACTGCGGTGGGATGCGAACATCGGGAATTTGCCGGATCAGACGAATAACCGCACGATTCGTATCTTGAAGCAATTGAACGATCCCGTCGCTCGTGCCATTACCGGTGATGACGCCAAGTTAAGCCGCACCACCCCGAGCTGGACAGAGTTTCAGCCACGCATCGGGTTTGCCTACGATCCGTTTGGCAAAGGCAAAACGGTTATCCGCGGCGGTTACGGCATTTTTTACGATCAATTGTTTCAAAATTTAACGCTTTTCTCGCTGACGCAGTCAAATCCCGAACTATTTCAGACTGTTGAACCGCTGAATTCCACGCAGCTTGCGAACTTTCGTTTTGGGGTTGATCCTCTCCCGCCCGTTCCGAGTTTTTCACTTTCGGAATTGGCTATCGGAGGATTCGGACGAATCAATGATCCGACCGCCAAAGAGCCTTATATTCAAAAGTTCTCGTTCGGTTTTCAGCACGAATTTAATCCGAATTTGACGATTTCGAGCGATTATGTTCACACGCTCGGTCTTTTTGAACCGCGCTACATGAATATCAATCCGTTGATCCGTACGGTATGCGATCCGTTGTATGGCGGCAATGCGGCAGATGCGCGATGCCCGCGCGGCACCGCGAGCCGTTACTTTGATCGGGCTTTCGTAAATGCCGGACTTCCTGCGAACCGGCTTAATCAGATCAATATGTTCAGCACGACAAATCGGTCGCTGTTTGATAGCTTGACTACAACGCTTAAATACCGCAGCCGTAAATTCCTTTTAAATGTTGCGTATGTTTTAGCCAGTTCTCGGGCTTGGGGCGGTCAGCCGACCGCTTCTTATAGCGGAAACGGCATTGCCATCACCGCGGAAAATCAGTTCAAAGAGGGCGAATTCGGTCCGACACGCGGTGATGAACGCCATCGCATTGTTATAAGTGGCGTATTCGATCTGCCCTTCGGCTTTCAACTTGCGCCGATTATGCAGTTCGCAAGTTCAAGACCGTTTTCGGCAACTGCGGGCGGTGATCTTGACGGCGACGGGCGACAGGACATCGACCGGCTTTGTGCGGGAGTTAATCCGCTCGACGTTTTGCGCTCGGTACGAGCCGGCAATTCGGTGTTTGTGACAAACCCGCGCAATTGCCAGCAAGCTCCGGTCAATAGTATTCGAAAAGGTTTTATTGAAACCTCTCCGGGGACTTTTGAAGAGCGAAGCGGACGCTATTTCAACGTTGATTTGCGTGTTACGAAAACCTTTAAATTCGGCGAACGATTTCGATTAAGCGCCTACGCCGATCTTTATAATTTGTTCAACACGGAAAATCTTTCGTACGCTTCGAGGATCGGATTGACACCCGCAACCGCGTCTGGGACAAACGCAATGCCCGGTAATTTCCTATTGCCGGTTTCGCTGTACGGACCCGGATTCGGACCTCCGGTCGGTCGTCCGTTTACTGCTCAATTAGGTTTTCGCTTTACTTTCTAAGTGGAATAAAAATCAGATTGTAATGTAATGAAGGTCGGGAATATAATTTCCCGACCTTTTTCATTTTTTGCCTATTTTGCGTAGAAAATTAAAAAATGATCCATTCCATCGACATTTTTCTGTCGCGTTGGCGTATTGCGTCACGGTTGCGCAGACTAAAGGCGAGACTCAAAAAGCCTAAACTATTCTTGGCTCTTCAACGCGTCGTTTATCAAATCTTTGCTGACCGCATCGATCAAACCGATTTTCAGAGCCTCGTTTGCGCCAATTCTTTTTGCCGTCATAAAAATTTCCAGAGCCTTTGCCTCGCCGATAAGACGCGGCAGCCGCTGAGTTCCGCCCCAACCGGTGATGATTCCCAAACCAACGCCCGGATGCGAAAACTCGGCATTCGGACTCGCGATTCTTTTTTTACACGCAAGCGCAAGATCAAGCGCGCCGCCGAAGCAAAAACCGTTTATGGCGGCGATGCAGTTTTTTGCCGCGATCTTATTCATCAACTTTTGCCCGCGAATGGCAAAATCTTTTGCGTTATGCGGAGCGATCTTGGCGATCTCGCGCAGATCCGCGCCTGAAGCGAAAACGTCGTCGGTTCCGGTAAAGATAAAAGTTTTGTCGTCGGGAATTTCGTCGAGAATTGAACTAAGTTCGTCTAAGAAATTTATTGAAAGCGGATTTCGGATCTCGGGACGCACAAAACGGACAACGATCGTATCTTCCATGAATTCGACCGCGATATTTTGTTGTTTCGGCATCAAGAATCTGGACTCCGTGAGCCAAAATCAAAAGAAAATCACCCACGTCGCAAAATCGTCGGAAAAGTTTTCGAAATGATGTTCCACGCCGGCTTCGACGAACAAAACGTCGCCCGTTTTGAATTCGATCCGTTCATTTTCTTTTACAAATGCGCCGTTTCCGCGAACGATGACGTAGATCTCGTCCTTTTCATGCGGCGTTTGATGATCGATGCCGTGCGGCGCAAAAAATTCCAGCTCAAAATCTCCTTTTGAAAACGCGTCGGTAAACCAAACACCTTCAGTCCATCGTTCATTCGCAGGCAAAGGCAGCTTGGTTAAAAACTCATCGAAGGAAAACTTCATAATGAGAGTCTAGTTTTTAAATACGTTACAAACAACTTCTGACCGATTGGAATCCCTCTTTTGATCAAGAAAACGGTGGCTTTTGGAATGACCTTTACGATCAGGGGTTTTGCAAGGTTCAGCGCAACGGGTTTTACAAATTCTTTACCGGTAAATTTCGCGGTTTGAAATGCGATTTTAGCGCTTTGTCCGACGATGATCACGGCAGTTTTACCGGTGGTTATAAGGACTTTTTCAGTGGTGGATTTCTCTGCCTGTGCATTTGCGACGGAACAGAGCATTAATAAAAAAACGCACAACGAGAGCGGTTTTAGAATTTTCATTATTTATTATTTTGGAGCGAAGATTTTTCGTGGAGGTGGGCTGTAAAGTTCACAGCCAGAATCGATTATAAACTGTGGAGGAAATTAATAAAAGCACTTTTTTTATAGGTTTTCCGGCAGAACAAACGCGCCGAGATGCGGTTTGTCTGTATTAAGAGTCGTTTCGAGCGCGATCTTCAAAGCGTCGCGCAAATTTTCGGGCGTAACGATCGCGTCAACAAAACCACGCGCCGCCGCGTATTTTGCGTCTAATTCTTTTTCATAGGTTTCGCGCACTTCGTCCATCTGCGCTTCCATTTCCGCGTCAATTTCTTTGCCCGCTTTTTTAAGTTTTTCAATCTGCGTTCCGAAAATTGCCGCCGCCGCCGAATCGCCTTCCATCACGCCCATCCTGCCTGTCGGAAGTGAAAAAATAAAATCGGGATCGAAACCCTGTCCAGCCATCGCGTAATAACCCGCGCCGGAAGCGTGATTGATCGTTAAAACGAGTTTCGGCACAACGGCGGTCGCCATCGCTTCGACAAATCTTGCGCCCGCACGAATAATTCCCGAATGCTCCGCGTCCGCGCCGACCATAAAACCGGAAACGTCTTGGACAAAAAGAATCGGTGTCGAATGACGATTGCAGTTTTCGATAAAATACGCGGTTTTTTCCGCCGATTCTGTATAAACAATGCCGCCAAACTTCGGCGGTTTTCCTTTTTGCGTCACCATTCCGCGATGATTAGCGATGACTCCGATTTGAATCCCGGCAATCCGCGCCGTGCCGCAGATCATTTCTTTGGCGTAATCGGCTTGAAATTCGTCTAATTCGCCATTATCTAAAAAGCAACTTAAAACTTCGCGGATGTCGTAACCGGCGCGATGGTCTTCGGGCAAAATTTCGTAAAGTTTTTCGGGTGTGTTTTTCGGCTCTTGCGCTTCGATGATCGAAACATTCGTCTGAAATTTATTCGGCAGTTCGGAAACCAATTGTCGAATTTTCTCGATACATTCTTCTTCGTTTGCGGTGCGAAAATGCGCTACGCCCGAAATCGAATTATGCGTCATCGCGCCGCCGAGAGTTTCATTATCAATTGTCTGTCCGGTCGCGCCTTTGACCAGATTCGCGCCGCCGAGTCCCATAAAAGAAGTGCCTTCGACCATCAAGATCACGTCCGAAAGCGCAGGCAGATACGCACCGCCCGCGACGCACATTCCCATCACGGCTGAAATCTGCGGAACTTTCAGATAACGGCGCATAATCGAGTTGTAATAAAAAATCCGCGCCGCGCCGTATTGACCGGGAAAAACGCCGCCCTGATACGGCAAATTCACGCCCGCCGAATCAACCAAGTAAATGATCGGCACACGCGAACGCATCGCAATTTCCTGCGCCCGCAGAATTTTCTTGATTGTTTCGGGATACCACGCGCCCGCTTTGATCGTCGCATCGTTTGCCACGACAACGGCTTCGCGCCCGTGAATTTTCCCAATCGAAGTAACAACCGCCGCCGCCGGAGCTTTGCCGTCGTATTCGTCATACGCAACGAGCAGACCGATTTCCTGTTGATATGCGTCCTTATCAAACAGCAGATCAACACGTTCCCGCGCCGTCAGTTTTCCCTGCTTATGAATTTTTTCGATCTTAGCCGCGCCGCCGCCAAGTTTGAGCTTTTTTTCCAGCGTCTCAAACTCATCGACGAGTACGCGCAGCCTTGACTGTTTTTTGAATTTCGACATTAAGAAAATATTGGGAAAGGATTTATTTTACAATGTTTTGAATAATTTCGGTAAAAATCGGCTAAATTTGACCTCCGTCCAAAAACAACAACCGGCGATCCTGGTGAAAAATTGTTCGAAGATCGAAAATCCAAAATGCTTATCGAATAGAAATGTTAAAAACGCTTGAATCGCTGATATGCGGCGTACTTATGCTTGAAATTCTAATTCGCCCAAACCGCGTCGGTCTGCCCGAAATCGAAATGATCTCAGAGCCATCGTTCGGCGTATTTGCAATCAGCGTCGTCCAATTCGTCGTCGCGTCGCGTGAAATCTCGATCTTTACGCTTCCGGGTAAATTATCGGACGACCACGTTACAGCACGCGCTAGATTGCGCGGAAGCGCTTCGCCGCCGTTGTAATTATTCAACGTAAGGCTCGAACCGCTGTAGCGGTAAGCCGAAATCGGATCTGCCGTATTGTCGATCGAGCGAGCGTTATTTCGTAATTCCGTTCCGGTCGGAGCATTCATAAAAACGATCGACGGATTCGAGAAATACGGATTCCGCGTACAGCCCGAAGAGCATTGATCAACATATGACATCACGGTTCGATAGCTGCCGTTTATCCAATGCCCAAAACTATACGGATATGTTCCGCCCGAGCCGTTTTCGGGATTGTGGGCGCTTCCCATGTTGTGTCCGAGTTCGTGCGCGAAACTCAAATTTCCGACCGCACAGCTTCGTGCGGTAACGGTAAAACCATTGTTTTGATTACCGCCGACCGCCGTTCCCATCAAATAACCGATTCCGCAAACACCCGTTACTTCGCTTATTTCCGCCACCAAGTCGGCTTTGTGCAGATCGCGAAGCGCTTGAATTACAGAGCTGTTTCGCAAATTACTAAGATCCGTGCTCGAGTTTCCGCTTTCGGTATAAACAAATTCTTCGCTATGAACCATTCGAACGCGTTGGCGGATCTTGCTGTTTCGATACGCGGTGTTTGTCGCGTCGATCGCCTGCTGCGCTAGCGCCTGAGCTTGAGTGTTACCGCCCAAAAAGTTCTTCGTCGCCGTAGTATAAACCACTAATACGTCGATCCTGTCGCCGGAATCAACTCCTGCGACGGCGTTTTGCGCATCCAAATTCTTTTGCGTATTATCTCCTTCGAGGTCGCCCGCACATTCGGGAAATAGACTCTGATCGAGTTCGACCAAAATCTGCTTTTGTCCTTTAGGCACAATTTCATAAACGGATTTCGGGGAATAGATCAAACCCGAAACAAAACCATTTTTGAATGTCAAAATAACGTCGCCGCTAAACTTGCCGTCCGCTAATTTGCCGCGCCAGGTGTAATCGTCCAGTGCACGAAATTCTGATTCCGTTCGAGCAGCATCGTATATTTTCCCGTCAAAAAGCGGAAAACTTATCCGGGATAAGTCGTGTATGCGCGAGCTTTCAAAGGTTATTTCGCTCTCGCGAACCGAGCCGATCGAGGATTTTTCGTCAGCGGATTTTGCTTGCGGAACCCCGTTCAAACTGAAAAGCGGCGGTCTTTTCTCTCCGAAAACCGCGTGATCAAAATGTAAAAGTGCCGCCAAACTCAAAATAGTTCCGATAAAAATTATTCTTCTCATCTTTCCTTCTCCGAAATAACAAACGTCGGTACCATTCCACCGCCAGACGATACATTTGCAAGTTCCGTCGTGGAAAGCCTTGTAAAAGCCGAACCGACCTTACCATTAAAGAGCAGCGGGTCGAGATCGACCAACTGTTCGAACATGTATATTTTACCGTCAGGATCTAAATATGGAAACATTTCTTTTGATGTTTCCACGCGTTCCTGAACTAAATAATCACCATTGGCTAACGACATTTTCACCGCTTCATCCCATTCGCTTTCGGTCGAGTTCCAACCGATATAAATTCCGTGTCCACCGTAATCGTCGTTCGGTTTTAATACCAATTTGTGCGCGTTCCGCAACGTCCAATCGACGAGATCGATTTCTTCATTCCGATAAAAAGTGCTTTCTTTTCGAAATTTTCGAGTCCACGGAACATGTTTATTTATAGCGCTTAACTCATCATCATTAAATAGATACGCGAACTTTTCATTTGTTAGAACGGCAAAGATCGCCTTTTTATGAACGAGCTTTGAACGGAAGCTGTTGACCAGGCAAACAGCGCCGGCGCGATATGCGTTCAAAAGCGCGGGATATTCATTGATTATCGGCAAATATTCGTTTACCAAAAGACGCTTGTAGACGATATCGATCGCAACGCCGCCAAAATACAATTTCCCGCCGTCAAATTCCAGGTCCTCCGGAGAACAAATCAAGGAAGTGTAGCCTTCCGATTCGAAATATTCCTTGAAAATTTCGAATTCTTTTTGAGTAGGTAGATCTCTAAGATCGACGATGGCGATAACGGGGTTTTTTTCAGGCTTTTTACCAAGAAATTGCTCGTAACATCCTAACAAAATGTCCAACATCTTTGGGCGACCGTGAAACCTCCGAATATTATATGTTTCGGCAAATTTCCGCATTACCGGAAGTTCGAGAAATATCTCGCTTGCGGAATCGGCATACGCCACACCGGCGGGACTTTCGCCATTTAACTCAACAAACGAAAGGGTGGTATCGGTCAAAAACGAATCCAGACGGGCGTTCGGAGAAACTTGTTTGTAGCCCGGATCGATCGAGACCAACTCTTTCTCGATTCCCCTAATTCCCAGCTCTTCCAAGATCTCGTCGGATTTGACCGCGGCATCCTTAACCTTTTGAAGGGCATTCCAGATCGTTTCACAAACTTCGGTAACACGCTGCCAGTCACTTTCGGTGACAAAATGCGGACGCAAATATGGAGAAAGACGCCTGCCGCCAAAGATCAACTTCGCCTGCTCGAGCCCTTCATCCAAAGCCTTTCGCGAAGATTCCGACAAATCAAAATCTTCCAAGAGCTCATGATAGTAAGCTACCGCTTCATTTAACATATTTAAAGATTGAAGACTGTCGAGATCGTGTTATAAAAGCTCGCGATCGAGTCTACGGCACCGTTCTCGATTTGTTTTTTGATCTTATTAAAAGGATAGGCAGTATTTCCGTCCTCAAAGACAATTCCCAGTCCAAATTCATTCATTTGCCATTCTCCTCCAAAGTTCAAACGAATACATTCGCCGAGAAACGAACCAAAAACGCCCGAGAGCCTCGCGGCAGTCTGCTCGTCCCAAGTTTCGCGGTTTCTCTCAATGTATCCGTCAACCCATTCGACCGAATCTTCGTCGAAAGCCAAATTCACACCGTTATTTTCTCCGAAAGTTTTGCTTACAAGTTCGGCGTTTAAGCGGATATTTTCAAATTCATTCATTATTTAGCCATTTTTCGAATCGTCTCAAATTCGTCAGCGGTGAGAGGAACCACCGAAAGCCGCGCCTGTCGTACCAACGCAATATTCTGCAAGCTGTTTTCCGCTTTAATTTCACCAAGCAAAACCGGATTGTCGAATTTTTTAATCGGTTTTATCTCAACGGCGGTCCATTTTTCATCGGTCGGGTCGGGATATTTTTCCTTCGAGACTTCCGCCAAACCGACAACGGCTTTTTCCGAGACCGAATGATAAAAGAGTACTTTATCGCCTTTTTTCATTTCGCGAAGATTGTTGCGCGCCTGGAAGTTTCGCACGCCGGTCCAATCTGTTTTTCCGTCTTTTATCAGATCATCAAACGAATATGCTTCAGGTTCTTGTTTAACTAGCCAATAGTTCATAGTTTTCAATGATTTAGGAAGACTTATCTAATGCTATTAATAAAATTCTGCTTGGGCGTTTAGCCTTTCTTCTTAGCTTGTGCTGCGCGCTTGTTAAGCCATTTTGCCCATCGCTCCAGATACGGTCGGATCGGTTTGAAAAGCCTTCCACGCCAACTGTTTTCCGCCTGCTTTTCGCCCCAATCTTTTAGATTTTTTTGCGCATATTGTCTTATCTGAGGCTCGAGATTTTGTTTTTTGACCGAATGCCGCAGCGTAAAATAGTAATGCTGACCGACGAGCGAAAATAAAATGCCCGTCAAATTACTTTTGAACGCGCTTTTCGCCATCCATCGTTTGATAAAAGTTTCGGTCGGCTGCAAGATAGCGCCGGCTGAAACCTCGAGCCACGCGGTCTGATTTCCCATTCGCGGGTGATAAAGTCCCGGCAGATCGCCCTTTATCGGCACCGGCGTATTTTTCATTTGCGGAGTCTTAATAAAATCAACAAGCCGTATTTTTTCCAAGCCGCGGAGGTGCTCGATGGGGAGAAAAGAAATTGCTTTACGTATATTTTCCTTTGTTTCTTTTGGTAAATCGATGCTCGAATGATTTTCGATCTTGATTTCTGTGTATCGTGCAGTTCGAATTCCTGCGGTTTGTATTGCCATAACTTCTGTAAATTGTAATTCGTAATCGGTAATTAGTAAATTCCGCCACACTTTTGTTGCGGGCGAGCAACAAAAGTGTCGCCGAAGATTTTTGATTCAACGGCGAAACATCTTGTTTTTCAACGAGATAACGATTGAGCCCCCTTCGGCACGATCCTTGTAAAGGTTTGTACTTGATAGAAGCTTATGAAGCAAACCACACTTTCAAAATCTGTCGGAACAAGCGGGATCGGACTTCACACCGGCGCACCGGTGAATTTAATATTGAAACCGGCTCCGCCGAATACGGGATACATTTTCGTTCGCACCGATCTCGATAATTTTGAAATCCCGGCTTCGGTCGAATATATTTCGCACTGCAGCTATGCAACCACGCTTTTGCGCAGAGGCGTCGTTTTGTCGACAGTTGAGCACCTTCTTTCGGCTCTGCGCGGCGCGGGCGTCGATAACTGCTTTATCGAAGTCGACAACATTGAAATGCCGATCATGGATGGCTCGTCGGAAAATTTTATCGAATTGATCGAACAAGCCGGAAT
>JBGTFE010000034.1:0-20535 GCA_041747435.1 Pyrinomonadaceae bacterium | reverse complement strand
CTGATATATTTTTCAGCCTTCATCTGCAATAACTTATTCAAAGTTTCCTTTACCGCTGATTTGTTTCCGAGTGCCGCTTGCAAAATGCCTTGTAAGGAAAGCGTCAGAGAATTTTCGTGTGAAAGGCTGACGGCTTTTTCGCAATGCAGTTCGGCTTTGTCCAAAAGACCGCAATCGAGATAAGCGAAACCCAAATGATAATGCGCGGGATAAAAATCGGGAAAGGATTTCAGCGTATCCTCGTGAAGCTGAATTGATGCTTCAATTTCGCCGTAATAACGAAAAACTTCCGCCAGCCACGTCGCGTTTATCGGCGAGAGCGGGTCGAGTTCCTCGGCTTTTTTCAGCGCGGCGATGGCTTCGCCGACTCTTTCGACACGGCACAGATAAACTCCGAGCAGTTCATACGCCGCCGAATAATTCGGATTAAGTTTTATCGCGTGTTGAAAGGAAACCTCCGCGCCGGACCAATTCCAGTCGTAATGCAAAACTGCCAGACCTAAGGCGGCGTGCGCTTCTGCCAATAGCGGGTCAATTTCGAGAGCTTTCAAAGCGGCGGCTTTCGCTTTAGGAAAACAATCGCGCGGCGCGAAGCCGTCATAAACCGGAAGCACGTTGTAAATGTGCGCCAAATCCGCATACGCCAGCGCATACAACGGGTCAATCTCAATTGCTCGGTGAAAACATTCGAGAGCTTTGTCGTAACCTTTTGTTGTGCGCGTGTTCCAAAAGTAACGTCCTTTGAGATATTCCTGATATGCCTGGACATTTTCCGTGTGGCGTTTTTTGAGCCGGGCTTCGGCTTCGCCGGACAGTTTTTTGCTTAACGCGCCGATGACGCGCCCGGCAATTTTGTCTTGAACGGCGAAAATGTCTTCGACTTCCGTATTAAAACTTTCGGCCCAGAGCAAATCGCTGTTAACGACGCGTAGCATCTGAACCGTGAGACGGAATTTATTTTCGACACGCTGAAATCTTCCTTCCAAAATCGCGTCAACCTGTAATTCCCGACCGGCTGAAACCGCGTTTTGTTCCGAAACATTGTATTTTTGAATCGAACTCGTCGGGCGCACCTGAATTTGTCCAGCGCGGTTTAGCTGCGTGATAAGCGCATCGGTCAAACCCAACCCGAAAAAATCATCGTCCGTTTTCGCGCCAAGCGGCTGGAAAGGCAGAACGGCAATGCTGTGGACTTTGCCCAGCGAAGCCTGACCAATCCGCTTTTTTTCCTCGTCTCCGTTCTCAATGATTTGCGAAACTTTTACGCGCAGCCGCCGGTGAACGAGCAAGCTCGTCGCGCCGTCAATTTCTTTCACGTCAGCCTGAAACCGATAACCGCGTTTTGGCAGAGTTTCGATTAGCTCAATGCTGTCCGCGTTCAAAATTTTGCGCAGGCGCGAAATGTTTTTCGCCAGATTGCTTTCCTCGACAAACGATTCTTCCCACAGCGAGGTCATCATTTCGTTCTTCGTCAAAAGCCGTCCGTTGTGCTGGATTAGAAGCAAAAGCGTGTCGAAAATCTTATCGGTCAGATGCACAGCTTTCCCATTCGCGAGCAAAATTCTCTCCTGCGGATCAAGCACGAACTTGCCGAATTCGTAGATAACTCCTTTGTTTTCAGTCTCGTTATTCATTGTCCAAAATATGTCAGAACTTTGTCTGAAAAAATCCAAGACTCTTTTGGCAGATTAGGGCGAAGATGATGCTGCAAAAAAATTTTAGTTAAGAAAGTGACAGGTGAATTGTAGCGCCGAACGGCATAGAAAACAAGAAAAACCGAATGAAACAAAAAACGGAAATCGAATTTGAGCTCAGCGAAACCGTCGCTTACACCAAACGCGAGGACAAATTTGAAGCGTATTGCACGCAATGTAAATCATCGGTCGAGATGGCTGCTCCGCAAATCGCGGCGATTCAAACCCGGTCAACCGAGCGCGAAATATATCGCCTCGTCGAAACGGACAAAGTTCATTTTGTCGAAACCGACAGAGTTTCGATTTGCCTGAAGTCTTTGACCGAAACATTGTCAGAGCCGCAAGCGGAATTAGGTGGATAATTTCAAAAGCCGCTAGAACACGGAAATCAAGAAGGAATAATTATGAACAAGAAATTTTACATCGGAATATGCACATTATTTTTAGTATTGCTCGGGGCGGCGACTTCCACCCAAGGCGAGACAATTGTAGTTACAAACATACGCAATAGCGGAGCGGGAAGTTTGCGGCAGGCGGTTATTGATGCAAACGCCTTAGCCGGTGACGACATAATTGTGTTTTCATCGCTCTTTAGCACGCCGCAGACAATTTTGCTCGGCGGCGGTGAAATCGAACTCTCGTCAAACATCACCATTCACGGAACAGGGGCAAACCTCTTGACCGTCCGAAACACCGCGGCGAACAGCCGCGTCTTCAAAAGCGAAAACGGTACAGTTTATTTAAATGGAATGACTATTTCAGGTGGAACGGGCAACTTGACTGGTGCCGGAATTTATATTTACAAGGACGGGACGAACATCTGCACAATGACGCTGAACAATTGCGCCATTTCGGACAATCATACTGTGGGCGATGCGGGCGGTATCTACATCGGAGCCGGTGCTACGCTCAACATCCATAACTCGACAATTTCAGGTAACTCCTCGAACGGCAGCGCCCCGATTAATGCAGTGATTCTTAATAGTGATAGTACCCTCAATGTCCATAACTCGACCATCTCGGGCAATGCTACCGGCGGAATTTACTCGTCTGGCTTCGACAACGTCGTCGGTATCGTCGGTACAACAACCATTACTAATTCTACAATTGCCAACAACGCGGGCAGCGGCGGGGTTCAGTTAGACGACGGCGGCACCGTGACAATTCGCAACTCGATCGTTGCCAAAAACCAGGGAACTTCCGGCAGTCATGACGTTTCTTCGGGCGGAGGTATGTTCATATCGAGCGGCTTTAATCTGATCGGCAATGTCGGCTCTGTTACGGCATTCAATCAAGCGTATGACCAGACGGGAACACCCTCGCAAATGCTCGACCCGCGCATTGCCCCGCTTAAATTATACGGCGGAACGACTCGGACGCACGCGCTTTTGCCAAATTCTCCCGCGGTGGATAAAGGCTTTAATTTCGGCTCGACTAGCGACCAGCGCGGATTTACCCGCCCGTTTGACAATGCGGGAATACCGAACAACTACGACGGCACGGACATCGGCGCGTTCGAGCATCAAGCGGTAGAATCTATTTTTTCCGCCCCGTTTGATTTTGACGGCGACGGCAAGACCGACATCGGGATTTTCCGTCCGCCGGTCGCTGAATGGTGGATCCAGCGGAGTTCGAACGCACAGATTTTCGCTGCACAGTTCGGCGCATCGACCGACCGTATTACGCCGGGCGATTTTACCGGTGATGGCAAAACGGACGTTGCCTTCTGGCGCCCATCGACGGGCTACTGGTTTGTTTTACGCAGCGAAGATTTCTCATTCTTCGCTTTCCCATTCGGAACCAACGGTGACATTCCCGCTCCCGCCGATTTTGACGGCGACGGAAAAGCCGACGCCGCCGTCTTTCGCCCGACCGATACAAACTGGTACATCATGCGTTCCAGCGATGGCGGTATCACCATAAGACAATTCGGTGCGAATGGCGATTCGCCTGTGCCAGCCGATTTTGACGGAGATGGAAAGGCGGACATCGCGATATGGCGTCCGGCAGGCGGTCAATGGTGGATAAATCGGAGCTCGAGCGACGCTATCTTCGCATTTCAGTTCGGGACGGCAACGGACAAAGCCACACAAGGCGATTATACGGGCGACGGAAAGGCTGATCTGGCATTCTGGAGACCGTCGACAGGATTTTGGTTTATTCTTCGAAGCGAGGACCTTTCGTTCTTCTCGTTCCCATTCGGCACAAACGGCGACGTGCCTGCGCCGGGCGATTACGATGGCGATGCAAAGTTTGACGCGAGCGTTTTTCGTCCGTCGAATAATGTGTGGTATATCCAAAAATCAACGGCTGGAATATTGATCCAAGGATTCGGAATCGCTGGCGATAAACCGGTTCCGAATGCGTTCGTGCCCTAACGGTAATAATTTCTTCGAGAATAAAAAAGGATACGCTAAAAAACCTGTCCTTTTTATTCCTGAAAAACTCTCCTTGCGTTTATTTCTTGGTTCGTTTTGGTTTGCGTTTTGCGGTTTTGCCGCGGGTGCGAACGAGGTATTTGAGTTCGGTCATAAATTCGGACACGTCTTCGAACTCGAGATAAACGGAGGCGAATCGAACGTAAGCGACCTTATCAAGCTCTTTCAGCCGCTTCATGATTATCTTGCCGAGATCGCTGGTCGAAAGTTCGCGGTCGGACGTGTCCTGAACATTCTTCTCTACTTCGTTGACGATCGATTCAAGCTGCGTGGACGAGATCGGACGTTTTTCGCAGGCGCGCATCAAGCCGCTCAAGATCTTTCCGCGGTCAAAAATTTCGCGTCTGCCGTCTTTTTTGACGACCATATACGGAATTTCGTCGATGCGCTCGTAGGACGTAAAGCGGCGCCCGCATTCGAGACACTCGCGGCGGCGGCGAATCGAATCGCCGTCTTTCGCCTCGCGCGAATCAACGACCTTGTCTTCCAAAAATCCGCAAAATGGACACTTCATAAAATAGTGGATAGCGAATAGTGAAAAAGCGAATAGTTTAGGAAGCTTGCGCTTCTTTTGCCTTCCGTTTTTCATTTTTCACTCTTAATTTTTCACTTTCCGCCTCACCTTCTTCAATTTCCTCTACCGCGTGCTCGCTTGAGAGCAGGCTTCTAAATCGCGCGATCGAAATATCGCCGTGAAATAAATAATAAAATCCAAATAAGAGCGCCGGCGCAAAATATACGAGATGCATCACGATCGAGATCGCAGCCGCGTCGCTCGACGCAATACCCAAGAGCCCGAGAGCGTACGCCGTAACGGCGTGAAACGCTCCGGCAGCGCCGCCGGGCGTCGGTATCAGCGAGCCCATCGACGCACAGAACATAACAAACATAGCTCCGCTTAGCGTGATCGACAAGTTCAAATTAAACGCGAGAATGACGAGCCACGTCGGAATCGCGATTGAAAGCCAAAGCATCGTTGTCCAAAAAACGACCGAAACGATCTCGCGCCAATCTTTTAAGATCCGGAGCGAAGCCGCAAGCTGCTTCAAAAGACTTAGAAAAATTTTCCTGATCCGGCGCGGAATCCATTTTTTATCGGTCGCTTTTTCGGACCAGCCGATTATTTGCGGCGCAAATTTTTGGTAAACATAAAGACCCAGAAATCCGGCGGCTACCGCGCCCAACATAAAATTGCCGATAAGTTTAATGTTCGCAAACTCCCTTTCATGTCCCGCGGTCGGCGAAAACCAGATCAGCGTGATCGAAAAAAAACAGATCAGCGCGGCGAGATCGAAAATTCGCTCAACACCGAGCGTTACGAGCGCCGCCGAAGGTCGGACGCGTTTATCGCGCATCGGCAGCCACATCGGACGCACTATCTCGCCGGCTCGTCCGACAAAGAAAACCGCGGCAAATCCAACGGTCGTAGTCGCAAAAAGTTCCTTGAGCGATGTCTCAGTGATCGGTTCGAGCAAAACCTTCCAGCGCAGCGCGCGCAGAAAATATCCCAAACAAATAATCAGAAACGCAGCCGCGATATAAAACGCGTTTGCCCCGCGAAGCTTTTCGCCAACTTCAGCCCAATTAAGATTTCGTCCGAAAAACCAAAGCAGAAAACCGGCGAGCAAACACAGGACAACGAACTTTAGGTATTTTCTTAGATTATGATTTTCCAATTTTGAAGATTTTATCCAGTATGTATAAATAAATTCGTGCATTCTTTACAGTTCGGTAAAATATGCAATAAAGACAAAAGATACTATATTCAAGTAGGAAGTGAAAAGTGAAAACGCTTGGAACTTTTCTTTTTTGGCATTCGTAGAAAAGCATTGACAGAGCGCGTTTTGTAAGCTTTGTTGCTTAACGGAGAAGGATTTGGTTTTTGGAGAACCGACGTTTGGAAGCATTAAAAGCAGTAACCGAAAATACCGGATTTGAGCTCGTACGCCGTTGCCGCGCCGGAGACGGCAGCGCTTGGGAAGAGATAGTTGCGCAGTTTTCGCGCCGTATCTTTAATCTTGCTTACCGGTTTACCTCGAGCATTGATTCGGCGGAAGATCTTACACAGGAAGTCTTTATCCGAATTTACAAAACGCTCGAACAGTACGACCCGAAACAGGGCGATCTGGCAAATTGGCTGATGCGCCTGGCGAGAAATTTGATAATTGACGATTACCGGCACCGGCAGCGCAATCCGCAAAATTCGATGGCGGAAGCGGTGGACGATCATACGTTTCATCTGCGCGCCTTCGGAACATCGGCGCAAAAAGAGATCGAGCGACGCGAGCTTTGCCAACAAGTGCAGGACGGAATCGATAAATTGCCGACCGATCTTAGAACTTGCGTAATTTTGCGCGATATAGAGGAATTGACGTATGCGGAAATCGTCGACGTCTTGAAAATTCCGGAAGGAACCGTCAAATCGCGGATCAATCGCGGACGAATCGAATTGGCGAAAATTTTGCGGAGAATGCGAGTCGTAAAGATATAAGGATTGAGCCGATGTAAATTTCACGGGGTTTGGTTTTATGAATAACAAGGGTGAAAAAATCTTAAAATGTTCGGAATTTGAAGGATCTCTATCCGAATATCTTGACGGAACGCTTGACCGCTCGACGCACAAATCCGTCGCCGCTCACGCATTACGCTGCCCGCTCTGCCACTCGCTTTTGAATGAAGTAAAAGACGCTTTGGAAGCTTGCCGAGAAATTACAGCGCCGAAAACTTCAATGACGCATCTCGAAGCGCGAATTTTGACGATGACCGCGCCCGAAACCGCAATGTCCTGCGAAAATTTTGAAGAACATTTAACCGATTATCTTGACGGTTTTATTCCGGCGGCGCTTTTCCATCGTTGGGAACGCCACGCCGTTTTGTGCGAACAATGCACCGATCTGCCGGGTGAAGTCGTCCGTTCGATCGCCGCTTGTTACACATACAAAATGGACGAATTTCCGGTTCCGGAAGGCTTACACGAAAAGATCCTGCAATCGACGCTCGGAACTACAAAAGCACAAGCCGTTAAAGCTTCGTGGGGCGCGCAGGCGACAGAATGGCTTCGCGG
The DNA here is from genome assembly GCA_041747435.1 of Pyrinomonadaceae bacterium. Taxonomy (GTDB): domain Bacteria; phylum Acidobacteriota; class Blastocatellia; order Pyrinomonadales; family Pyrinomonadaceae; genus JBGTFE01. The sequence goes on along the minus strand of JBGTFE010000034.1, from coordinate 13,339 downwards.
CTTGAGATTCCCGATCAGCGTTCCACAGCTTGCGCCGGTTGCGATGCTGATGCTCGTTGCCGTGTTGGTATTCGGGCAAACCGTTTCAGCCGACGGCACATTCGGCGGTGTTTATACAAGAGGCTTTGAATTAGCCGAGCAAACTTATCAGCAAAGTACGGACGCCGTTCTCGGCGGGAAGCAGACAGATCAACAGCGATCAGACCAGGAAGCCGTGCAGGGAACGTTTGTAAACGACGAGGAAAATAAATAATGAACTGTGCGTATCACGGGCAAAGTGTCGCGGTAGTAAACTGCAACGGGTGCGGAAAACCTCTGTGCCCGGCTTGCGATCACCGCATCAAAGGTTTTCCTTATTGCCAGGATTGCATAGTTTTGGGCGTTGACCTTCTGAGAAATCAATATCACTCGAATTACGTTCCGATCGTAAAAGCAAACACGTCGCCGTTTATCGCCGCACTGCTTTCGTTAATTTGTCCGGGCTTAGGCGCCGCTTATAACGGGCAGACGGCAAAGGCTTTGATCTATTTCGCGGTTTTCGCCGGGCTTATTCAAATGGCAATAATCACACATATGCCGCTTTTTGTTTTCGGATTTCTCGGAATGTGGCTCTATACGGCGGTTGACGCGTGGAAAACGGCGAGACTTATTCGCGCCGGTATTACGACCGAAGGTGCCGAAGATTTTATCGTCCAGCGATTTTCGGGCAATCCGAAGCTTTGGGGAATTCTTCTAGTAGTACTTGGCTCCGCATTTTTCCTTCAGGCGTTCTTCGATTTTCGTCGACTGATCAGAGGCTTCCTGCCCATCGTCCTCATCATCTTAGGCGCATATCTATTACGCAATTATGTTTTTAGGTCGAAAGACGCTAAGCCAAAATGGGACAATTTCTCGCGCTCGAACGATTCACCCGCGTTTACGAGCGCAGTTACGGACGCAAGCTTTAGAACGGGCGATTTTGATTTTCAGGATAATTTTGAAACCCGGACGCGGGCGCGTTCGTGGAAAAATCAATAAGTTCATATAATGGTAGACGAGCGCTTTTGATCGTTTAGATAAAATGAGCGCATCGTTAAGGAAAGGAACACGTTATGCCAGTTTGGATGAAAGCCGCGGGAATCGGCGGAAGCATTTTAGCAATTCTTGCTCTAGTCATCGTTTTCTTGAAATCGATCATCGCCTTCATCGGTTTTCTGACTTTCGCTATAAAAGCGATCGTCGTGATCGTTTTCATCGCGCTGCTGATCGCAGTCGGGTTGCTTGTTTTCCGCACTTGGAGCGACAAGCGAAAGTCAACAGAATGAGGATTTAGCAGCTTTTCACCAACGGCGCCAGATTTTCCAAACTTGCGTTTTGCGGTGGTGTGTGATACTTTTCACTATTCTAAAATAACCGAAAATTTATTTGGTTAATTACATCCCCTAATTAAACAGGTGTTTTTGTATTTTAAAAACGCCTTGGATCGCGTTAGTCGCCAGCGGCTTAAACCAGCGTGATTCCGGTGTCGAACGAATTTTGTCGGCACGAAATCAACAAAGGAGCTTAAAAGCACGTAATGCAGAAAGACAATAAATATACTTTTCTATTATCACATTCATTTAAATCAAAAATTTACATAAGAAAATTTGAAATCTCAAAAAAGGTTTTACATACAACAGGTTTTACAGCATTTTTTTTAACATTCGGTTTTATTTCACTCGGTTTATTCGGTTTAGTTGACGGTTCGGCGATCGCCGGATCAACAACTCCTCTTTCTAATGAGACCGCTTTAGTTGCCCCGCAAACAGTTCAAGATCAGAATCCCGAATTTTCGTCATTTAATTACGACCGACCCTCGGCTGGCGAAAATTTTTCCATTAATAGCGGCGGACCGGCATCCTCGTTTCAACTGACAATGGTCGAATCGGACGAGGAGCATAATCAGATAGAATCTGACTTGCGCCGAATCGAAGCGACAACAGGCGGCGCATTTTTGCCGACGATCTGGGCGCATCTCGGAAAGATAAACAACGAGTTCGGCTTCAGGCGCAATCCGTTCGGCGGCAGAACTTATGAATTTCACGCCGGAATGGACATTGACGGCGAGCGCGGCGATTCGGTCATAGCGGCGGCAAGCGGCACGATCATCAAAGCGGAATGGCAGGGCGGCTACGGCAATATGATCGAGATCGATCACGGCAACGGTTTGGTCACGCGTTACGCGCATCTTTCGAAGATCGAAATTTCGATCGGCGACGCCGTTCGACGCGGACAGCTTATCGGACTTGTCGGTTCAACGGGACGTTCGACGGGACCGCATCTTCATTACGAACTGCGACTCAACGACAAGGCGATCAACCCGCGGCGTTTCCTTCCACCCGAGCCGATGGAAATCGCGCAGCTGATCAAAAAATAAACAATTACATCGATATGAAAAGCGAGTCTTACTTTGGCTCGCTTTTTCTTTTGCGCGAAAAATGATAAGTAATAATTACTCTTTATTTTAAATTTGAAACGGAAGGAAATCTAACTATATGCGCTTGAAACCAAACTTTTTTTCATCACTTTTTTTGACGTTTGCATTCCTGCTTTCGTCTGTTTCGTTTGCGGTCGCGGTTCCCGAAGAGGGAATGTTCACGCCCGATCAAATTGCTAAATTGCCGCTTAGAGCAAAGGGATTGAGAATTCCCGCGTCCGAACTTTACAACCCGAACGGCACGGATATTTCCGATGCCATTATTCGTCTGAGCATCGGCTGCACAGCGGAATTTGTTTCGCCGAAAGGCTTGATCCTTACAAATCATCACTGTGGTTTTGACGCGCTCGTTTCGGCTTCGACACCGCAAAACGATTACGGAAAAACTGGTTACCGCGCGGCTTCGATGGCGAACGAGCTGCCGGCGAAAGGTTATAGCACCTTTATTACAAATCGCGTGGAAAACGTAACTGCGAAGATTTTGAAAGGGACCGAAAATCTTACCGGAGACGCACGCGCGGCTGCGATCAAACAAAATACAGACGATCTTCAAAAGGAAGAACAGACTAAAGCGGGCGCATCCGCTTCGGTCCGCATTGCCGGCTTGAACAACGGATTTTTTTACTATCTATACGAAACAACTGAGATAAAAGACATCCGCGTTGTTTACGCTCCGCACCGTGACATCGGCGTTTTCGGCGGCGACCCCGACAATTTTGAATGGACTCGTCACACGGGCGATTACACATTTTTGCGCGCGTACGTCGCGCCGGACGGAAAATCCGCTGAATATTCGCCGAATAATGTTGCTTACACACCGAAAAAGTTTTTGACGATCTCGCTGAACGGCTTAAAGGAAAACGATTTTGTAATGGTTATGGGTTATCCCGGCGGAACGACGCGTTATCGCGAAAGCCAGTTCATTGACTATTCGCAAAATGTGAACTTCCCGTTTTTGGTCGAATATTTAACTGCTTGGAGCAACGCTCTCGGCGCGGTCGGTGAGACGGACGAAGCAAAGCGCGTCGCGCTGCAAAGCGAGATCGCAAACATTGATAACGGTAGAAAACTTTTTGAAGGCGGCGTTGCCGCGCTCAATCGTTCGGATTTTGTCGATCAAAGGCGCGACGAGGAAGCTCAGTTTACAGCTTGGGTAAATCAAAACCCGCAGCGTAAAGCAAAATACGGCGACGTTTTGGCGAACCTCAAGACCTTATCAAAAGAATTCTTTGCCGCCGGAGCACGCGACCGGCTTTTGCGGACTTTTCCTAAACCGACCAGCCCACCGCAGCCGTCGTCTTACGCGCCGGTTTACGGTCAGATCCTCGATGCGGTCGCCGCCGTTCGCACAGGGAAAAAACTTGACGATAAAAAGCGCGCCGAGATCGAAGCTTCATTTAAAGACCGCGAGCCGCTGCTCGAGATTGAAATGCTCAAATATTTTCTGAAAGCCGCGGCTGAATTGCCTGCCGATCAAAAATTCGACGCTGCCGAAAGTCTTTTCGGCGGCAAAAAAGGCAGAAGCCGCCGCGAAGCCGAAGAAAAGTTTGCAAAATCAATCGCCGAAGATAAGGATTTTGACTCCGCCAAGGATATTTTCAAGCTTTATGACGATTCATTCGCGAGCCTGCAAAGAAGATTTCCTGACATCGTAAACCTCGCGGCGGCGCATAACGAACAGCGCTCCGCATACGTTGCTCGTCTCGCAAAATACAATGCCGATATCGATCATCTTCGGTTGTTGTACCAGCAAGGAATGGCGGAAATGAAAAAGAGCACACCTTATCCGGATGCAAATTCCACGCTGCGTTTCACTTACGGCAAGGTAAAAGGCTACAGCCCGCGCGAGGCGGTGAGCTACGCGCCTTTCACTAGCTTGAAAGGCATCATCGAAAAGGAAACCGGCGTTTACCCGTTTGCCGTTCCGCAAAAGCTGAAAGACCTTCAAAAAGCGAAAGACTTCGGCAGATACGGCTTCGGCGACAGCGTGCCGGTTAACTTTCTCGCGACCACAGATATCATCGGCGGAAATTCCGGCAGCCCGATAATGAACGCTTACGGCGAACAGGTCGGAATCGTTTTTGACGGAAATTACGAAGGCTTGGGCAACGACATTTTTTATAACGAAGATCGCGGTCGCACGATCGCCGTCGATATCCGATACGTGCTTTTTGTTGCGGAAAAGGTCGACAATATGAGTTGGATCCTCAATGAGATGACGATCAAGAAAAGCGCGGTAAAACGGAAAAAAGCGGGGGCATGAGTGTAGGGGCAGGTCTTGTGCCTGCCCAATGAGCAAAGCGAACTTTTTTCGTGTTTTTTCGCGTCGATTTGTCAAGTTTTTATCGTGCTGAGCACGATTTGGGCAGGCAAAAGACCTGCCCCTACATTAATATTGTAATTTTACGTGATTCATTCCTTTTGCGATAACTCTCTGCCGGCGCGCTACGCGTTTCGGATTTTTTTTCGGGTTGAAAATGTTGAGCGGCGAAGGGATCATCGCCGAAAGATACGCGGCTTCCTGCGGCGTCAGCGCCGAAGCCGATTTTTTGAAGTAAACACGCGAAGCGGCTTCCGCGCCGTAAACTCCGTCACCCCATTCGATGACGTTCAGATAAATCTCCAATATGCGTTTTTTGGAGAGTTTTTTTTCTAGAAAATATGTAATTGCGGCTTCACGTCCTTTTCGTAAAAACGAACGTTCTTCCGATAGATAAAGGTTTTTTGCAAGCTGCTGCGTAACGGTCGACGCTCCGCGCTTAAAGCTCGGCATCGGTGGGATCCACGCTTCCGGATCGTAATCGCCTTCTTCCTTCGCCTCTTTTTCGGCTTCCTTTTGCGCTTCGTCCCAGGCTTTTTGGATCGCGTCCCAATCAAAACCTTTGTGCTCAAAAAAATGCGAATCTTCGCCTGCTAGAACGGCTCGCTGGAGATGCGGCGAGATCTGCTCGATCGGCATCCATACCAGATATTTCCGCGGTTCCTTTCCTTCGGCTTCGGCTTCCGAGATCCGGTATTCGATCATCGAAGTCGTAGCCGGATTCTCCGTGCGAAGGTTGGAAATATTCGGAAAAGTGAAAAACTCATACCCGAGCCAAACAACAACTGCGCCGATCAAAACCAAAAAGGAAATTTTTGTCCAGTACCACATAAAATCAATTACGAATTATCAATTACGAATAGCGATTTGTAAATTACAGTTCTTCAATCGCAATTTAAAAGGATGTGCGGCTTGTGTTCTCGGGAAACACAAGCCGCGGATTTGGCGGAAAGTTAACTGAAGGCAGCGCGGAGTTGATAGGCAAAAGGCGGATAAGTAACGGGCAGGGCAATCTGTGTCAAAATCAAGCAAGCTCTCCGCAAGCTTAATTGACCGGCACTAGAATCTTTTCATTCGGGCGACTCATCCCGATCTTTCGGGCTTCGCGCTCTATGATGCGCGAGTCGCTTTTCAAATTATGAATTTCCTCCTGAATTAACAGATTTTCATTGTTCAATTGCTCGATCTCCGTGTTCAACCGCTGAAATTGCGTTGTCTCACGGCTCATTTCCGAAAAGGCGCGCAAATTGATCGCTATGCAAAGCATAAATGTGATCGAAACAATAACGGAAAAAACAAACCATTGCGGTGTCGCGCGTTTCGCGCCGCGGGCATTCTTACTCCCTGAAACAGAGATCGTCCGCGTTTTATTCGAATAAGTATTTGCGACCTTCTTCAAGCAACACCTCCAAATCTTTCTTGCTTTCACTTTCGGCGTAAATTCTGACCAGCGGCTCTGTGCCCGATGGGCGCATCAGCATCCAGTTTCCATCCGTGAAGATGAATTTCACGCCGTCTATCCGATTTATTGTTTCAATCTTGCGCCCGCCAATATTATTTGGCTCCTGCGCCAGTTTTTCTTTCAATCTTCGGGAAACATCGTCGTTTAATTTGACTCCGATTCTGCCCGATTCCAACCTTCCGACTCGTCGGTAAAGCTCGTCTAATTGCTCGGTCAAACTCTTCCCTCTGACAGTGACGGCTTCAACCGCTAAAAGACACGCTAAAATTCCGTCCTTTTCCGGATAGTGTCCTTTTATCGAAAGACCTGCGGATTCTTCTCCGCCGAGTATGATCTCGTCTTTATTTATCAATTCGCCGATAAACTTGAATCCAACCGGCGTTTCAAACAATTTCAAATTTCTGTCTTTAGCGACGCGGTCAACCATGTGTGTTGTAGCAACGCTTCGCGCGACGCCTTCCGTCCAGCCGCGGCTTTCCGCTAAATAATCTGTCAAAACTGCGATCAATTGGTTCGGCGTGATAAATTCGCCGTTGTTGTCAATTACTCCGAACCGGTCGCCGTCGCCGTCCGTTGCGAGTCCTAATGTCAATTCGCCGGATCTAACGGCTTCGCGAAGCTCGTCTAAATGCTCTTCGCCGGGCTCGGGCGCTTGCCCTCCAAATGTCACATCGCGCCAGTCATGAATCGTTTCGACCTCTAAACCGTGATCGCGCAGGATGCTATCCAAATATCCGCGACCCGTTCCATAGATCGCATCGTATGCAAATTTGCCTTTTGCCGCGGCGATGGCGTCAAACCGAATCTTAGTTTTCAAATCGTCCAGATAAGCCGGACGCGCATCATATCTTTCAATCGAGCCGCCGGCGGCGTCTCCCACCTGCGGTTTTTCGCGAATAATTTCTTCGATTCGCTTTGTAATTTCCGGCAGCGCCGGTGCGCCGTCAGCAGTCGAAAACTTTATTCCCTGATATTCCGGCGGATTATGCGACGCCGTAAAATTTATTCCGCCAACGGCATTCTGACTGCGAATCGCGTGCGATATCGTCGGTGTCGGCGTTGGGTTTTCGCAAAGTAAGACCCGAAAACCATTTCGCTTCGCAATTTCGGCGGCAACTTCCGAGAACTTTTCGCCCATAAAACGAGAATCATGTCCCAATATGAGCGTCGGTTCGGGTTCGCCAAATTCATTTTTCAAATAACAGCAAATCGCTTCTGTAACGGTACGAACATTTTCAAACGTAAAATCGTCGGCTATAATTGATCGCCAGCCGGATGTTCCGAAACGTATGTTCATAAAGATCAGGACTAGTCATTTAAAACCTTTTTTCCTCGATCTAATTTTTAACTGCAAAATTAAAGGAGTGTTTTTTTGAAAAATTACCTTCGTTAGCAATTGCGATAGAATTCCCTTTAAGGTGAAACTGACTTTAGCATAAAGAAAATCGTAGTGTAAAGATGTTTTTACCACAACCTAACCCTAGTATTTACAGTTTTTACAGGAATTAGGCTAATGTAGTCGTTAAGCCAACTGCTTAAATATGAACGAAAGATGAACGAAAAACTGAAGCGCTTGTTAGATTTGTTTTTGTCCTGCAAATGCGGGATTGTAAGAGCATGGCTGCGCCACGGTCGGTGGCTTCAAGTTAAGCACTGGCTTAAATGGATTCCGCCTGAGTGTCGAACCTAACTGTGTCAAAATAGTGCCGCTAGCTTACATATTAGCTCTTTGTGTCGACCTGATACATACTTTACCTTATAAGGACCGGCAGGTTCTTTCCTTAAAGCGCGTAAACGTAACAACTTAGATTCCATCGCTGAACGGCACAGTTGTTGCAGACTACCTTTTAGATCGATTTTCAAAACCAGCACAGAATTAGGTGGACAAATTTAGATCAATACCAAACACCTTCCAGATACTTTAGGAAATTATTTTATATTACGACCTTGGAGATAGGAAATTATGAGACCGATTAAACACGTAGAAAAGGGCTTGACAGTTATTGCAGGCGGCGTTTTCAAAGCGATCAAATCTGTTAACCAGTTTAAACCCAATCCCTCTTTTATACCAAAATGGTCAGATAAGCCTCTGCTTAAATCATGGCAGAAATCGAAACCGACGTTGGGATTTCCGCGAACAACCGACAGTCTTTGCCCAAACTGTGTCATTGAGGCACGCGAAGAGATTTTGAGCGGGAAACGTGATGTTTCGACGCTGATCAACGAAAAAGTAGGCGAGATAAAAGCGCAGATCATTGAGCGTGACGGACAGGTCTGGATGATCAAAGATTGCCCGGATCACGGACACTTCGAAGATCTGATGGCTATCGATTCGAAATTCTTACAGCACATTGAATCGCTTTTCCCCGGGCGCGACATTCAGGCGCATAACGACGAAAAGCTGCACAATCACGGCTCATCGACCATTAAATACGGTCGCGGCGCGGTGTTGACGGTTGATTTAACGAATCGTTGCAATATGATGTGCGACCCCTGCTTTATGGATGCGAACCAGGTTGGATTTGTTCACGAGCTTTCGATGGAAGACGTGAAGGAGATTCTCGACAACGCGATCTCGATCAAACCGCGCCGGCAAATGTCGGTTCAGTATTCGGGCGGAGAGCCGACACTTTCGCCGTATTTTATTGAAGCAGTTCGATATGCGCGCAAAGTCGGTTACAACTCAGTTCAAGCCGCGACGAACGGAATTGAATTTGCGAAATCAAAGGAATTCTGTCGTGAAGCTGCGGAAGCCGGATTGCGATTCGTTTATCTTCAGTTTGACGGAATCGGAAACGACGCCAACTCGCACCGCCAGATCGGCAACTTGTTCGATGTAAAACTTCGCGCGATCAACAACCTGCACGAAGCGGGCGTTGATATCGTCCTCGTGACAACGCTTGTCAACGGCGTCAACAACGACCAGGTCGGAACGATCATTCGTTTCGCTTTGGAAAATCCGAAAAAGATCTCGTTTGTATCGTTTCAGCCGGTTTCGTTTACGGGACGCGACGAGCACATTACCGAGCAGCGAAGACTGCAGCAGCGCTACACGCTTTCGCATCTCGCGCTGGACGTTCAAAGCCAGGTCGGAATTACAGAGCCGACGCGCGATTGGTTTCCGCTTTCATTGATGGGCGCCTTTGCCGATTTCGCGGACGTCGTTCACGGTGAAGATTCCGAATGGGGACAAGTTTCCTGCGGATGCCACCCAAATTGCGGTGTCGGAACGGCGGTGATGATTAACAAGGAAACAAAGGAAATGGCGCCCGTGCCGCAATTCCTTAACATTCCTGGGCTCGTTTCGGATATGCAGCATATTACCGATACGAACCGCGGCAAATGGTTTTCGAATATCATGATGGGCTTGGCGCTGCTCAAGAACTACAATCCTTACGGCACGCCGAAGAGCTTAACGCTCGGCGGAATCTTTGCGAAGTTCGATAAATCGTTTGGTTTATCGGGCAAGGATTACGGAAAAGTTGACGGTTCGCGCACGATCGAAGACATCGAAAAACGTCGTCAAGACCCATGGAACTTCCTGTTCATCGCGGGAATGTGGTTCCAGGATCTTTTCAACTACGATTTCCGACGCACCGAAATGTGCATCATCCCTTACGGCACCCAGGAAGGCGAAATATCCTTCTGTGCATATAACACCGGAATCGGTTGGCGCAATATCATTGAACATATGCACCAAAACGCAACTGTTGCGCAATGGTATAAAGAACACGGTCGTCACGAAGTTTTCGCAAAGGGCAAGGAAGTCGGTTTGGAAGACAAGACGCACAACATGATCCTTAATGAAGTCGACCTTTCGCGTCCGAACAAACCGGAAATGGAAGGACCGAAAACGGCTGCCGAAGAGATGCAGATGATGAAGAAGCTCTACAACCAGATGTTGATGGAGAAGAACGGCATCAAGGGCGACAATCTCGTACAGATCGGCGGTATCAAACGCGAAAAGAAAGAAACGGTTTCAGCCTAAACGAACTGCCGTTTGAATAAAACTAACCCGTGAACGTGAAAAACCGTTCACGGGCTTTTTTGTTTTTTTTGCCGATGCACAGCTTTTCTTGTTTTTGCGACAAAGAAAAGTATTCTTCTCTTAATTAGAGTCGATTTTTAATGACAAAAGTCCTTCATTATTGCAGCCGCGCAAAATCCGTCGCGAAACTTGCCATATGGCGCGAAAAAGTGTTTAATTGTTGTTTGCCCGACGAACGAGATTCCGGTCAAAGGAGGTGAGAACAGAAAAATGGCTTATGTAACAGTCAATAATAACGAGTCGATCGAAAGCGCGCTTCGCCGCTTCAAGCGAAAAGTTATTACCGAAGAGATCATCAAAGACCTCAAAAAGCACGCGCATTTTATCCCGCCGGGACAAAAGGCGAAACTAAAATCGCAGAACGCGCGCAAGCGTAATCGCAAGCGTTTTCGCCCGATGCGCAGCAACAATAATTTCAGCAGTAATCAAAATCAGGGACCGAGTAATAATCCGAATCAAGGCAGATAGTTTTGTTTGAGATATTTTAGTGCGTGATGCAAGACAGTTTGAAAACCGTTTGCATCACGCATATTTTATTTGAGGGAACGCGGACGCCCCTCGTCCGCGTGAGCGTGGCGCGAATAAAATGAAGAACATCCGGCTACTTTTAACGAACGATGACGGCATTCACTCCGAAGGCATCGCCGCGCTGGAAGATGCGTTGAGTGCGATCGGGGATGTTTATGTCGTCGCGCCGGAATCGGAAATGAGCGGCGCTTCGCACAGCCTGACGCTGGCGAGACCTTTGCGGATCAGACAGATCGACGCGCGGCATTGGACGATCGACGGCACGCCAACCGATTGTGTGACTCTCGCTTTGAATCAAATTTTGCCCGCCGATGAACGTCCGCATATTTGCGCCTCCGGCGTAAATCACGGACCGAATCTTGGAGACGACGCCACGTATTCCGGAACAGTTGCGGGCGCGCTTGAAGCGACCATTCTCGGTGTTCCCGGATTGGCTTTCAGCCTTGTTGCAAACCGCGACGCCGATTTTACCGAATCTGTAAAAGTTGCAAAACAAATTACGCAGAAGGCGATCACCGACGGCTTGCCTGAAGGAACACTCTTAAATATAAATATTCCGAAAGGCACGCCGAAAGGAATTCGCGTTACGAAGCAGGGCTTTAAAAACGCGCGCCCGGTAATTTCCGAGCACATTGATCCGCGAGGCAAGCTTTATTACTGGATCGGCGAGGTTCGCGAAGGTTTTCATGCCGAAGGCGGAACCGATTTTGAGGCGATCGACGAAGGATTCGTTTCCGTCACGCCAATGCGCAGCGATCTGACGAATCATGGCGCGATAGAAGCGTTGAGAAGCTGGGAAGATTAATTTTATATACGGATGGACGAATATAAGATTTCACGTGAGAAAATGATCGAGCTTTTGCGCGGACACTATATGATCAAGGACGAACGCGTTCTCGAAACAATGGATGCAGTGCATCGACATTTGTTTGTTCCGACAGGGTTGAAATCGCAGGCATACAAAGACAACGCGCTACCGATCGCCGCCAATCAGACGATCTCGCAGCCCTTTATCGTTGCGCGTATGACGGAACTTCTAGAGCTAACGCCGGAAGCAAAGGTTTTAGAGATCGGCGCCGGCTCCGGCTATCAAACCGCAATTTTATCGCGCCTTGCGGGAGAAGTTTTCGCGATCGAACGAATTCCGCAGCTTGCAAGAGAAGCGCAAGAGCGGCTGCGCGATCTGGGTTTTATGAATGTTGCGCTCATTTGCGGTGACGGCACCGGCGGATTGGCAGCCCACGCACCGTATGACGGAATTCTTGTCGCCGCGGGAAGCCCCGAAATTCCCGAGCCGCTTTTGCGGCAGTTAAAGATCGGCGGGAAGCTCGTTATTCCCATCGGGCAGGATCAAAAAACGCAGCATCTGATCCGCGTCACACGAACGCAAACCGGTTTTAATACCGAAGATTTTGGCGCATGCGCATTTGTGCCTTTGATCGGCGAGCACGGCTGGAAGGCGAAAGAAAATAATTTATGAAATTTGCATTTTTCTTCGGAATTTTTGAAGACATAAAACAAACGTTCTGGTTTCTCGATCCTAACGTTCTTATCAACTGGCTGCTCGATTCGCTCGGCATCTACGCTTATTTCGGCTTGTTTTTTATCGTTTTCGCAGAAACCGGTCTCGCCGTCGGTTTTTTTCTTCCGGGTGATTCACTGCTTGTCGTTTCCGGACTTTTTGCGCGCACTTTTCCGGAAAAACTCAACGTCATGATGGTAATGCTTTCCTTCTTTTTAGGTTCCGTGATCGGCGATTCGACCGGTTATTGGACGGGACGCAAATTGGGCACAAAACTTTTCAACCGCGAAGGCTCACGCATCTTTAAACCGAGCCGCGTCGAAAAAGCTCGCGCGTTTTCCGAAAAGCACGGGGCGAAGGCGATCGTTCTCGCACGCTTTGTTCCGATCGTCCGCACCTTTGCGCCGCTCGTTCTTGGGGCGACCGGAATGCCTTACAAGAAGTTTCTGCCGTTTAGCATCGCCGGCGGTGTTTTATGGATCTCGAGCATGGTTTTAGCAGGCTATTTTTTCGGCACGATGATCGAAAACGCACTTGGGATCAAGCTCGCTGATCATATCGAAAAAGTGGTGATCGTTGTCGTCTTTTTGTCGTTGCTGCCGCCGATCATCGAGTTTCTAAAACACAAATTCGGCAAAAAAGAAGTTTAATGGAGCGCGGACGCCATCGTCCGCAAGATTGCGCAGCAATCTAAATCGAGCGCGGTTAGTTTTTGAACGCTTCGCGTGCATTGCGGACGTGGGCGTCCGCGCTCCGGCGCGATATTGACTTAATCGTTGTGGTAAACTAGAATCTACAATTCGCGGGGCGTGGCTCAGCCTGGTAGAGCGCACGGTTCGGGACCGTGAGGTCGGATGTTCAAATCATCTCGCCCCGACCAATAAAAAAACTTTTCAACCGCGAAGGCTCACGCATCTTTAAACCGAGCCGCGTCGAAAAAGCTCGCGCGTTTTCCGAAAAGCACGGGGCGAAGGCGATCGTTCTCGCACGCTTTGTTCCGATCG
>JBGTFE010000033.1:0-34244 GCA_041747435.1 Pyrinomonadaceae bacterium | reverse complement strand
TACGGCGAGATGCACCGCTTTATCCCGATCTACGCAAGTTGGGCAGGCGCAAGAGTGACGGAAATTCCCGTTGACCATCACGCCCGGACGATGGGAAAATCGAAATACGGAATCTCGCGCACGCTCAAAGTCGTTTTCGATCTGATGACGATCAAGTTTATGGCTTCGTATCAAACGAAACCGATTTACGTTTTCGGCACATTCGGAATGCTGGCGTTCTTTCTTTCGATCTTTGCCGGAATCTGGGCTTTCGTCCTGAAATTCGTTTACGGAACATCGTTCATCTTAACGCCTCTGCCGATTATTGCGATTGTGATGCTCGCTATTTCAGTGCAATTTATTTTGATGGGTTTATTAGCCGAAATGCTCGTGCGAACTTATCACGAATCACAGGATAAAGCGATCTACGCCGTCCGTGAAAAAATCGGGTTTGAAAATGAATGAGATTCTTTACAGTTTCAGAGAAACAAATTAGTTCACCAAAAAAGTTATAATCAATGCAATGAAAAACGAAAGATTTGAACAATTAAAAGCAAGCGTTATCGAAGCCGGTTTGATTTTGCAGGGAAAACAAAAACCTTCGCGCGAATTTCAATTCAAGGTCGTCGAGCAGCCGAATACTCTGGAAGAAATCTGGGCGATCTGTCTTGAATCGGACGACGCGAGTTTATTGATTCCGCGAAAACTTTATCTCGTCAAATTCGGTGAAAACGGCGTTTGGGTGCGCGACGAAGCGGGCGAAATGACAGTTTGCGACAAAGAAGATTTTCTGCCGCTCGCCTTTACGCCGGAAGTCGAAGAACTGCTGGCAATCGCGGCTTAATTTATAAAACGATCTACGACGTGCGCCAGAAGATTCGATTTGATTAATATAATGCGTCAATTAAACTGGAATCAACACGAATTTATTGAATGTTTAGGAGTTCTGCCTAAAATTTCTGAATTTGATAATTCTTACTGCTTCAGCATAAAAAATAAATTTTTCTCATTTGAAATTAACGCGATTGATTATTCTAGCGTTATTTCAATTTATATTTCTTCAATCGAAAGTAAAGTCCCAATTTTTAGTTTACAGTTTATAGTTCGTGATGAGGTCAGTTTTATAAATGAAAAGAATGTTTCTTGTCTTATTTTCAAAGACTGTATTGTAATTTCAAATGATTTTTATGGGGATCAAGACTATGAAGAAAATGTTTTTGATGAAGATAAGTTTCCAAAATATTTAAGTTTTGAATTACACACTTTCCCAGAACTCCTATTAAGATTTATATAAAATGTGCGGAATTGCAGGTTGGATAAATTTAGAAAATAATCGCGGTAAAAATCACAGCGAAGCGGTTTTGCATTCGATGTGTGAGCGGATGAAGCATCGCGGACCGGATTCGGAAGGTTTGTGGCTTGACGAAACGGTTGCGCTCGGGATGCGAAGGCTTTCGATTATTGATCTGCACACGGGCGAACAGCCGGTTTATTCGGAAGACAAATCGGTCGTCGTCGTGATGAACGGCGAGCTTTATAATTTCAAAGATGTCAGAAAAGATTTGGAAAAACGCGGGCATAAATTTGTAACTAACTCCGACACTGAAATTCTGCCGCATCTTTACGAAGAACACGGCGACGCGATGCTCGAACATCTTAACGGAATGTTTGCTTTTGCGCTCTGGGACAAGCGCAAGAAAAAACTTCTCATCGCGCGTGATCGGTTCGGCGAAAAACCGCTTTATTACGGTGTGTTTGACGGGAAATTGATCTTTGCTTCCGAACTGAAGGTTTTGCTGGCGAATCCGTCGGTTAAAACAAAAATCAATATAGACGCTCTGCGCCGTTTTCTTTCATTCGATTATATTCCCGCGCCGTTTTCGATCTATGAAAATATTTATAAACTTCCCGCCGCGCATTTTCTTTCGGTCGAAAACGGCGAGGTCAAAACGCGGCGTTACTGGAATCTGACTTTTCATAAAAACGGTAACACGCCGACGCTTGAAAAGGCTTCGGAACAACTACGCGAACTGCTCGGTGATGCCGTCAAGATGCGGCTTGTGTCGGATGTTCCGCTCGGCATTCTGTTGAGCGGCGGCGTTGATTCGTCGGCGGTCGCGGCTTTTGCGGCACAGCACGCGACCGAAAAAGTGAAAACTTTTTCCATCGGTTTTGAGGAAGATTCGTTTGATGAAACAAAATATGCGCGGCGCGTGGCGAAGCATTTAAATACCGATCATTACGAGGAGAAACTGAGCGTCGGAAAAGCGGCGGATTTGATTTCGGAGATCGGAACGTGGCTCGACGAACCGCTTTCGGACGGCTCTTTGATTCCGACTTTTATGCTGTCGCGGTTTGTTCGCAAGCACGTTACGGTGGCACTCGGCGGCGACGGCGGCGACGAGATTTTCGCCGGTTATCCGATGTATTTCGCGCACAAAGTCGCCAATCTTTACAGTGCGATTCCGCGTTTTTTGCGTTCGGGTTTGATCGAGCCGATTGTCAGAAATCTCCCCGTTTCGACCGCGAATCTTTCTTTCGATTACAAAGCGAAACGTTTTGTCGCGGCTTCAAAATACGACGCGGTAACGCGCCATCATTCCTGGTTCGGTTCGTTTTCGATTGACGAACAGCGGAATTTGTTGAATAAGGAAATTCTGGAGAATACTTCGGGCGATATTTACAAAAGCGCGAGGGATTTATTAAAGATTTGCGATGCGGCGAGCGAGATCGAGCGGATGCAGTTTCTCGATATGAATTTTTATATGGCAGAAGATATTCTGACAAAAGTTGACCGCGCCTCGATGGCGGTCTCGCTCGAAGTTCGTGCGCCGTTTCTCGATCCGCGCATCGCCGAATTTGCCGCCGGATTGCCGCCCGAATATAAATTAAAAGGAAACATAGGAAAGTATATTTTGAAAAAAGCCGTCGAACCGCTTCTTCCAAAAAATATTTTACAGCGTCCGAAAAAAGGTTTCGGAATCCCGATTGCCCAATGGCTGAAAGGTCGGCTCAATCCGCTGATGCACGAAATGCTCGATTCAAATAGTATAAAAAATCAAGGCTTGTTTGATGAAAAATTCGTCCAAAAACTCGTCAAAGAACACGAAACCGGCGCGGCTTCGCATCACAAACAGCTTTGGACTCTGCTGGTTTTTCAGCTCTGGTTTGATAATTTTTTAAAAAAATAACCGGCGTTCTTGTGCAAAAACGCCGGCTGCGATCTGAATTTACGTTATTATTGTATGACCGTAAATTTGCCCGTTTGCTCGATGGTCTGGATCTTTCCTTCGCTATTCGGAACGCGATCCTTTATCTTGATCTTGATCTCATAATTTCCGGGATTCATTTGAAACGTCGGAAGCAATCTCGCAATTGTCAGACGCTGCCCGGAATCGCTCAAACCGGTCCAATCTTCTTTTTGACTCAGGATCTCTTTCCCGTCTTTCAGCAAAATATAATCAACATCGACCGACGGGCGTAAAGTCGTCTGATCGATTCCGGCGTTGTAAATCTGCATATAAACTCCGACTTCCTGACCTTTTTTATAAACGCCCGAAAGATTCGGGATGACCTTTGCGCCGCCAATCACAAACATTGTACCGATATCTTTCTCCGAGGTAGTGTAAAGCTTCGATGCCAGAACCAATGTCGATGTGTTGAGTTTGTTTTCCTCGTACCTCGGCACGGTAAAGCCGATGCTGCGAATACCACGATTTCCGGAAACTACGTCGCGGACAACGACGTCCACTTTATAAACACCAGGCGTCAAGGCATACGCCTTTTGATAAATTGACTTTTTGTCTCGGGTATCCGCGAGCTCTTCTACAGTCGAACTTGCGGTTACGGAATCTTCAAAAATACCAGAGCGCTTGCCTGAAACAGCGGTAATACGTCCGAAAATATTCATTTTTGCGGTCGGTAAACCGCCGGAATTTTCAAAGGAGAGCTCTTTATTATCAGTCTGAAGCGTAAACGCCGTAATCACCCGGTCGTCCGATTGACGGAAGAAGTCCACTCGTAGATCGAAATCCAAAGGATTGTTATCGATCACACCCGAAGTTCCGCCCGCGAGCTCCTGCAAGTCGCTAAATTTAACCTGCGGCGGACGCTGCAAGTTAGTGATTATTTCCAAACGACGGAATGGATTGTCCTGTTCGCGCCCGTAATACGTCTGCCCGGCGCCCAACTGCCGGATATTTTTACCATCGCCTAGTCCGAGTATTTGCTGGGTTGTCAAACCACCACCAGTTGATGTTGCGAGCGCATCTTTTTCATACGGGTTACGCGCAATTCGATATTCGCCGGTTCCAGTCGGATCGACAAATTCGATCTCTATTCCGTCACCGACGCCTTCAAGATACCGGTAAAACCAAATTTCAAACGGATACGTAGAAGTCTGACCGCCGCCTTCATAAGTCGGTCGATCGTAGGCACCGCCCGAGGGGTGCGATTCAATCGAATCAGGCTTCCCCCACGCGATGTAAATACGTCCGCGATCCGTCTTCCAACCAGGAATACCGGACGTGAATTTTTCATTAGCGTAAGCGATGCGTTCATAGTATTGTTCGCGATATTCGTTTTCTTCGGTATCCGGATTCGGATCGCGCCGACGCCAAAAAGTTTCAATGAAATTCTCTCGCTCTTCATCGGTCTTTAACTGGTCGAAAGCCTTCCGTTCTTCTTTTGTGATAATGTAAAGAACGTCCTTGTTGACCCAATCTTTATAAACTTTGGCGACTTCTCTTTTCTGTTTTATAGGCTTGGTGGAAACGTCTTGTGTCGGCGTTTCCTTCGGCGTCTGGGAAACGCCAAACAATGCGCCAAACGCCAAGATCGCGGCGGTCAACGTCGCTCTGCGAAGTAAATTTTTCTTTGACATAACGGTAAACTCCTCGTTTTTGTCGCAATTATGATTGCTTTTTCGATCGTCCGTATCAGAATTTTGCTTTTAAGATTTTAGACAGTAATTCTTAATTGTTCAAGATGCGTCAACGTGTTTCGAAGGTTGCTTCTCGCCGCGCTGCCGTGTGCGCGAAACCGCTGTCTTTATTCCAATTCCGCAAGACTTTCTACTTCTGAGTCATGCTTCCGTTTCCTGCCGAAAAACCACGCGATAAAGATCGAAATAACATATAAAAGCATCATCGGCGCGGCAAAGAGCATCATGTTCGGAATATCGCCCGTTGGCGACACAACCGCGGCAACGATCAAAATTACGACGATGGCGATCTTCCAAACCCTGATGAGGAAACCGGCGGAAATGATGCCAATGCGCGCTAAAACATATGTGATTGCGGGCATTTGAAATATTACGCCCATTGCCAGCATTATCAAAGTAATAAAGTCGAAATAATCGCTCGCGCGCAGCATGAGACTGAAATCCGCTCCGATTCCGAGCAGATATTTGACTGCCGGCGGAAACAAAATGTAATAAGCAAACGCTGCTCCGGCAACAAAAGAAATGCTCGAAAGCCCGATAAACGGCGTTACATATTTGCGCTCGTGGCGATAGAGCGCGGGCGAAATAAATCCCCAAACCTGCCACAAAAGGAACGGTATCGAAAGCGCGATCGCCGCATAAAGCGAAACCGTAACGTAAAGCGTAAACGATTCAGGCACAGTAGTTACCGTCAGTCTTCCCGTTTCTGCCTGTGCCTTGTCTATCTTGGTTTGAAAATCTACCGGCAGTTCGACACCTTTTGTTATGATCGCGTTGCTCGTATAGATCGCTTCGTTTGTGTAAAGACGGAGGGTTCCCTCGCCATCTGCAACCGCCATGGCTTGAACGGTAGTTCCTTTTGGGATAAAACTAACGCCGAGCTTTGTATCACGATCGAAATTATAAAGCCCGACATCACCTTCTTTTAGATTATCGAGCGTCAGAATTTTTTCCTCGCCCGTTAATCCTTTGACCGCGATTTCCCGGTTCTGCTGCTGCCCGATAGCTTCTTTGATCGGTACCGCCAAAAAATCGTAAATATCAGCCGAGACAAACCAGCAAAGCAAAAACGCGATAACTACAAATATTACCGAGTTTACAAGCCGGCGACGAAACTCGTCCAAATGCTCTAGAAAAGACATTTGACCGCCGAGCTCATTTTTTTTTGTTTCGTCTGAAGCCATTATGAAATAGAGTTTCGGAACGGAGCTAAATCCAGTTTTGTTTGGCTGTGAGGTCGTCGTCCTCTTTTACCGATTCCTCGTTTTCCTGAGCTTTTTGTAAAAGACTCTTGTCGAAATCTTTTTTGCTGACTTCGCGGATTTGGGGGGTAACCGCATTGTTATCACCATTTGCAGCTTTTTTACCGCCAATATCATTGGTTGCGCCGGTTTCGTCCGGAAACGAAAAGATCTTTGCGTCATCTTTCAATTGACTGACTTCGGCGGTCACTTCGCGTTCCCATGTTTGCTTGAACTCACTCGTCGAACGGCGAAACTCGTTCATGACTTTGCCAAATTTGCGTGCCATTTCCGGTAATCTGCGAGGACCCAGAAAAATGAGCGCGATCAGCCCGATCAGCAATAATTCCGAAGTTCCGATTGACTCTAAAATAAATAAATACATAACTTATGAGATCACGAGAAGAAAATCTTCAAATCGCTCGACCGTCCCGATGATTTTCGCGCCGTCGATTCTTGAGACAAAAGCATCGGCTTTCGCTTGTTCAAAACTTATCAGAAGACCGCCCGCAGTTTGCGGATCGAACAAAGCGCTTTGCATTTCGCCGGTAATATTGTCGACGAATTTAACCGTATCACCAACGTAGGTTCGATTATTTTTATCCCCGCGCGTGAGCATTTTTTGCTCAATAAGCTCTAAAACGTCCGGCAAGAGTTCAATTTTGCGCGAATCGATCCTGAAAGTTACATCGCTCGCCTTTGCCATCTCAAATGCGTGCCCGAGAAAACCAAAACCCGTAATGTCCGTGCAGCCATTAGCGCCGATTTCCTGCATCGTTTTAGACGCCTCGCGCGCCGAGGTCGTCATCGTTTTTAACGCAGCGTTTTTGGCAACTTCGCTCGCTTTTCCAAACTTTATTCCGGTAACAATTACGCCCGTTCCGATCGGTTTTGTGAGCACTAAAACGTCTCCCGCTTTTGCCCCCGAATTTTTGACAATTTTCTCCGGGTGAATAATTCCGGTCACCGCATAACCGAACTTTATTTCCTGATCGTCGACGGAATGTCCGCCGATAACTACAACATTTTCTTCATTTAAAGCCTTTTGACCGCCCTGCAAAATTTGTCCTAGAACTTCCCAGTCACCCTTTTGCGGATAGCAAACAATTGAAAGCGCGGAAATCGGCGTTCCGCCCATCGCATAGACATCATTCAAGCAGTTTATCGCCGCAATCTGTCCGTAAATTTCTGGCTCGTCGGCGATAGGTGTAAAGAAATCAATGGTTTGCACGAGTGCGGTGCTTTCGTTTAGACGAAACACACCTGCATCGTCAGACGTTTCAAAACCAACCAAAACGTCTGCCGAAAAATCCTGCTTTGGTAGCTTACTCAAGACTTGAGCAAGATCGCCAGGGGCGAGTTTTGCCACTCAACCCGCACAGGATACCATTTCTGTAAGACGTTTTTGCTTCATATTTTTTTTAATCCTACAAATCGCGTTCGGATCATTTCTTTAAAAGAAGTTCATAAATCCGATCCAAGTCAGAACCGCTGTAATACTCGATTTCAATTCTTCCGCCGATTTCTTTTTTATCCGGAACTATGCGAACATTCGTGCCAAAATGTCTCTTTAATTTGATTTCGGCGGCTTTAACATTTGCGTCTGCTTCTTTTGTTATTTTTTGATTCGCAATGTTTCCCTTCGCAGACTTGCCGATCCTTCTGACAATATTCTCAGTTTCCCGCACGGAAAGTGATTTTTCGACGATCTTTTTTGCGATCCGCTTTTGTTCATCCGCGCTGTCGGTTAGCAAAAGCGCTCTGCCATGCCCGGCGGAAATTTTTTCTTCTTCGAGAAGTTTTTGAATATCGCCCGGAAGTTTCAGTAGTCGTAAAAAGGTTGTAATGACGGTGCGGTTTTTTCCTACGCGTTCAGCAACAGATTCCTGCGTAAGTCCAACCGTATCAATTAGTTTACGATAAGCTCTTGCTTCCTCTATGGCGTTTAGTTCTTGCCTTTGAATGTTTTCGACAAGCGCCAATTCCAGCAGTTTTTCGTCCGGAACGTCCTTTACGACGGCGGGAATTTTTTGTAAACCGGCACGTTGAGCCGCGCGCCATCTTCGCTCTCCCGCAACTAATTGAAAATGCGAATTTTGTCTCCTTACGAGTACCGGTTGGACGATTCCGTTTACACGAATAGATTGGACCAGATCCTCCAATTTCTCCTCGTCAAAAGTCGTTCGCGGTTGTTCCGAACTTGGGGCGATCAGATCGATATCTATTTCGATTAGTTCTTCGGAAACATTCTCCGATCCTTCATTACCCAGTAATGCGCTTAAACCTCTGCCCAACGCCTGTCTAGCCATGACTTAATATCTCCTTTGCCAATTGCAAATAGCTCTCTGCCCCGCGCGATCGTATGTCATACAAAATTATCGGTTTACCATAACTCGGCGCCTCTGCCAGACGAACATTGCGCGGAATTACCGTTTTCAAAACTTGCGAACCGTAAAAATCGCGTAAATCCTGCGCGACCGCGAGCGAAAGATTTGTCCTTTCATCATACATGGTCAGTAGTAATCCCTCGATCACCAGCTGCGGATTTAACCCACGGCGTAGTCTTGCAAGTGTATCAAATAGTTCAGTTACACCCTCCAAGGCATAATACTCGCATTGAATCGGAACGAGCAGAGAATCCGCCGCGGTCAGTCCGTTTACCGTCAAAAGCCCCAGCGATGGCGGACAATCAATGATTATATAGTCGTATGAGGTTTTGATGCCAGCAAGTAAAGTTTTTAGTTTAAATTCGCGGTTCGTCGCCTCAACCAATTCGATCTCAGCCCCAACAAGATTTTTGTCCGACGGTAACACGAAGAGAAGCGGCAGTTCAGTCGGGAGAACAAGATTTTCGGGCGATTCACCCAATACTATCGCATGATACAGCGTTTTTCGGGACGCGGAGCGCTCGATACCGGCGCCGGAAGTTGCATTCCCCTGTGGATCAGCATCGACAAGTAAGACTTTTCTTTCTTCAACCGCTAAACTTGCGGCAAGATTTACCGCTGTGGTTGTCTTTCCCACGCCGCCTTTTTGATTGGCAATCGCTATGATTTTTCCCATTTAGTAATCCGCAGGGTGAAGTTTGAATAGTTTAAGTTAGCACAACTGCGGTTGTGTGAAAATAACGTGGCACATGCCACAACAAAAATATTGAGTTTGTGGGACGTGCCACATTATCTAAATTATGCCCGATTTTGCGTCTTATTTCCCGTCAAATGAACCAAAACGGTAGAGATCGCAACCGATGTAAGACCTGATATTCTGCGAAGCTGCCCAAAAGTTTGCGGTTGCGCGCGCTCAAGCCGTTCAACCATTTCATTCGATAAACCGCTAAGTTTGCGAAAACTGAAATTTGGCGGAACTTTGAGATTGTCCGAATGATTTATTCGCTCGAACGCATTTTGTTGCGATTCAATATAACCGCGGTACAACGAGTCGGCTAACGCTGACTCCAGATCGGTGATTCCAATTTCAGAACGTATTTCATCGGGCAAAAGCTTGTGAACGAGATCGGGCGTCCCACCCTGGCGCATAGACAATTGCGACAAAGTAATTGCATCGCCCAAATCACTTCCCAACATCTGCGAAATTGTTGCATACTCGACTGACGAGCGCTTGAACCTTGTTTCGTCCAGAGTATTCCGTAAGCGCGCTATTCTGTCCCGTTTTCGATTGAATCTTTCCCAATCTGTTTGCCCGACGAGTCCGATTTCAAAGCCTTTCGGCGAGAGTCTTCTATCAGCATTATCGTGTCTTAGAGTCAATCTTGCTTCCGCGCGTGAAGTAAAAATCCGGTATGGTTCGTCAACGCCGTGCTGAATCAAATCATCAACCAAAACGCCGATATACGCCTCGTCACGTCGTAATTGAACCGGCGTACGCTCCTGAACCTGCATCGCGGCATTGATGCCCGCCATTAAACCCTGACAAGCGGCTTCTTCGTAGCCGGTCGTTCCGTTAATTTGCCCGGCAAAGAAAAGTCCTTTAACACGAGTGGTTTCCATCGTCGGTTGAAGCTCGCGCGGATCAACAAAATCGTATTCAATCGCATAACCGGGACGAATAATGTTTACATTCTCAAAACCCGGAATCATTTTTAGCAAATCCTGCTGCAGTTCTGCCGGAAGTGACGTCGAAAAACCGTTTAAGTACACTTCGTTTGTGTTATGCCCTTCCGGCTCAAGGAAAAGCTGATGCCGATTCTTATCCGCGAATTTTACGACCTTATCTTCGATCGACGGACAATATCGCGGTCCGACTCCTTTAATTTTTCCCGAATACAGCGGAGATTGGTGGAGATTATCGCGAATTTTTTGATGCAGTTCCTCGCCTGTATATCCAATAAAACATTGAATTTGCGGCTGCTCGATCTTTTCCGTCGCAAACGAAAAAGCGACGGGCTTTTCATCTGGCGGCTGCGCTTCGAACGCGTCCCAATCGATTGTTCTACCGTCGAGACGCGGCGGTGTTCCGGTTTTCAAACGTCCGACCGGAAAGCCTATAAGTTTAAGATTCTCCGCAAGCTCGATTGACGCGGGTTCGCCGGCGCGTCCTGCCGAAAAAGTTCGTCGACCTGCGTGAATTGTTCCATTTAGAAACGTTCCCGTAGCAACAACAACCGCTTTCGCGCCCAATTTGCGTGTATCTTCCATTTCGACACCGACGATCTTATTCTTCTCGGTGATCAAATTAACAACGACGCCTTGTCTAAGATGCAAATTCGGAGTCGATTCCAAAACCCGACGCATTTCGATGCGATACAAACTTCGATCCGCCTGCGCGCGCGGCGATTGAACAGCGGGACCGCGTGAGCGATTTAAAAGGCGAAACTGAATTCCCGTGCGGTCTATGACGCGTCCCATAATTCCGCCGAGCGCGTCGATTTCACGAACAATATGACCTTTTGCGATTCCGCCAACAGCCGGATTGCACGACATTTGTCCTATCAAGTCCAAATTTATAGTCACGAGCGCCGTTTCAGCGCCGAGGCGCGCCGCGGCAGAAGCAGCTTCGCAGCCAGCGTGTCCCGCGCCGATAACGATCACATCGAATTGTTCGTCGAAAATCATAAACCTACCAATACGAGGGGGTCAGCCCGCGCGAGAATAACCAAATATTCTAATCGAATAGACGAATTTTACCAAACTGAAAAGAGGCGCAGCAATGACAAACCATTTGTTCACACAATTTATCCAACAGAAATCATTTACCGACGCAGAAAGTTGAAAAAATTTCCGTAAGCATATCTTCGGTCGAGGTCTCGCCAGTGATTTGACCGAGATAGCGTAACGCGTTATGCAAACCGATCAAAACAATCTCTTCGCTCATTTTTTGATCCAGCGACGTGACGGCAGTTTCGATTTCACTTTTAGCACGCAAAAGCAGGTCGCTATGCCGCGCGTCCGAAACCAGAAAACCCGAATTTTCAATATCTTGCGGCGCAAAAGGCTCGATGATCGCCTTTTGCAAATCGCCCAATCCTTCTCCGGTTTTGGCAGAGGTTCTTAAAACTTTCGGACTTCCGTTGAGATCTATTTCCGTCTGTTTCAAATCACTCTTATTTATTGCGATCAAATGATTTAAGTCGCTTACCGCAAACAATATTTCCCGGTCTTCGTCTGTCATTTGCTGCGAGCCATCCAAAAGCACAACGACCAGGTCTGCGTCAGCCATCAAAAGTTTGGAACGTTCGACGCCGATCTTTTCAACCGTATCAGAGGTTTGCCTCAAACCAGCAGTATCGATCAGCGAAACCGGAATATTATTTATCGAAAATTTTTCATGAATTTGATCACGCGTGGTTCCGGCAATTTCGGTTACGATGGCGCGTTCCTGCCCCAGCAAAGCATTGAAAAGACTTGATTTACCAACATTCGGGCGTCCGACCAGGGCAACCCTTAAACCTTCGCGAACAAGTTTCCCTGCTCGAAATGTTGAGGCAAATTCGCCGATTCTTTCAGCGATCGAAACAAGATCATTTTTTATGTCTTCAGATTGATGGTCGGGCAGATCATCTTCTACAAATTCCAACGCCGACTCAAGCACGACGATCACGCTGAGCAATTCGTCTTTTATCGGCTGCAGCTGGTCGGATAATTCGCCGCGGAGTTGACGGACCGATTGGCGCGCGGCATAGATAGTTTGCGCGTCGATCAAATCGCGAATCGCTTCCGCCTGGGACAAATTAATACGCCCGTTTGCCAAAGCGCGAAGCGAAAATTCGCCGGCTTCCGCCATTCGAGCGTCGAGTTTCAGACAAAAGTCGATTATTTGGCGCAAGATAACGGGCGAGCCATGACAGCTTATTTCAACTACATCCTCGCCTGTAAATGATTGAGGAGATTGAAAATACGTGATCAAAACCTCATCGATAACGTCGCCGGTTTCAATGTCGTAGATTTTTTTTAGATGGGCAAAACGCGGGGTTGGATCGAAGTTTCCGTCGCAAACAAGCTTTCTGATTATTGGAAGCGCGTCCAGACCGCTGAGGCGAATGATACCGATTCCGCTTCGTCCGAGAGGCGTTGCGAGCGCTGCGATCGTATTTGCCATAATTCCAAACTGCTCGTCAAGATTCCCGATCTTTACAATTTGAAACCCGGAATCCGGAATTTATTTCAAGCTAACCTGCAATCTTCTGTCTCGCCCAACGCCGACCGATTCGGTTAACAAATCGCTTTCGTCGTGCAGCGTCATATGAATAATGCGTCGCTCGGTCGCGTTCAGCTTGCCAAACGTAAACGGTCTGCCGTTTTTGCGTACGTTTTGCGCCGCAAATCGCGCCATCGCCTGAAGTTCGGCTTTTCTCGTCTGGCGAAAGCCGTCGGCATCGCATATAAACCGTTGTGTGCGCTCGATTTCTCTGCCGTAGATCTGAAAAAGCAAAACCTCAAACGCGTCAAGCATTTCGCCGTTTTCATTCAGAAGAAACGGCGTGTCATCGCCGGTCAGGTTCAAAAAACAACCGTCATCGGTCCATTCGGCGGACACTTTCAGATCGAACCGAAAATCGGCGACAAGTTCCGATAAAAAATTCTCAGCGTTTTGGCAGGTCTCACTCATAAATTTACGATGTCGAAAGTTTCGGCTTTACTTTCTTAACATTCTTTGGCAATTTGTCGACGATTTCCTCCTTCGGCGGCTCGTTCGATTTATTGATCCGATTGATTATCATTTGCTGTCCGAAGCTGACGATGTTGCCGAAAAACCAGTATAACAAAAGCCCCGCAGGCGCGCTCCACATTATCCAAAGCATCATCACCGGCATCAAATACGTCATCATTTTTTGCTGCATTTGCTGCTCCGGCGTGATTGCGGCGGACGTCGGCGTGAACTTCATCGCGAGCACCATCGACACCACAAATGCAAATTCCAAAATATGATACGGATCACCTGCCGAAAGATCGGGAAGCCAAAGAAACGAAGCCTGGCGAATTGCGAGCGAGACTGTAACCGCCGTATAAAAAGCAATTAGCAGCGGAAATTGCAAAAGCATCGGCAGGCAGCCGCCGATCGGCAGCGCGTCTTTTGTCATTTTCAGCTGCTGCATTTGCAGTTCGCGCATCCGCGGGTCGTCGTTGGGCACGCCTTTTTTCTGCATGTCCTTCAATTTGTCCTGCAGCTCCGTCATTTTGGGCGCATTTCCCGCAGCTTTTTTGAAGGATTTCGATTGCGACCAGCGGAGCGGGAAGAGGAGCGAATAAAACAGGAACGTGAAAACAATGATCGAAATTCCGTAATTATTTGTGAAATTATTCAGGAAATCCAAGCTATACAAGATCGGGATCGACAGAAATTTGAAAGTGCCCCTAAGCCACGACCAATTACTCCAATTGATCAATTCTTCAAAATTGAGCGTTCTGCCGACAGCGGCATTTAAGTTTTTATCGTAATCGGCGAGGGCAAAATAACCCTTCGTTCCGGTGTAGATCTTCGTCGTTCCCGAGCCGTCCGAATTTACAGGAACATACGCCGTGATCAAATGACGCGTTTCCTTCGTCGTCGGGCTTCTCATTATCCAGCCGAATATTCCGTCAAAAAACGGCTCGGTTTGGACTTCGTATTTTGAAGCCCGAAATTCCAAGCCCGGCATCGGCGTCGACGGAATTGCAGCCATCGCAAAATACGCGTCGCCGACGCCCGCCCAATCGATATTTCCCGGCACCTGCGTCGAACCCGTATTTTGCGCGTCATACGTAAAAGACGCGCCCTGCTGGCGAAAAACATCGCCGTGGATATGCGCGACGGCTTCCGATTCAATCTGGTAAAAATTATGGTGCGGAACGGCTTGATCGCCAATGCTTGCGCCGATCAAAAGTCGCAGATTCGGAACAACTTGACCGTTTTTTGAAACCTTTGTCTGCAAATCAGAGACATAGCTGTCCGCTCGGAAGACAAAAGATTTTGTAACTTCCAGACCGTTTCCGGCGTTCAAAGTAAAAACAACGGATTTTTCCTCGCTGCCCGCAAGCTCTATTGTGTCTTCATTTACAGAGATCTCATAACTCCGATCATTGATCGCGCTATCGATGTTTTGGTCGCCGGTTGAAAGCCTGAACGGAATTTCACGTGGGTTGCGACTAAGCGCTTCCGGAGAAATTAGCTCCAACGGTTTCTTCCCGCCGTCGTTAGAACCATCGGCGTAGATGGGTTTCTCGCCTTGCGGCGATATATCCTTCAACAATATCCAACTCGTCGCGAGCGCGCCTTTTGAATCAAATTTCACCTCATAGAGCGGCGTTTTGATCGTCAAAGATCTTTGCGGATTCTCCGGAACGTCCGATACCGGTTGTTCCGCCTGCGCGGGAACCGGTGTTTGCTGCACGATCGGAGCCGGTGTTTGCGGCGTATTTGCCGCATTTTGCGCGGAATTCGCGTTTTCAGTAGGTTTTGGTTTCGGCGCAAAAAAGTATGACCAGCCAAAAAGCACCGCCAACGAAAGCGCGGCGGCGATAAAAAACCGGGAAGATTGCGATGTTTGATTAGAATTATCCATTATTTAACTGGGTCGTGTCCGCCTTTACAAAACGGTTGACAGCGTAAAATACGTTTTACACCAAGCCAGGTTCCTTTTGCGGCGCCGTATTTTTCGACCGCTTCCATTGCGTATTCCGAACACGTCGGCGTAAACCGGCACGCAGGCGGTAAAAAAGGCGAAAGGAACGTCTTGTAAAGCTTCAAAATTTCCAAAACTGCTCGTTTCATTTTGGTAAATTTACGACGTTGTCTTCGCCTTGTTCTATTTCAAAATTTTTAACTTTCCGGATCATTTCCCGGAATTCCGCAAGCGGTTTTTCGAGCTTAACTTTGAGCACGTTTTTTCGCGCGTTCAAAACCCAGTCGTATTTAACGTTCAACTCACCAAGCTCGACTTTGCTTAGTCGAAACGCTTCTCGCAAAAGACGCTTGGCGCGGTTTCGTTCGTGCGCTTTTCCGATCGCCTTTTTTGAAGCGGTTACGCCGATCCGCTGAAAAATACTCGGGGACGGCAAAACAAAAACCGTCATGTAAACGCCTTTCAACTGCGTGCCTTCGGCATAAACGCGCTGAAATTCCGACGGCTTTAGCAGACGGCTTTCCTTCGGCAGCCGAAAATCTAATAATGTTGAACGGTTAATCGCTTGCGTCCTTTTGCTCGACGGCGTTTGATCACGGCGCGACCGTTTTTCGTCGCCATTCTCGCCCTGAAGCCGTGTTTTTTCGCGCGGCGGCGATTGTTCGGTTGAAATGTTCTCTTTGGCATAAATGTTCATCCTCTCACTCAAAAGTGAAAACCTAGAGTTTATGGAAAAAAGGCGGTTATGTCAACGCAAAGGCAGGCGGTGCGGAGAATCAAACATCGTATCATCGATCTCATTCATAACTGAGAGCGAATGAAGCAGCTCTTAGGAAAACCGACTATTCAAAGACCAAATAATCGTCCACCACTTCTCCGTTTTGATTTTCATGGTAACAGTAATAGCCAATCTCTTTGTTACTTGGAGAAAATAGCAAAAGTCTCACTTCGATAAGATAATTTTCCGCATCGATTCCATCAAACTGTATTCGAACCCAATCATTTTTTGTAGCAACTTGGTTAACAGGGAGCTTAATCTCCTCGCATATATATGCATTTCCCTCGTTCGATATACACTCATCGAAACCAGTTTTCGCCAATAAATAAAGGGCATCCAGATCTATTTGATCAAGCTTTCTACTCATCCGTTTTCGACGATCTCTTTGATAGCTTCAATATACAGCGCATGCTCGTGTTCCAAAATTCTTGCAGAGAGATTTTCCGCTGTATCGCCGCTCTTTATTTCGACCTCTTTCTGCAAAATTATCTCGCCGTGATCAAGCTCTTCATCGACAAAATGAACCGTGCAGCCCGAAACTTTCGCGCCGGCATCGATCGCTTGTTTTTGCGCCTCGAGCCCGCGAAAATTCGGCAGCAAACTCGGATGAATGTTGATGATTCGGTTGGGAAAAGCCCGTACAAATGTAGGCGAAAGCAAGCGCATATAACCCGCGAGACAAACTAATTCGACATCGCGTTTCTTTAATT
Source organism: Pyrinomonadaceae bacterium (assembly GCA_041747435.1). Classification (GTDB taxonomy): domain Bacteria; phylum Acidobacteriota; class Blastocatellia; order Pyrinomonadales; family Pyrinomonadaceae; genus JBGTFE01. Next base: position 17,536 of record JBGTFE010000033.1, on the reverse strand, counting down.
CGGCGATAATTTCCGCATCATGCTCGGCACGCGTTCGACCGCGTCGTTCAACGACGATCGTCTCAATTCCTCGGTTGTTCGCCTTTTGCAAGCCCGCTGCTTCCGCTTTATCACTGATAACGACCGCTACCTCGGAATCGGGAATCTCGCCGCTTTGAACCGCTTCGACGATCGCGACCATATTCGACCCGCGCCCTGAAATTAATATGCCGATTTTCATTTATTTTCCTTTCCAAAAAGAAGATGTTTAAAAACGAGAACGTGTGAAACGATCATAAGCGGACCGACGAAAACCGGAACATACCATTGTGTGTGCAAAAAGCCGTGAGCCTCTGCGCGAAATCCTCCGATGCCGGCATAGATCCCGTCTAAAAAACCGAACACGTTAAAGATCCAAACCAACGCAAACGCAAATTGCCATTTTTTATACAATGCAAACAAGGAAATAAACGCCAAAAATGCGGTGATCGAATCGCCAATCGCGGTCGACAAAGCAAAATCCTTCGGCATATTTGGCGACAGATTTTGCACCAAAAGCCCGACTCCAAAAACGCGAAAAAGATGTGGCGCGACCCAAAAAGAAAGCCGGCGATAAACGTCTTTTTCTTTTAATTTAGGTTCAATGAAAAGAAAAGCAATAACGCTCCAGGCGATCAAGAACCAGATAAATTGAAAAGCAAAATAGAATTTAACGTCCAGCTCACTCATTAGATGCCATTATCGTAATGTCTTTTTTTCCATTAATTACTCTTCCAATTTCAAAACTTGTCGCTAATTTATCTTTCAAAAACTCCTTCTCTTCTTCGGCGCAGATCACGATCATTCCAATTCCCATATTGAACGTGCGAAACATTTCCTTTTCCTCAATATTTCCGAGTTTTTGCATCAAGCCGAAGATCGGAAGCTGTTCCCACGTTGCGCGACGGATTTCGACCGCGACGTTTTCCGGTAAAATTCGCGGAATATTTTCAAGAAATCCACCGCCGGTGATGTGCGCCAAGCCTTTGACTTTGCGCAAATCGAGCAATTGATCGAGGGGTTTTAGAAAACTCGTATGAGTTTTAAGAAGCGCTTTGCCGACGGTTTCGCCCAATTCTTCAACATAAGAATCGACGCCGAAACCGCCGATCTCAAAAAATAATTTCCGCGCGAGCGAATAACCGTTTGTCTGCAAACCGTTTGAAGGTAAACCGAGAACGACGTCGCCCGCAGCGATATTTTTCCCGTCGATCACTTTCGATTTGTCGACAACGCCGACGATAAAACCTGCGAGATCGTACTCGCCGTCGGCGTAAAAACCCGGCATTTCTGCCGTTTCGCCACCGAGAAGCGCGCAGCCGTTTTCGCGGCACGCGACGGAAATTCCTTCGACGACCGAAGCCGTTACGTCGGGCGACAGCTTTCCGGTCGCGAAATAATCTAGAAAAAACAGAGGTCGCGCGCCTTGGACCAAAATGTCGTTAACACAATGATTTACAAGATCTTGCCCGATCGTGTTGTGAATTCCAGTATCGAAAGCGATCTTTAATTTTGTGCCGACGCCGTCCGCCGAAGCGACCAAAATCGGCTCCGACATTTCCGGAAACGCGGCGGAAAACATTCCGCCAAAGCTTCCGATCTCGGTCAAAGTCCTTTCATTAAAAGTCGATTTGGCAAAATCTCGGATTTTCTCGACCGCCAAATTTGCGTTATCGATCGAAACGCCCGCGTCCGAATATGAGATTGATTTTGTTGTCATACGCTCCGTTTGATATTAAATTCGCGCTCTAAAATTTGGTCAAATTCTTCATCCGAGTGAACTTCCGTTTCGCGTTTTTCACCGTTTTTTGTTTCGATAAATTTCGCATCGGTCAAAGTTTTTCGACCGTTTTCGGTCATCAGCGAACAAACTTTGCTGCGCGTAAAATGTGATTCTGGCGAAGTTTGCTGGTAAAGACACATTTCCGCAAACTCAGACAGATTGCGATTCATCGTCGAAAAAATATACTCGCTTTTCCAATCGTCAGTGTCCTTTTTAACCACCTCAAAATAATTTTTGTCATATTTTCTGATCGAAAAAGTGCCGTTCTTATCATTTTGCTCGACATCCAAAACAAATTCCAAAGGCTCGGCGGTAAAATCTCCGAAACCGACATCTGCCAAATACTCTTTATCGTCGATTTCGGTCAAGATCGCCATATGATCGTATTCGGCGCCGAAGTCCTCGCCGCTTGAAACGCGCGCCGAAATTCGTTTGCATCGAAAACCGATCTCACGGAGTAATTCGTAAAATAAGCCGTTTAGTTCGTAGCAAAATCCGCCGCGATTTTCTTCAACAATTTTTCGAAAAAATCTTTCGGTATCAAGCAAAATGCGGTGTTTCCATTGAATATCAAGATTTTCGAACGGTACATTCAAAAGGTGCTGCCGCTGCAAAAATTTTAAGTTTTCAGCGGTTGGGTCGAGTTCGTCACGCTCGATCCCGATTCGGCGAAGGTAATCTTTTCTGTTCATTGATTCCAGAAAAATTATACTTGAAGCAAAACTTCATTGACTAGAAACGCGGGGACGTTTAGCATTTTTTAAGGAGATAATTATGAGTTTCACATTGATCGATCTGGGTTCGGAAAACTTCGAGTTCCGCGCCAACGTATGGAATTGGAAGACGGCGCTCGAAATAATAAAAAGCTTTGACATGCTTAGCGACGGCACGATGAGGCAAATGGAATATAACGCGACGGGCGTAAAATTGGAGTTGACCGAGGCGCATTTAATAGGCGAAAAAATACGCGATGAAATATTGCCGCGTCTTGCGCCGAATAAGCGAATTTTTTCGGATTTGAGCATTACCGACGCGCCGGACGACGGAACTTTGTATAAAGACGAAGACGAACAGTGGAAAAATTTTAGCGCCGATCACGATTGGCTTAAAGAGCTTTCCGAATTTTGTCTGCAATCGAAAGGCTTCCAGGTTTTTTAACTTTTTGAATGGATATTTGGCAGCAACTGAGCGTATTTTTCAGCCAGCTTTGGGTTCAGCTCGCAACGCTCGTCCTTTTCGCCACGCTTCACGGTTACGCCGGAGCGTGGCTTGCCGTTCGAATGCTTTTTCGCCCGCGAAAACCGGTAAAAATTTTTGGAATCACAATTTTTCCGCAGGGAATGATCCCGCGGCATCGCGCGCGTTTGGCGGAGGCGATCGGAAAAGCGGTCGGCGAAGAGCTTGTTTCGCAGGAAACCGTTTTGCGCGAGCTTTTCGAAAAGGAATTTCTCAGCAAAAAGATCCAGTCGTTTGTCGATTCTTATACCCAGGAAATTCTGTCGCAAAATTATCCTTCGCTGATCGAAGCCTTGCCTTCAAATTTGCGCGCGCCGGTTTTGGACGCGATCTCGTCTTTGCAATTGAAGATCGCAGATCATATCGAAAGCGTTCTTCAAAGCGAAGAATCGCGCGAATCGATTCAAAATTTTGTAGGAGCGCGGATCGACGAAGTTTTGTCGCAGCGAATTTCAGAGGTTATTGACGACGAAACCTTTCTGAAAATTATCGGCTTTCTTGAAAATCGAATCCGAAGCATCAGCAGCGAGCCGGCGTTTGAGCAAAATATTCGGGATTTTATCAGCCGGCGCGTTGATGATCTGGCAAACACCGAAACGCCGCTCGGCGAGCTTTTTACCGAAGACGCCATCGAACTTTTGAAGGAAAAAGCCGCCGAGCAGATCGAGCCGCTTGTTCACGATCTGACCGAGCTTGCCGCCGCGGAGCGCACGCGCGATCAAATCGGAGCGCTCATAAAAAAAGAAGTTCACGAATATTACGAGAATTTGCCGTTTTTTAAGAAGATTTTTGTTTCGCGCGAAAATCTGCTTAAGGAAGTCGACGATCTTGTAAATGAGAGCTTGCCAAAACGAATCGAAGAAACTTTGCGCGGCGATTTTTTCGCCGACGAGGCTCGAAGTTTTCTTGACAAAACTATCGCCAACGCGCTCGCAAAACCTTTGCCCGAGATCATTGGAAAGATCGCGCCCGATCAACTCGAAAAATTAAAAGCGCAAATTTCGAAAGGCATTTTGTCGCTTCTGCAGGGCGACGAAATGATGAGTTCTGTTTCAGCTTATTTGACCGACACGCTGCAAAAATTTCGTCCGCACAGCATTGACGCGGTTTTGCAGACGATGCATTCCGAATCGCAGGAAAAACTCAAACGAATGCTGACAAAAGGGATGATGAAGATTCTCGCGCGCGATGAAACTTCAAACATTATCAACACGGTTTTGTCGCGCCAGATCGAACGGCTTCTATCAACGCCGATCGGAAAATTATCCGATCATATTTCCGAGCAAAAAGTATTAGAAGCCGGGAAATCTTTGACCGAAACGATCATTACCGCAGCGCGCGAAAAGCTACCGGAAGCGATAAAAGAGTTCGATATCGGAACCGTCGTGCGCGAAAAAGTGAACGAATATCCGGCGGAAAAACTAGAAGCTTTGGTCATGTCGGTCGCCAAGGAACATCTCAGAACGATCGAGCTTTTTGGCGCGCTTTTCGGTTTTATGATCGGGGTCGGACAGGCGATCCAATTTTACTTTTTTGCGAAGTAGATTTTTGTTTGAACTTTTTTCCGGGCGGAAGCGTTTGCTTAAACGGCAATCTTCTTAGGAATTCTTGGAGAAAATTTATGAAAAAGATCGGACTTATTGTTTTTATCGCAGCGCTGACAATAGGTGTTGTTTTGGCAACTATTTCTTCGTTCGGAAAAATTTCCGGCAAATTTTTTACTTTTAATATCGGCGGCGTTCACGGTTCAGGCACGATGAAAACCGATGTACGAGACCTTTCCGGTTTTTCGGCGATCGATGTCAGCGGCGCTTTTGAAGTCGAGATCGTCGCGCAAAAAGACTTCAGCGTCGAAGTCGAAGCGGACGACAATCTGCTCGAGTTTATCAAGACCGAGATCAAAGGCGATACGCTCAAAATAAAATCGACGAAAAGACTGAAATCGAGCGGTCCGTTAAAAGTCAGGATCACGGTGCCGAACATTGAAAGTCTCGATCTTTCAGGAGCATCAAAAGTCACTCTCGCAAATCTAAACAGCGATTCGCTGCATCTGGATTCGAGCGGCGCTTCAAAGATCACGATCGAAGGCATTACGAAATCTTTCGAAATCGAAATGAGCGGAGCAAGCAAACTCGACGCGGAAAACCTGAAAGCTGAAAATGTTTCCGTCGATTCGAGCGGCGCAAGCAGCGCACACGTATATGTTACGAACGAGCTGAAAGCAAATCTGTCGGGTGCGACAAACGTTACATATTCGGGAAGTCCGAAAAGCGTTCAAAAAAAGGCGTCCGGCGCGAGTTCAGTTAGAGAAAAGTAGAGACGATCGCGTCGTGTGATTGATCTCGAAACAAGGATTTTACGAAGTCCTTGTTTTTTTACGTTTCAACCGCGTCAGTTTGGATTCCTTTCAATTTGCTCTGCGAATCGAGTCCGACAAAATAAATCTTCAATTGAATGCGACCGACCTTAAAAACTTTCAGATCTCGCAGGTTCTTGTCGAGAAAGATTTTCAGTTCCAAAAACCTACGCGCCGTTTCAGTTTCCTCGTCACCAAACCAATCCTGTATCTGCGTCAAGCGCGAAAACATCTCGTCAAAATTTCGTTCTTCGACCGGCGTCTCCATCGGCTGTCCGGTTTGTCTCAGAATCTCATCTTTTGTTACCGCTTTCGCTTCGCCGCCTTCGAAAGCAACGATCGCGGCATCGGTTTCGCTGATATAAAATAACCCTTCGGCGAGCCTCTTAATTTGATCTGAAAATGTGTGTTCCGATGTATAAAAATTTTCCATAATATTTGTTCACTAATTGTTCTTTTTTGGTTCGCCGAAACCGGAAATTCCCGGTTGGACACAGTCTATGTTAGAGCCAAATCCTTGTCAAAAAAGGTGTTTTCAAACCCGCGATTTTTTATTTTAGAATCTGTGGATTTTGCCTTGCTATTTGATTTTTTTTCTGTTAGTCTGTGAGCCGTTTCCAATAGTAATAATTCTTGTAAGTTATTGAAAACATTGTGCTTAATGTTTTACGTTAGCTTTTAAGCATTCTTTCACTTTCCTGTTGAAAACACTGTGGAAAACTAGCAATTTTCTTTATCTAAAACTCGTAAAGGTTAACAAGAAGTTACGATAACATAAAGACTTGTCCGAGGTTTCCGAAAGCAAAACATCGGTCGCTTAAGGAATGAGTCGAATCGGAAAATTTTGCTTAAAAATTTTTCTATATTTTTAGATATTTTGAGGTAAGAATTGGTGGAAGTTTCGTCGGAAAATAGAAATGTGTGGAACAGCATTCTGCAATCGGTTGAAAAGCGTTTGAATCGTCAAATTTTCGACGCGTGGTTTCGCCCGATCCGCTTCGAAGGCTGCGACGAACAGGAAAAAATTCTTCATCTCAGCGCCAGCCAGATAAATAAAGATTGGGTTGATACATATTATTCGGATGTAATTTCTCAAACCTTAAGCGAGCTGAATTTGACGAACTATAGTCTCGCTTGGATCGAAGAAAAACCCGGTGCGAAATTTGAAGATTTCGCTGACGACGAATCTGAGATCTTCTTCGAAAAGCAAACGCGCGCAAACGGATCGGAAAATAAGGCAGACCGAATTGCAAAAAGCGCGACTGCGAATTTTATTCAGGCTAATCCGCTGGAAGGTTCTTTAAACCTTAAATACAAGTTCAAAAATTTCGTTGTCGGTTCGTGCAACGAGTTGGCTCACGCCGCTGCGTTGGCGGTCGCCGAAGCCCCGGGCAAAACTTATAATCCGATGTACATTTACGGCGGTGTCGGACTTGGCAAAACGCACTTGATGATCGCCGCCGGGCACGCGATAAAGGAACAAAACCAGCACCTGCGCGTCGTTTACACTTCGGCGGAAAAGTTTATGAACGAGCTGATCAATGCGATCCGTTACGATAAAACTCAAAATTTCCGCGAAAAATACCGCTCTATCGACGTGCTTTTGATGGACGACGTCCAGTTTATGGCGAGAAAGGAGCGCACGCAGGAAGAATTTTTTCACACATTTAACGCACTTTACAACGAACAAAAACAACTCGTCATTACGTCCGATTGTCCGCCGCGTGAAATTCCGACCCTTGAAGAGCGGCTTCACTCGCGTTTCGAGTGGGGTTTAATCGTCGACATCGAACCGCCGGATCTCGAAACAAAGGTCGCGATCCTTAAAAAGAAAGCCGATCTCGAAGGAATCATCTTGCCGGACGACATTGCATTTTTTATTGCGGGAAAGATCAAAAATAATATTCGCGAACTCGAGGGTTCGCTGGTCCGTCTGCTCGCAATTTCTTCTTTGCGCGGGCTTCCGATCTCAAAAATGTTGGCGCAGGACGCGATGAGAAACATCATCGGAGGCGACCAGCCGGAAAATCTAACGATGGAAAGGATCGGGAAAACAGTTGCGTCGCATTATCAATTGACCATCGAAGAAATAAAATCGAAAAACAATTCGCGCTCGATCGCGGTTCCGCGCCAGGTTGCGATGTATCTTTGTAAACGTTTGACAAAGCACAGCTTTCCGGAAATCGGGCGCGAGTTCGGCGGCAAGCATCACACGACGGTTATGCATTCGGTTGAAAAGATAAGCGCGCTGATAAAAGACGAAAAAGATTTCCACACGAGCGTCAGCGAGCTAATCGACAACCTTTGCAGCTAGTTGTTAAATTATTGTCGCGGAATTTTTCCACACCCTTTGAAAGTAAAGTTATCTGATAAAGCGTTTGTTTTTTTAATTTTTGAAAAGCTTTCCACAGTTCCACACCGGTCGACAATTTAGGATTGTGGGAATCTATTGTGGGGAAATTCGCGACCAAGATTTTCCACAGTGGGAATGCTTTTCAACATGTTTTCCGAATCGGTTGTGAACGTGCAAGCTCAACCGTAACAAAAGGTAAAAGCGGTTTTCCACTTTTCAACAGGCGCTACTACTAAAACTATAAATTAATATAGTTTTTTTGAAATTAGAATTAGTAAAAAGCGAGAAGTCTAAACGAGAGATTTTAGCTATAATAAAAAAAACATCAGGAGAAAATTTATGGAATTTGTAATCAAGCAAAGTGTATTGAAAGAAGAGCTCGGTTTTGTTCAGGGCATTGTTGAAAAGAAAAGTACGATTCCGGTGCTTTCGAATATTTTGATCGAATCGATCGGCGAAAACGCGATCCGTTTTATCGGGACCGACCTCGACGTCACCATTCGCTGCGATGCCGAAGCGGAGATCAAAACTCCGGGCGCAATGTGCATTCAGGCGCGCAGGCTTTTTGATATCGTCCGTCTTCTCGAAGACGATGACGTGCATTTTGCAAAAGAAGAAAACGAATGGGTGAACCTGACGTGCGGCAATGCGAATTTCCGTCTCGCCGGTGTTTCAAAGGATAATTTCCCCGAAGTTCCCAGCTTTAAGAGCGCGCCGATGAAACTTTCCGCCGAAATTTTCAATCATTTCATCAATCACACCGCGTTTGCCATCACCAACGAACAATCGCGCTTTACGCTTTCGGGAGCGAAATTTATGATCGACGGCACAAGCGCGAAGATGGTCACGACCGACGGACACCGGCTCGCGTACATCGAAAAAGCGTTGCCCGAATCCGCGGAAACGGAGGCGATGGACGCGCTCATCCCGAAAAAAGCTTTACTCGAATTGATGAAGATCTCGCGCGATGCGGGCGGAGACGTAAGCTTTGGCGAAGACCCGAATCACATCTATTTCGAGATCGAAGGTCGGCTGCTCATCACGCGCAAACTCTCCGGCACGTTCCCGAATTACGAAATGGTGATTCCCAAAGACAACGACAAAACCGCCGTTTTTGACGCCGAAGAAATGAAGCGAGTTATAGCGCGAATCTCTCTCGTTGCGGACGAACGCACGCGCTCGATCAAGATGACGATCCGCGAAGGCGAGATAGAGATCAACGCGCAGAGCGCCGAAGAAGGTGAAGCGCACGAGATCGTTCCGGCGGATTACAAGGGCGAAGAAGCCGTCATCGGTTTTAACGCGCAGTATCTGCAGGAATTTTTGAACGTCGCCGGCGCCGCCGAAGCCGAAGCAACCGAAACCGAACACGAAACCGACGGCGAAAAAGTAAAGGTCAGAGAAACGGCGAGCCGCCAAAAGATCGCGTTCGAGTTCAAAGACAGCAACGCCCAAACCCAAATGTCCATCTCCGGCGACACAAATTACGATTACAAATATATCGTAATGCCGCTGAGGATATGATAAAAATAGTTATCTTCATTCCGCATCATACACGAAAATTGATTGGTCGGAATAATGATTCCGCTCAATCAAAAGTTCGACGTTTTATGTAATAAAGGTGAAACTAATTTTAATCAAAGGAGAAAAATTATGAAAAAGAAGACTATTTTAATGCTCGCGTTTTTTACGGTCTTTGCTTCTGGCGTTCAGACGACTGCGGCGCAGATTACTATCACCGTTCCGAAAATTCCGAAGATAAAAAAAGACAAACCGGAACAACCGAAACAAGACACGCCGACCACGCAGGAAAAAGAGTCGCCGACAAACGATACAAATCAATCAAACGAAAACAAGTCGGATGACAACCGGAAAACCGAAAACGAGACCAAGAAATCAGACCAAGACATTCAATATTATACGTTCGGTGCTTATAAATTGTATTTGGACGACCTTGAAGAGACGGTGAAAACGGCAGAGGAATACACGCCAAACAGCGACAGGGCTGTATACACCTACTCAGAGAGATATGATTGGGGGCTAATAGCCGTTTCGCAGCGCGCGCGTAATGACAGCCTATTAGGGGAATCCGAATTTGCAGCCTGGCTAAAAGCTAATCCCAAGAATAGATGGGATGTGGCGTTGGACAAACTCGCCACGCTGCTTGCCAGACATATGCCGGCTTTTAAAGGGGGGTTAGAGAATTACAAATTTCGCAATTTGGCAGATGAAAAAATATTGAAAACCGCTTTCGAAGACATCACCCGTTACCAAATCTATTCCTACGGCATCAAGCAAAACAATTGGTTAATTGAGAAAAATGATTACGGAATTCCGAATGCGCGTTATAAACACGCCGTCTTTTACCTGAGAGATAAAAATGGCGATCACCCCTATTGCTATCTGACCTATGTCAACATCATTCAGGATTATGCCGGCGGCGGAACTTACGCCGCCAGCCGCGCTAGATTTATCGAAGATCAGTTGGTCGGCTGTCCCGCAGGGGCAAAATAAACCAATTTCCATTTGGGAGTCAGATTAAATTTACGTTCATTTGAGCCGTTCGATGCGTTTCGGGCGGCGTTTTGTTTTTATAATTAACCACTTAAGCGTCGGACAACATGAACAAAAAACCAAAGTGCATAATCATCGCGGGGCAGCCGGGATCGGGAAAAAACACTCTTGCTAAAAAGCTCGCGCAGCGTCTTTGGATGCCGGTCGTCAGCCGCGATGAGATCAAAGAAGGCTATGTCAACACCTTCGGCGTCAGGCACGACGAACTTCCGCCCGACGCGAATCTCGTCGCCACCAATTTATTTTTTGATCTCGTAAACCAACACCTCGAAAAAAAGATTTCGATCGTTATTGAAGCGGCTTTTCAGCATCAGGTTTGGGAGCCGCGTCTGGCGAAGATCATTGAGCTGGCGTCGCCGTTGATGATCTTATGCTCTGTTGACGCAGCAATTGCCGCAAAACGCTATATCGAGCGAGGAATCGCGGATCCGGAACGCGAGTTTTATCACGGCGATAACCGCGTCATACATTACAGAAAAACCGGCGAAATTTTGCCGCCCGCTGAATACATAGCTCCGAATTTCGATATCCCTACGCTCAAGGTCTCGACGGACGGAGAATACGCCCCTTCGATCGATGAGATCGTCAGCCAAATCAAATCATCAGATATTCAACTTTGAGCGCCGTTCGATGTTTCACCCGGGGACAACAATTGATGATGTGCAGCGGATTTGCTAAGAAATTATCAGCGATGGTTCTGCCTTTATCGGAAAATGCTTGACCTTAAGTTTATCCTAACGGATAATTCAAAGAATGGATTACAGAGACATTATTACGATTGAGCCGGGCAAGCGAAGCGGACAGCCGTGTATTCGCGGACTGCGAATGACGGTGCAGGACGTTCTGGAGTATTTGGCTGCCGGGATGTCGGAAGACGAGATTTTGAAAGATTTTCCCGATCTAACCCGCGAAGATATACGCGCTTGTCTTGCATATGCGGCTGACCGCGAGCGCCGGTTAGCGGTTTTACCGCAGTATGAAATTACTGTTTGATCAGAATTTATCCTGGCGACTTACCAAGCGTTTCGCAAAACTCTATCCGAATTGCAGCCATATCCGCGAATTTGGACTGAAAGAATCACAAGATATAGATATCTGGGAACATGCCAAAATAAACGATTTTGCTATCGTTACGAAAGATAAAGATTTTCAACAACGCAGTTGGTTAGAGGGACATCCGCCGAAAGTAATTCACTTGCTCGTTGGAAATTGCGCGGTGGAAACGATCGAAGAAATATTGCAAAAACATCCAAAACGATCAAAAGATTTATTTCGGATAAGAGGAAATCATATTTGGCGTTGTCCAAAGAGTAAATGACGGCAGATGAATATCGAAAAATGGCGCTGGCGTTCCCGGAAACAGCGGAAGCTTCGCATATGGATCATCCTGATTTTCGTGTGAACGGCAAGATCTTTGCGACGCTTGGCGCGGAAGAAGAATGGGGCGCGCTGAAATTGACGCCGGAGCAGCAGGAGTTTTTGATACGAGCCGAACCGAACGCTTTCAAGCCGGCAAACGGCGCTTGGGGAAAGCGCGGGTTTACGATCGTTACTTTAAGCGAAGCAAAAGAAGATGACGTGCGAAGCGCGTTGGCGCAAGCGTGGCGAAACACCGCGCCGAAACAACTTGTGAGACAATTCGACGAAAAGAATATATTTGGAATTTGATTAAGGAGCGCAGGCAGCCTGCCTGCAATGAACGCACCGCGTTCAAATAAAACGCAGTGCTTCAAATCCTTTTAGATTGCTTTCGCAATCTTTGCGGGCAAGCTGCCCGCGCTCCATCGGAAGTTTTACAAAATCCCCGTACGTGATAAGATTTGCTTCTACTTTGCATAGAGAGAAGCCTGTCTTAAATGGATAAATTTTTGATTCGCGGGGGAAAGCCTCTAAAAGGAAAGATCGAGATCAGCGGCGCGAAAAATTCGGCATTGCCGTGTCTGGCGGCGACGCTTCTATCGCCCGAAACCGTTACGCTTCATAATGTTCCGTACGTCAAAGATCTGATCACGCAGCGGCGTCTGCTCGAAGATCTCGGCGCGACGGTTTTAACGCCTGAGCTTCGAACACACAAAGTCACCGCAAAAAATATCGAGACATTCGAAGCGCCGTATGAGCTGGTAAAAACGATGCGCGCAAGCGTTCTCGCGCTCGGACCGCTGCTCGCGCGATTCGGGCAGGCGAAGGTTTCGCTTCCCGGCGGCTGCGCTATCGGCACGCGTCCGATCGATCTGCATCTGCGCGCATTCGAAAAACTCGGTGCTGAAGTTTCGCTCGAATCAGGCGACGTCGTTGCTCGCGCGCCCGGCGGAAGATTGACCGGCGCGGACGTGAATTTTGAAAAAGTTACCGTCACCGGAACCGAAAATGTGATGATGGCGGCGGCTTTGGCAAAAGGAAAAACGACAATTCACAATGCCGCGCGCGAGCCGGAAATCGAAGACCTGGCGGAACTTTTGAATAAGATGGGCGCGCGGATAAAAGGCGCCGGAACGGAAACGATCGAGATAGAAGGCGTCGAGCAAATGGGCGGTGCGGAGCACACGATCATCGCCGACCGCATCGAGACGGGAACGTTCATCGTCGCCGCGGCGATCACGAAAGGCGAACTCGAGATCACAAAATGCGAACCGCGACATATTCAGGCGGTAATTGAAAAATTGCGCGAATCGGGTGTCGAGATCGAAGAGCTCAATCAAAGCTCGCTTTTTGTCCGCTGCTGCGAAAAAGGCTTGCGCGCCAAAAACGTAAGAACCGAACCGCATCCGCTTTTTCCGACAGATATGCAGGCGCAGTATATGTCTCTGATGACGCAGGCGGAAGGCGATTCGCAGATCGTTGAAACGATCTTTGAAAATCGTTTTATGCATGTCGGCGAGCTCCAACGAATGGGCGCAAAAATTGAAATTTCGGGCAATACAGCGCACGTTTCGGGCAAGACAAATCTGATGGGCGCTCGGATTCTGGCGTCCGATCTGCGGGCTTCGGCGTCGCTCGTTCTCGCCGCGCTTTGCGCCGAGGGCGAAACGATCATCGACCGTGTTTATCACATCGACCGCGGCTACGAAACGATCGTCAGAAGATTTCGCTCGGTCGGCGCGGATATCGAAAGAATTTCAGGTGATATGGCAATGACGGCGGAAGAAAGTAAGGCGATATGAGCGAAGATTGTTTATTTTGCGGAATTATTTCGGGCAAAATTCCCGCTGCAAAGGTTTTTGAAGATGACGTCTGCATCGCTTTTAACGACATCAGCCCGCAGGCGCCTACCCATGTTTTGATCGTACCGCGCGAGCATGTTGAATCGCTCGATAAAGCTAAATCGGGAAAAAAGGAAACGCTCGGACATCTGCTTTTGACTGCTGCCGCGATCGCGCGCGAAAAAGGATTTGCCGAAAACGGCTATCGAACGGTCATAAACACAAATTCCGACGGCGGGCAAACTGTTTTTCATCTGCACGTTCATCTTCTCGGCGGACGGCAGTTTGTTTTTCCGCCGGGTTAGAATAGAATTTACACGAGCAAAAAATCCGGCAACCGGCAAATATATCAAAAGCAATCAGAATGCGGACGGCAAGCCATTTATCAGGAGTTGCCGAAGAACCGGATAACAGACGCAAATAAGCAAACGGTTTATCTCACATATAATTTAGAAAAATGAGCAAGGTATTTTTAGGTTTTACATTCGTTTTAGTCGTTTTATTTTCGGCGAATTGCGACACGGGCGCGGCTGAAAATGCTGAAGCGAATGTCAACGCAAATGTCGCGGCAAATCAGCCGGAAAACGCGGAGCAAACAAATGTCAACGCGGTAAATACGGACAGCGGCGAAGTCCCGAAATATGACGATGCCGAAACCGCACTCGCGGAAGGCAACAAGTTTCTCGACAACAACGAAAACGACAAAGCAATAGATGCTTATCAGCAAGCCGTCGAATTAAACCCGGATTTAGCCGATGCACATTTCCGTCTCGGTGTCGCGCTTGCGCTCATTGAAAAAGAAGAAGTTGCAACCGCTACGCCCGACGATGAGAATTCAAATACTGAAAAACCCAAGAAAAAAAGGAAGGGCAAAAAGGAAGAAGAAGCGGAAAAAACGAAATCTCAAAAAGCGTTTCAAAATGCGGTTAAGGCTTACGAAAAAATTATCAAAAAAGACAAAGAAAATGATCAGGCATTATTCAATCTCGGACGCGCTTACAGCAAACTCGACGAAGACAAAGACGCGCTCAAAGCCTTGCAAGCCGCCGTCAAACTCAAACCCGACGACGGCGATTATCAAACCGAACTCGGCGAAATTTACATCAAACTCGCGCAGTATGATGAAGCGATCAGAGCGTTGAAAAAGGCGATTGATCTCGATGAAAATAATCTGATCGCCGTGGATTTGCTCGAACAAGCGCAAGCCGGAAAAAAACGGGTTGATTTCGGCGCGAATATGATAAAACCGAAAATAAAGATTGAACCTTGAAGCCAAATTTCAGATTTCAGATTTCAAATTTCAAAATTAGATTTCAGATTCTAAACTCAATGATTTTTTTTGAAATTTGAAATTTGAAATCTGAAATTTGCTTTGACCGTGTTTCCAAATTACACGCCTCAAACAAAAAGTGTGTCAACTTGACAATCCCGAACAAACGGCGAGAATTAGATTTAGGATTTTTCAAATATGCCTATGACAAAAATCGAATTCGAGTCGCCGGAAAACTTCCCGATTGAACAGAAAAATCGAATGGACGAAGCCCGCGATGCGATCATTCAACGGCTGGCACGCGAACTTCCGACTGATATAAATCTCGAAAAGTTTTTACAAGCTGTCGTTTCGCAGATCGGGCAGATGATGGAAGTTGACCGCTGCGATCTGATCCAGATGGCGGACAGCAACGAACTCCGCATCAGCCACGAATGGCGCAGAAATGAAAAAGTTCCGTCGAGCGTCGGCACGGCGATTCCGGTTGATGCGGAAAAATTGGCGGAAAAACTCAAACTCACCGAACCGATTCGCGTTAATGACACTTCAAAAGTAAAAGATAAAAATGTAAAATTTCTGGCGCGTGTTTTGGAAACCCGTTCGCTTCTTGTTGTTCCGATAAAATTGAACGGTAACTTGTTGGGTTTAATCGGTTTGCACGACACGAACGAGCCTCGGACGTGGCACGATGACGAGGTTTCTTTTCTCGAATCCGTCGCCCAGCAACTCGCCATCGGTTACGAATATACGAATCTTTACGTCAATCAGGAACAGGAAACAAAGCGCACGAATTCGCTGCTCGAGATTGCGAACACGCTCAATTCTCATTCGGATTTCAAGGAAGTTTCATCGAGAGTTTTGGAACGCGCCGTCAATTTGATCGGCGCGGATTACGGCGCACTCGGTGTTTTGGACGACACGGGCGATAAAATTTCGCTGGCGGCGTTTAAGACCGCGCCGGAAGTTAAACCGGCGACGCTTTTAAAATGGATTGATTCTTACGGGAAATCGCTCGATCTCGCGCCGTTTCCGAAAATCGGCGAATTGCTCAAAGAAGGGAAAACTTTGAAAGTTATTGATAAAGATTTGCCGTTTTTGATTCGTCAGATTTTTAATCGCAAACTCGGCGGCAAATCCGCGCTCGTCGTTCCGGTCAGAATCGGCGGACAAGCGTATGGACTTCTCGGTTTTGTTTGGGGAAGCGAACGCGAAACATTTTTTGACGACAACGAAGTAAAACTCGCCGAAGGCATCGGCGACCAAATCGGGACGGCACTCGAACGCGACCAATTGAGCGCGGAAGTGATGCGTCTGAAAAACCAGTTGAACGAACGCCACCAATCGCAAATTATCGGACAATCGCCGACGATTCGACGCGCCATCAAACTCGCGCTCAACGTCGCCGATACAAATACGACGGTTTTGATTCAAGGCGAAAGCGGCACGGGAAAAGAACTTATTGCCGATTTAATTCATTACAATTCCGGGCGCGGAAATAAACCGTATGTCAAAATAAACTGCGGCGCAATTCCCGAAACGCTTTTGGAATCGGAACTTTTCGGACACGAAAAAGGTTCATTTACCGACGCGCACACGCGCCGCGTCGGACGTTTTGATGAAGCGCACAACGGCACGCTTTTTCTCGACGAAATCGGCGAAATGTCGCCGTCGGCGCAAGTCAAACTTCTGAGAGTTTTACAAGACGGAAAATTTATGCGCGTTGGCGGAAAAGACACGGTGAAAACCGATGTGCGCGTTGTCGCCGCAACAAATATTAATCTCGAAGAAGCTATCGAAAACGGCGATTTTCGGCGTGATTTATATTATCGTCTGTCAGCTTTTCCGATAAATGTTCCGTCTTTACGCGAACGCGCCGAAGATATTCATCTGCTCGTTTTTCATTTTCTCGAACTTTACAAAGAAAAAACCGGACGTTTTGTCTCCGGCATTTCAAAAGACGCAGTTCGTGCGCTCGTCAATTATGAATGGCTCGGAAATGTCCGCGAACTCGAAAACGCCGTCGAACGCGCCGTGATTATTGCCGCCGGAAGACAAATCGAACTCGAAGATTTACCCGAAACAATCAGCAAAAGAGCATCCGAATTAAACGCCGAAGTAAAACAAGAACGCCTCAAAGCCGCCAGCGAAGGACGAACAATCAGCATCGAAGTCGAAGTTCCGTCCGCGCTCGATGAAGTCGAACGCAAAATAATTGAAGCGACGCTCGATTATACCGACGGCGACAAATCGCAAGCATCGCGCCTTTTGAATATAGGAAGAAAAACGCTTTATCGAAAATTAGAGCAGTATCAATGAGTTTCAAGTTCCAAGTTCCAAGTTCCAAGTTCCAAGTTGAAGAACAAAAACTTGGAACTTGGAACTTGGAACTTGAAACTTATCAATCCGTGTGTCAAAATTTCGTTTTTAATAAAATTAAATTAAAATTTATTTGGAGAATATTATAAAAATGGCAGAACAAGAAGCAGTAGAATTAACAGAAGAAACGGTTGAAACGACCGAAGAATCAACCGAAACGGCGGAAACAGTCGAAGAATCAACCGAAACAAAAGCGGCTGAAGAAGAAGCGGCAGTTGAAGAAGATATTTCGTATCACGCGGTTGAAAAAGACGGTCACGTAACGGCGATCTGGGAAACGCAAGGTAAAAAACACCTCCGCACGATCTCGCCGCGTTCCGAAGAAGGAAAACACATTTTGGCATTATTTGAAACTGCCGAACAGTAAGAA
>JBGTFE010000032.1:0-5442 GCA_041747435.1 Pyrinomonadaceae bacterium | reverse complement strand
TCGTTGATAAATTTTTCGAGTGTGTGCGAGCCGCCGATGCCGAGAAAACCGCGCCCGTTCGAATCGGTATTGATATAAACCGCCGCTTTTTGTTTAAGCTCGTCGGCGTGCTGCTCAACCCATTCGGTCGAGCCCAAAAGTCCCGGCTCTTCCGCGTCCCAAGCGGCGTAAACGATCGTGCGTTTTGGTTTCCAACCGGTTTTTGTAAGCTCGCCGATCGCACGCGCTTCTTCAAGCAGCGCGACCATTCCGCTGATCGGATCAGCCGCGCCGTTCACCCAGGCGTCGTGATGATTTCCGCGGATTATCCATTGATCCGGAAACTCAGCGCCTTTCATTTTTGCGATCACGTTATAGGCGGGCTTTATGTCCCAGTTAAACGCCAGTTTGAGATGAACTTTTGTCGCGCCGTTTCCGCCGAGGTGATATGTGATCGGAAGCGCGCCGCGCCAGTTTTGCGGCGCAACTCTGCCGCCGAGATTTTTTAACAATGGAAGCGCATCCGCATAAGAGATCGGCATCACCGGAATTTTCGTAAGCGTCGGCGCTTCTTTTATCGAAAGTCTTTTTGCACCTTTTGTTGCGCCGATACCCGGCGTTAGCGGATCGCCGGGAAAAAGCGGCATATCAGCGACCGAGCCGCGCTGCGCGCCAAATCCGTTACGCCACGCGCCTTTCGGATAAACATCGCCTTGAAAAAATCCATCGTCACGCGGATCGGAATATATAAGACAGCCGATCGCGCCGTGTTCCGCCGCGACTTTCGGTTTGATCCCGCGCCAGCTTCCGCCGTAACGCGCGATCACGATCTTGCCGCGCACGTCGATGCCGCGTTTCTCGAGTTCTTCATAATCCGCCGGAATTCCGTAATTGACGTAAACAAGATCGCCTGTCACGTCGCCGTCGATCGAATATGCGTTGTAAATCGGCAACTGCTCATTTTTTTGTCCGGAAGTCGAATCTTCTTTTAACGTTGGCTCGATCAATTTCGCGGTAAATTTTTGCGGTGAGATCATCTCCAGCAGGCGCGTTTTCGGCGTCGGAAACAGAACGTCGAAGCGCTCGATCTCTGCGTCAAAGCCCCATGACTTAAAAAGCGAAAGCATGAATTCCGCGTTCTGCTTTCCGTAAGGCGAGCCGACGTGATGCGGACGAGCGGAAAGACGCTTCATCCAATCGCGAAGATATTCCGCCTTCAAAAGCGAATCGAATCTTGCTTCCAAAGCCTTTTGTTTCGAGGAATTTTCCGTCGAAAAACCCATCATGCGATTATTCGGCGTGGTTTGTGCGACGACGGAAAGAGTTAAAAGAAAGACAATGGCAATTTTTAGAAATTGATTCATAAGATTGGAATTTATTGTAAAGTACTGTGTGCGCAATCAGAAGCCCGCGCGTAAGCAAGGGCGGATTCTAACTTATCAACGCCGCCCTTGCTTACGCGCGGGCTTCTGATTCATTCAGCTAAAAATTCGCGCAGAATTTCCGTTACCGCTTCGCTTGCTTCCTGCTGAACCCAATGCGCGCTCGTCGGAATACGAAATTCTTCAAACGGTGCGTCGATCATTTCGCCGACGCCTTTTACCGTTTCGGGCAAAACCGCCTGATCCTGTTCGCCGTAAATAAAAACGGTCGGAACTTTTATTTTCGCGGGCGGTTCCGACTTTTTGAAGAAGCGTTTTATCACGTTCGCGCGATAATAATTAAGCATTGCCGTCATGGCGAACGGCTCGCTCCAGGCTTTTTTGTATTCGGAAATATCGTTGTCGTCAAAAAAATCCGCTTCGGCAGTCGAATTTTTCAAACCGTTCGACAAAACCGTATAGTCGTTGAGTTTCAAAAGGAATTCCGGCAAAAAGGGAACTTGAAAAAAGAACATATACCAGCTTGCGAAAAATTGCTTTAGCGTCTGATTTTTCTTCCAAACGGCGATCGGCGGAACTTGCAGCGCGCCGAGCTTCCACAACATTTCAGGATGTTTCGCGGCGAGCGTCCAGGCGACGGTTGCGCCCCAATCGTGCCCGATAACAGCAGCTTGTTCGCGCCCAAAGTAACGGATCAAACCTGCAATATCATCGACCAATTTTGACGTTTCGTATTCCGAGACCGCTTTCGGCTTATCCGATAGGTTGAAACCGCGCATATCCGGCGCGACGACCGTATATTCTTCGCTCAAAGCCTCGATCTGATGCCGCCACGAATACCAGAATTCGGGAAAACCATGAAGCAAAACGACGAGCTTCGCGCCTGTGCCGGCGGTCGCGTAATGAAGCCGGACGCTGCCGATCTGCGCGAAGTCGAATTTTATTTTATCGTTCATAAAAAGCGTTTTGTTGCGTTTTTTGCCGGGAAAATTTTTACCGCGGAGGCGCGGAGATTCGCAGGGAAACGCCGAGAAGAAATTCTCTGCTGCACTCTGCGCGTCCTCTGCGTCTCTGCGGTGAAAATTCTCAATTTGATTCAACTCCCAAATTTTTTGCTTCCTCATCGGAAACATCTATTTTCATTCGCAATAACGCGGTCGAAAACGTTTTGCCCTGCGCGTCTGTCATCAAAGACAGCGTTCCGCCGCCGCCCAAACTTTCGTGCAGTAGAAAATTCAAAGCGCCGAGATTTGGCAGTTCAAAACGCTCAACGTTGCCCTTTACGATCTCGCCGAAATGCGCTTTTACTTTTTCCGCCGTAACTTCGCGAACAATTATCGGGTAAATTTCGTCTCTGAGCGCAATTACGCCGACATTTGCCGTGTCGCCTTTATCACCGGATCGCGCGTGGGCTAGCTTAAGAAGTTCGATTTTCATAACTTTTATTAGAATCTAAAAAATAAAAAGCCGCAACAACGAGCGAATGCGTAATCTTGCCTTCCAAGATCAAATTGCCAATTTCCGAACGCGAAACCAATTTGGTTGCGACCGACTCATGCTCATCAAATTCCGGTTCGCGTGTTTTCGTACTATCGAGCGCAAGAAAATGATAGATCGTATTGTTCTGGATCGCCGGGTTCGGGCGCGATTTTCCCAAAAGAACAAAGTTATCGGACGAAAAACCGGTTTCCTCCAAAAGCTCGCGCTGCGCGGCGCTTTCCGGCGATTCTCCTTCGTCGATCATTCCGCCTGGTATTTCAAGAATCGTTTCTTCGATACCGTGTCGGAACTGCTCGATCAAAACTACTTCATCCGATTCGGTCAGCGCGATTATATTTACCCAATCCAGATTTTCGATCACGAAAAACGACGCTTCCGCATTATCGCTTTCGCGCTCGCAAAGATCCTCGCGAACCTTAAAAACACGGCAATCCGCGACCGCTTTTGACGATATCCGCTTCCAGGTTTCGACTTTTTCACTCATAAATATATTTTCAATTCAATTAGAATTGTGTTTAAATAAAATATCAAGGCGTTCCGCGGAAAATAAGATGAAACCACTAAATAACGCGAATCAACACGAAATAGCCACGGAGAATTCGGTGTTTTTTTGCGTTGTTTCGTGGTTGGTATTTCTTATTTTTATCCAATCAACCATCACTACCGCGCAGACGCCGCCACAGCCCGTAGATCTCGAAACGATCCTAAAAAAAGCGGAAAAAGAGACGCAAAATTATCGCGAAGCGTTCAAAAATCTTCTATCTGAGGAGACAAAAACGTTCGAAACCTTTGGAAAAGTAGGCGAGCTAAAAAAACGAACGGTCGTCGAATCAAATTTTATCGTTTATCAATCTGCAAAAAACGAAAATATCATCAGTGAATATCGAAATATCGTTAAGGTTGACGGTAAGATCGTCGGCGACAGCGATAAAAGAACCGTCGATTTGTTTGCCGAAATCGCGAAAACGGGCTCGATCGAAGCGGAGCTGCGACGCATTCAAAAGGAAAGCCTGCGATACGACAAAACGCTTCGCATCAACGGAATGACGCTTTGGCAGGCGATCATTCTCAGCGAACACATTCGTCCTTTTTTTGAATTCAAACTGCTCGGACGAGAAAATCTGAATGGTGCCGAGCTATTTCTCGTCGAATACCGACAGACGAATCCTTCGCCTTACATTTCAATTAACGAAGAAGCCGCGGAGAAGAATAAACCTACCATCAGCTTTAGTCTCAACCTGCCGGCGGGGTTTAATAGATCGAAAGTATTTCTGCGCGGAAAGCTGTGGATAGACGCGGCGACGTTTCAGATTCGGCGCGATGAGAACGAGGTGACGGTACAAAACGAGACTTCGCTCGCCGTTGCGCTGCGCAGCGAGTTTGATTATCGGGAAAGCCCGCTCGGAATTCTCGTTCCCGGAAAACTTTCGTTTTCTTATTTCGACATCTCTGCCAAAAACGGCATAACTTCCGCGCGTCTTTATGCAAAAGCGACACTCGAATATGCAAAATTCGGCACAACGAAGGTGGAAATCAGATCGAATGAGGTAAGCGTGCCGAAAATACAGTAAATATCGAGCGAATTGACGGCGGCGCTCTGTTTGTTTTAGCGGAAAACTGACTGTTTATGGCGAGAAACTCACCGTTTATGACGAAAAACTGAACGTTTATGACGAAAAACTGAGCGCTTATAACCAAAAACGCATCGTTTATGACGAAAAACTCACCGTTTACGACGAAAAACTGGTCGTCAATGATGAGAAATGCACCGTTTATGACAAAAAACAATCGGGGAATCTCAAGCTTCAATGATAGAAACGTCCGTTTGAATTAGTGTTTTTGGGATCAGCGCGGGGAAATACGCCATAATTTCTTCGACCTTCGGGCGACCGCCCGCAAAACCCGTTACTGCCGGAGGTCCGGTTAAGATCAACGGCGCGAGTTCTTTGGTAAATCTTTCGACATCGGCTTTCGATTGCCCGCGCACACCGAAACGCAATTGGACTTCGGGAATATCCTCGGAAGGTGCGCCCGCGAGATGTCCGTGCGTCGCGTTCACGCCGACAAATTCCGTCAAAATCAAATCAAAATTCAAACCGAGTTTCGCAAGCCGCGCCCGCAAAATTTTATCGGCGGCTTTCGCTTTTTCAAAAGCCTGCGGATACGAATAAACAAGCGTTCCGACGGCTTTCCAGCCAGCCGAATAAGCAATCGAAACCTTATAAAATTCGGTGTTCGGATGACCTTTGATGCCGAAAACTTTGACGCGGTTTTCGCCGTCTTCGGCTAAATTTATAGTCGTAAAATCGGCGACGACATCGGGCGTGATATATTCGTGCGGATCGCCCATTTCATATAAAAGCTGTTCTTTGATCGATTGAATATTAATTCGTCCGCCGGTATTTTCGTGTTTTGTTACGACAAAATCGCCGTTCGGATAGGCTTCGATGATCGGGAACCCGATATTTTCAAGTTCGGGAATATTTTGCCAGTCGTATTGACAATTTCCGCCCGAACATTGCCCGCCGCATTCGATAATATGTCCGGCAATGGTTCCGGTCGAAACTTTATCCCAATCATC
>JBGTFE010000031.1:0-16503 GCA_041747435.1 Pyrinomonadaceae bacterium | reverse complement strand
CCTTTTCCTGACGAAGCAGTCGCTCCGCCTTTCGGCTGCGAAATATTTTCTTCAAAGAATTTGTTCAATTTTGCTGTCGGAACGCGCAAGTTTCGCGCTTCGTTTGCTTTCACAACAAGCGGAAGAATATTCGTAACGCGTTGTCCGGTTAAAGCCGAGATCGTGACCATCGGCGCCCATTCGAGGAACTTCATCTTTTGGCGCAGTTCGTCTTCAAAACGATAGATAGTGTTCGTTTCCTTTTCTTCGAGCGCATCCCATTTGTTGACGACGAGAATTATCGAGCAGCCCGATTCGACGGCATAACCGGCAATATTTGCATCGAGACTCGTGATGCCTTCGACGGCGTCGATTATCATTACGGCAACGTCGGCTCGCTCGAGCGATTTTCGCGCCATGATAACTGAAAGCTTTTCCGCCATTTCGGTTGTCTTGCCTTTACGGCGAATTCCGGCGGTGTCGATCAGCAGAAATTTTTGCCCGCCAACCGTCAAATGCGTATCGATCGCATCGCGGGTCGTTCCGGCGATCGGCGAAACGATCACGCGCTCTTCGCCAAGAATTTTGTTCAAAAGCGAAGATTTTCCCACGTTCGGACGCCCGATTATCGCGAGTTTTATCTCGTCAGGTTTTTCTTCATCAACTTCTTCTTCGAAGGTCAAAACCGCGAAAACCTGGTCGAGCAGATCGCCGACCGAAGTTCCATGCTCGGCTGAAACCGCCGTCAATTCAAAACCAAACTGATAAAATTCGGCGGCTTCTTCTTCGACTTTTCGCGTTTCAGCTTTGTTGGCGGCGATAAACACAGGCTTTCCGATATTTCGTAGAAAAACAGAAATTTCTTCATCGAGCGGAATCGCGCCGGCTCGCGCATCGACGACCCATATTATCGCCTGCGCTTTTTCGATGGCAAAACCCGCTTGCTTAAAAATATTTGCGGGAATGATCGCTTCGTCATCAGGCACGATTCCGCCGGTATCGACAAGCTCGAAAGTTTTCGCCTTCCATTCGACTTCGCCGTAGATCCGGTCGCGCGTGATGCCCGGCTCGTCGCCGACGATCGCTTTTCGCGCGCCTGTTAGACGATTAAAAAGCGTCGATTTTCCGACGTTCGGGCGACCTATAATTGCAACGAGTGGTGACTTCATATCCAAAGCGTTAGATTTTAGCAAATAAGTTATATAATTGCCGAAAGTATGAAATTTGACCTTGACCAAGCCATCGAAATTCTTTCAAAAACGCCTGAAACCGTGAAGTCCTTAATAGGAAATCTTTCCGAAGATTGGACAAGATCGGACGGAAATACCGAAAGTTGGTCGCCTTTCGACATCGTCGGGCATTACATTCACGGCGAGGAAACCGATTGGATCCCGCGCGCCCGAATTATTTTGGAGCAAAGCGAAAATCGGACGTTCGTTCCGTTTGACCGCGTTGCGCAATTTGAGAAATCGAAGGGAAAAACTTTGAGCGAATTGCTCGCAGAATTTGCCGTTCTTCGGCGAAAAAACATTGAAACTCTTCGATCGTGGAATCTAACAGAAGAACAATTAAAGTTGAAAGGAATTCATCCCGAACTAGGCGAAGTCAACCTCGAACAACTCTTAGCGACTTGGGTTGTTCACGATCTTAATCATATAAAACAAATTGCAGAAGTTTTGGCGAGAAAGTACTCCGAAAACGTCGGCGCTTGGAAAGAGTATTTGGCGATCTTAAAATAAGTTATGACAAAAACGCGATACCTTACAAAATCCCGATTCAAGCTTGCGATGGAATGTCCGACAAAGCTTTTTTATTCGGACAAAAAAGAATATGCAAACCGGAAACTCGACGATCCGTTTCTCCGGGCGCTTGCCGATGGCGGTTTTCAGGTCGGCGAGCTCGCAAAGAATTATTTTCCGGGCGGTTTCGAAGTTTTTAGTCTTGATCATGACGAAGCCGTTCGCCAAACAATGGAACTTCTCACGCGTGAAAATGTAACGATCTACGAAGGCGCGTTTCGATTCGAAAACTATTTCATTCGTGCCGATATTGTCCGAAAACTTGGCTATGAAGTGGAATTGATCGAGGTAAAAGCAAAATCGTGCGACTTTTCCGATGAGAGCGGATGTCTTAACAAAAACGGAACAATTCAGAGTAAATGGCGACCTTACCTTGAAGATGCGGCGTTTCAAAAATACGTTATGCGAAATGCGCTTCCCGCGGACTGGAATATCAGCGCGTTTCTTATGTTGACGGACAAAACCGCGCATTCTCCGACCGACGGTCTGAATCAGAAATTTCGCCTCAAAACAGGTTCCGACGGCAGAAAAAGCGTCGCAGTCTCGCCCGAATTGTGCGGCGCGGATCTTCAACCGCCGGTGCTGCGTGTAATAAATGTCGATCAAAGCTGCGAAACGATCTTTGCGGAGTTAACGGACGACGGAACGTTTGAAGAAATGATCGCGCGGTTTGCCGATCATTACGTGCGCGACGAAAAGATCGTCAGCCAGCCGTCAAGCATTTGCAAAAAGTGCGAATTTCGTCTTGCGGACAATGAAGCCGAAGGCGAAATGAAAAGCGGTTTTCGCGAATGTTGGCGAAACGCGCTTCATTGGAACGACGCCGATTTTGACGAGCCCGCAGTTTTGGAAATTTGGAATTACCGCGGCACAGACCGGTTGATCGGCGCCGGAAAGATAAAGCTCGCGGACGTTTCAATCGACGACGTTTCGCCGAAAACCGACGACAAACCGGGATTATCTCAAACCGAACGACAATGGATTCAGATCGAAAAAGCCAGAACGGCGGATACTTCGGTGTGGCTCGATCGGGAAAATCTGAAACGCGAAATGGAAACCTGGACTTTTCCGCTTCATTTTATCGACTTTGAGACGTCGATGCCCGCCGTTCCGTTTAAGAAGAATCGCCGTCCGTATGAAGGTATTGCGTTTCAATTTTCGCATCACACCGTAGATGCCGACGGAAAAATCGAACATGCCGGCGAATTCCTAAACGCGAAACCCGGCGCATTTCCAAATTACGACTTTGTCCGCGCATTAAAATCGCAGCTCGAAAACGACGGCGGCAGCATTTTTCGCTATCACAATCACGAAAACACATATTTAAATGAAATTAGACGGCAGCTGGTTTCTGACCCGGACGAAATTCGCGATCGCGAAGAACTTTGCGACTTTATCCTAACCATCACCAAATCAACGGGAAAATCCGAAGAACAATGGAAAGGCGCGCGAAGTATGATCGATTTGCACGAGCTTGTCAGACGATTTTACTACGACCCGGCAACGAAAGGCTCAAACTCGATCAAGCATGTTCTTCCGGCGATATTGAACAGCTCAAAGTTTCTCCAGCAAAAATATTCCGCACCGATCTACGGCTCTGGCGGCGGCATTAAAAGTTTAAATTTCTCTGACCAGTGCTGGGTAGAGCTCGAAAACGGAAGAGTTCGCGATCCTTACAAACTTTTGCCGAAGTTGTTTACGGATGAATCCGACCACGATTATGCGATTCTCATCAGCGAAATAGACGAGCTAAACGACGGCGGCGCGGCGATGACGGCTTACGGCAAACTTCAGTTCCAGGAAATGTCGGATTACGAGCGCAAAGAAATCGAAACAGCTCTTCGGAAATATTGCGAACTCGATACGCTCGCGATGGTTATGCTGTACGAAGGCTGGCTTGCATTGTTATAGAAAAAAACGGCTTCACTCTTTCGAATGAAACCGTTTCAACAAAGCTCTGTCGACTTTAGTTATCGAGCGTAAAGCTTAAGATCGTCGATAAGATATTGCCGAGAAGATTGTATCTCCCGTTGTTGTAATTGCCATAACGATAACGGTTGTAGTATCCGTCTTCATAACCGCGGCGGAAGCCCTCACGGAAATAATAGCGGTAGTCGTCCAGATCTACATAGTAACCGTCATAACCGTAAGTAGCATCTTGGTAACCGAAATGACCGTTGTAGCCGTAGCCCCAACCGTCGTCGCGGTCCGCTTGCCCCGCGTAAAAGCCTTCCTCGTAGCCGCTCTGCGCCGCTTGGCGGAGCATTTGGGCGCCGTATTGGCTCGTATAATAATAGTTATTGTTCCGATTGTAACGGTAGTTATATCTCAAATTATTATACGCTTGCCATCTCTGCAGACGCAGTTGATCCTGGCGCAAACGCTCGTAATATCTCTGCTGATAACGCAATTGATATTGACGTCGTTGCTGTTCGAGTTGACGCTGGCGCTGGCGCTCAAGCTGCTGCTGCTGCCGCCATTGCTGATTGTACTGCTCTAAACGCCGCTGCTCGTATATTTTCTGCTGACGCGCGAGCTGTTCCTGCTGCCGCTGCCAAACCTGCTTTTGATCGCTCTGCTGCCGCTCTCGATTTTGCTGCTGACGCTGCTGCTGCCAAACCGACTGTTGATCCTTCTGCTGGCGCTCTCGATTTTCCTGTTGACGCTGCTGCTGCCAAACCTGCTGTTGTTGTTCCTGCTCACGCCGACGCTGCTGATTCTGAATTTCCCGCTGCTGTTCTTGAACTTGGCGGCGATTCTGATTCTGAATCTGCTGCTGCTGCTGTTGCTTTTGTTCCTGATCTCTGCGGCGCTGCTGATTCTGAATTTCCTGCTGCTGTTCTTGAACTTGGCGGCGATTCTGATTCTGAATTTGTTGCTGTTGCTGCTGCCGCTGACGCTGCTCCTGTGCAAGCCGCGCCTGTTCGTCTCTTTGCTTTTGTTGGTTTTGCTGCTGTTGCTGCTGAGCCCGCCGATCTTGCTGCCGTTGTTCCTGCTGAGTCTGGCGTTCCTCACGCCGCTGCTTCTGCTCGTCCTTCTCCTTTTGAGTGTTTTCCTGCTGGCGTTCGCGGTTGCGATTTTTTTGAGCGTTTGCAAATTCGCCCGTGCCCAAAATCAATGCTCCGCCGATGAGTAAAGATAATGCCAGACTTTTAATATTTTGTTTCATAAACCTCCTTTGAAACTTCTATTCTGTTTCACCAATGAATGAAAGGTGCAATCACCGTGCCGCTGATACGAGCCTTGTATTTTCAGGAATTTACAGAATTGCGATGCACGGTGAGGCACGATTTAGAGCATCGCATCGTCTTTTTCGGCTATTGCGCTTTCTCAAATTGGTACGCAATACGGACGTTCAAAACGCCGTTGCCCACTTCGGTTTTTACGCTTACGGCTTTCATTCTAAGCGCGCCCGAGTTTTGGATCGGGACGGTAAACGAAATTTTGTCCATTTGCAGAATCTCGATCGGATTTATTTTTCGGTCGATCGAGCCCTGAACAAGATTTGCGATTAACGAGCTGCCGATGCCGCGGGTTCCGCTCAAATTAACGTTCAAAACCCGCGCGCGCCCGATCAATGCTTGCCTCTGCCGATCGAATTCGAGAACGATATTTGTTTCGGCAACGCCTGAAAAATCAACGCAGCCGATCAAAGGCGGACTGTAATTGCCGGTAAATGACAGCGGCGCAAAGATTTGTCCGTCGCGAAAGCGCACGGCGGTTTTTACACCGTCGATCTCGCGCTGCAGCTTTATCGTTTCCGGGCAAGCGGTATTCGAAATGGAAGAAGAGACAAAAAATACATTGTCCGCAAACGAAGGAGGCGTGATATGGGAAGCGCCGGTCTCTTTTGTGCGAAAACCGGCGATCGGAAATTCCGGCGGATTCGAATTCTTAAAGATCGCGTCAATTAGAGCGTCAAAAAACGGTTCGTTGAGCGAAATGGTAACTTCCGCCGTTTGAGCGCGCGCGAAAGAAATCGAGATCAAGATCAAAAAAATCAGTGTTATAGTTTTTTTCATAATTCCGTCAAAAAAATATCAATTACCTGTCAATAGATATAAAGCGCGATCCGAAAGTTGTCCTGAAATTTGGTTGAATTCCGGCATCACGAGTTTAACGTTTCGAAAAAGTTTGCGCTTTTGGTCGGCTCGACCGAAACTCGCCGCAAAAACGCTTGCCAAATATCCGGATGTTTGATTCGCGAACATTTTATAATAAAATCAAAGCAATCACTTGGATCAATTTCAACGACGTAAGGATTTATGCATAAAAAAGATGCAAAAAAGAGAAAGAAGCTCATCAATCAGATCCGTCATCACCGCGTGACACATGACGGGCGCGTTTTGACCGCTGACGGGCGCGAAACGCTGCTCGGAAATCTCGCGCCGGTAAAACACATTCCGATGCTGCCGTGGAAACGCGTAATAATTCTGCCAACGGTTGAAAAAACTATAACGGTTTCAACGACAGGCGAAAACGCGTGGATGCATAAAACGCTTGAAGAAATTTCAGGCAAAGGACACGACCTTATCGGTTTTACTCCCGTCAACGAACTCGATGCGCGAAGGTTTGACGACGTCGGCGTCGGGAGCGTCGGCATTGCCGTACAGGTTCAAAAGATCGAGCCGCAGAAAGACAAGACGGCGACAATTTATCTCAAAGGCATCTGCCGCTACGAAAATCTTGGCTTTTTGCCGTCCGAAGAAAATCATTTTTGCATCAATATTAAATGGTTCGAAGATAATCGTGAGGCAGATGCGCTTGTCCGTCCGCAATTCGAGCAATGCTTATCGATCATCGAGCGCATCGGAAAAGCCGCGGGCGGGCGAATGAGCGAATTCGCCGCGGTTTCAAAAACCATAAAATATAATTACGAGGCGGCTCAATACACTTCGTTTATGCTGATAGACGGATTTCTCAGTTGGTTTACACCGGAAGATCAGTTTGAAATACTTGTCACGCGTTCGACTGCAAAACGTCTGACTCTAATAAACGAACGCGCCGAAAAATATCTTCCCGACCTCGAACGCAGCGTGAAAAATATGCCTAAAACGTAAGAAGTAGGTATAGGATCTAAAGACCGCTTCTTACGATATCGTGAAGTCTTATCAAACCGACGCATTTTTCACCGTCGACAACCGGAAGAACCGAGATTTGCGAACTTCGGTGTTCCATCAGTTGCAGCGCGTCAAAGGCGAGCATTTCCGGCGACGCAACCGTGGGATTTCTGGTCATCATTTGATCGGCTGTGAGTTCGGAAAAATTTTCGGGCGGAGTTTTTTCGATTGTCCGGCGCAGATCGCCGTCGGTCACAATGCCGATCAGTTTTTTATTTTCGTCAATGACATTGACCGCGCCGAGCGAGTGTTTGGAAATTGCTTTGACGACTTCGAGCCAGTTCGCTTCGGGTGAAATATTCGGGCTTTCATGCATCAGGTTTTTCACCTTCAGAGTCAATCTTTTGCCCAAACGTCCCGCCGGATGATTCGCCGCAAACTCTTCCGCCGTCAAGCCTTTCGACCGCATCAGCGTCATCGCGATAGCGTCGCCGATCGCAAGCGAAACGGTCGTCGAAGCCGTCGGCGCGAGGTTTAACGGGCATGCTTCTTCATCAACCGAAGCGTCGAGAACAACGTCCGATTGTCTCGCAAGCGTCGAGCCAACATTCCCTACGATCGATATCAATTTAATTTCGCGGTTTTTTAAGGTTGGAAGCAGCAGCAAAATTTCGTCTGTCTCGCCGGAATTGCTTAGCGCGATAACGACATCGCCGGTCGCGATCACGCCGAGACTTCCGTGAAGCGCGTCAGAAGGATGAACAAATACAGCGATCGTGCCGGTTGAAGTCAACGTTTGCGCGATCTTCTGCGCGATCACGCCCGATTTTCCGACGCCAGTAACGATAACTTTCGTCTCACAACGCGATAAAAGCTCGATCGCGTTTTCAACCGAACTTACGTCTAATCTTCCCGCCGCGCGCTCGATCGCGGCGGATTCAAGTTTAAGAAGTTCGATGACTTTTTCGAAGTTTTGACTCACGTCCTGAGATTTTGCGGTTTCGAGGAAAATTTGGCAAGTCGCCCCGTCGAATTTACTTTTTCGCAGCAGGCGAAACGTCAATAATTTTGCCTGACTCCTTGTCCTCTTCAATTTCATCTTCGACGACAATGCGCGAAATGCTGCGATTCTCAATAACGATTTCCGTAAATTGATTGTCTTCAAAATCCGCCGACAACCTCCGAGTTGCGAGCGCGACCGCTTCATCCGGCAGCAGCGCTCGACCTTTCTCGCAGGCTGTTTCAAAAGCCTTCGCATCAAGCGCGGCGCGAGTCTTTGCAAGATAGTCTTCGCGAAAACGGCGTTCAGCTGGTTCTGTGTCGTAACCGATCGACTCACGTAAATTTTCAGCCGCGCCGGCGATTTGCAGCGCCCGTTCCGGGTCTCCGCAGCGCGCGGCAAGAGCGGCAAATCCATTTAGCGAATCGATAATGTTGATCTTGTGCTTCAATTCCCGAGCGATCGTCAAACCCTCTGAAAAATATGCGTACGCCGCGTCGAAATCGGTTTGTTCAAACGCGATCACACCGAGATTATTCAGGCTGCTGCTCACGGTTTCTTTATTGCCGAGCTTTCTGAAAATCGTCAGGGCATCGCATAAAAGGTCGCGCGCCGTCACCAAATTGCCTTCCGATTTCTCCAGATCGGCAAGACAATTGAGCGAAACGCCGCGTGCGAAATCGTCGTTTGCCTCGCGGCTTACCGCTACTCCTTCCTCATAATATTTTCGAGCGTCGTCGTAATCGTTTCTCAACTGAGCGACCGTTCCAAGACCGCTCGCGGACAACGAGATTTGCCGCAGATCGCCATTCGCTTTACCTTCATCAAAACCCTGTTTATAGAACTTTTGCGCCGCTTCATAATCGCCCTGCAGCCGAGACATTGTGCCGAGTCCGGCGAGCAGCTTGAACCGAAGCGAATGATGCGTGCCGCGGCTTCGTTTCAATGTCGACCCAAGCCACTCGCGACCTTCCGTCAGATGACTGTGATTGATCCAGAAAAATCGACTTGCCGCCGCGATTCGCGTAGCCGTTTCCGGTTCGTTTTGCAGCGACCAATCGAGCGCGGCGCGAAGATTGTCAATTTCAATTTCCAGGTTTTCCAGCCATTCGCCCGCGCGCTCGGCTGATAGATGCGGCTCGGCGTTCTCCGCTAACGCCAGAAAAAATTCAGCGTGATTTCGGCGGAAGGCGTCGATCTCGCCGCTTGCCTCGAGGCGTTCAAGCGAAAATTCGCGCACAACTTCCAACATCCGCAGACGCGCGCTGCCGTCCGGTTGTTCGCGAAGAGCCAAAAGATTGTTTTCAAAAAGCGACATTATCCCGTCAAGGATTTCGAGCTTTGGCTTTGCTTCCGCCTGATCGCTAATCTCACAAACCTTTTCAGCCGCTTCGACGGTAAAGCCGCCCGCAAAAACCGCCAATCGCCGAAATATCGCTTTCTCGTCACCGTCTAGCAGGTAATAACTCCATTCGATCGCGGCACGCATCGTCTGATGCCGCTCGGGTAAATGTTTTGCGCCGCCTTTGAGCAATTTCAATGCGGTTTCGAGACGCGTCAGGATCGAATCTACAGACAACAACCTGACGCGCGCGGCGGCGAGCTCGATCGCGAGCGGAAGCCCGTCAAGCTTGTGACAGATCTCGGCAATAACGTGCGCGTTTTCGTCATCGAGAATAAAACTTGCGCGCGCGCTTTTTGCGCGTAAAACGAAAAGCTCGATCGCCGAAAAATCGCTTAATTCACCGGCGGAGAAATGCGATTCGCGCGGAGGAACAGCGAGCGGCGTGACGACGAATTCATGTTCGATGTTCAAACGCAGGGTGATTCGGCTAGTGACGAGAATCTTTAGAAATGAAGAAGAATCAAGCAGCCCGGTTAAAAGCTTTGCAGCAGAGATCAATTGCTCGAAATTGTCCAGAATAAGCAACATTCGCCGCTCGCCGAGAAAAGTTTTCAGCGTTTCGAGAAGCGATTTATCAACCGATTCCTTCACGCCGAGCGCCTGCGCGATGGTCGGCGCCACGAGTTCCGGATCGCTGGCGGCGGCGAGCTCGATAAAAAATACGCCGTCCGCAAAATCCGCGCTCAACTCTTCAGCGGTCGATTTGGCAAGCCGTGTTTTACCGGTTCCGCCGGTTCCGGTAAGCGTAACGAGGCGAGCGCCTTCTCGGCGCAGCATATTCTTGATCTCGGCGATCTCGCGTTCGCGTCCGACGAGCGATTCCCGCCCGACGAGATCTTCGGTTTGCGGTAGAACTAAATTGTCAGCCTTCGCCGGAAAATTTTCACGTGAGAGCCGCGCGATCGATTGGTTCAGATTTTCCGCGTCTTGGGCAAGATCGACTTTCGCGACAAAAGCATAGCCTTTGCCGGGAATCGTAACGATAAACCGGTGCTCGTTTTTTGTCTCACCGAGAATTTTTCTGAGAGCCGCAACGTGAACCGTGAGATTGTTTTCCTCTACGAATTGTCCTTGCCAAACCATTTCGAGCAACTCATCTTTCGACAAAACGGTGCCGCGCGCTCGAACTAACGTCAAAAGCAAATCGAACGCCTTAGGATTTAGCGACACCGGCGCGCCTTTTTTCAGCAAAAGCCGTTTTGCCGCCTCGATCTCAAATTCTGCGAATGAAAAAATTTCCCCGGCTGCCATCGTTGAGTTCCGCTTTAGCAAAATTTAGCAATCTTTAGCCAAAAAATTAGGGACTTTTAGCTCGCGTTCGGCAAAACTAGTAGCATCCGCAAAGTTTCAGGCATTTAAGCCAATTTTAGCACAAGCCGGAAACAGAATAGATTTTTTTTTGGAGGAACAATATATGATGAGCACAAGGATAAGAAATCGAATATGGATGGGTTTTGCAGTTTCGCTTTTCGCGGTTTTCGCGGCGGAGGCGCAAACTCGAAGTTATCTCAAGGGCAAAGTAGTCCGAAGTTCTGTATTTCGAAAAAAACCGCAACGAGTTTTATTCGATCCACGATTTGTATCTCAACGTCTTTTGTCATTCGCGCTTTCACTATTCGTCGCATTAATTTTTGCCGGAAATCCGCTTCGGACATTTGCGGCGGGCGGAGCGCTTGATCTGAGCTTTGGCGGCAACGGCAAGGTGGCGACTGATTTTAACGGCGGAGAGGACATCGGAAGTGATGTTGCCATTCAACCAAACGGCAGAATTGTCGTTGTCGGCTATTCATCTATACATGGTAGAACCCAAATTGCACGCTATCACGCGAACGGCTCGCTCGACACTACATTTAACGGCAGCGGCAAAATTATAGGATTATCCGGGAGCGGGCGAATTTATTCCGTCGTTATTCAGTCCGACGGCAAAATCGTGGTAGGCGGATCAACTAATATTGCTGAACCTAGTTTTATGTTCTTGGAACGTTATACGGCAAACGGCACACCCGACACGACTTTTGGGAATAACGGCAGAGTTGTTATAACTGATTTCCACGAGCGCTTAACCGACCTGGCAATTCAAACCGATGGCAAAATTATTGCCGCCGGTAATGCTGTTGTAAGAACTCCTAATCCACCGTTTTTTACGGATTGGCGGATAGTTCGATTAAACACGAATGGTTCGCTCGATAACACATTTGGCAATGGCGGCATCGTAAATACCGATTTTGGCGGAAATACAAATGAATCTGCACAAGCCGCAAGTATTCTGTCCAACGGAAGAATTCTCGTTGCTGGCTACGGAAATCCCGGCGGACAGGATTTT
Organism: Pyrinomonadaceae bacterium; assembly: GCA_041747435.1. GTDB lineage: Bacteria > Acidobacteriota > Blastocatellia > Pyrinomonadales > Pyrinomonadaceae > JBGTFE01. The sequence goes on along the minus strand of JBGTFE010000031.1, from coordinate 4,937 downwards.
GCTCTCGCCCAATATACCACAAACGGTTCGCTCGACATCAATTTCGGCAGCGGCGGTAAAGTCCTTACGGATTTTGCCAGCGGCGACGACCGCATACACGATATGAAAGTCCAGCCCGACGGAAAAATTGTTGCCGCCGGATTTACAATAACAGGCGGAAGCAGAAACTTCGCCCTCGCCCGCTATAACTCTAACGGAACACTCGACACAACATTCGATGTGGACGGAAAAGTCGAAACCAATCTCAACACGAGCGGACATGATTCCGCAAACGGACTCGCACTCCAATCCGACGGAAAGATCATCGCCGTCGGTGATAATGGAAATGTCGATTTCTCGCTGGCGCGATATAACCCGAACGGCGGTCTGGACACGAATTTCGGTCAGTCCGGCATTTTGTTCACCGACCTCAACAACAGCACCGATACCGCAAACGCCGTCGCCATGCAGGCGGACGGCAAGATAGTCGTCGCCGGAGCCGCGCACAACTCGACCGGCGGCACAACTAATTTTGCAGTGGTGCGCTATCTGCCCAATATGGCAAATCCAACGTCTGATTTTGACGGCGATGGGAAAACCGATATTTCGATCTTTCGTCCGCCCGTTGGTGAGTGGTGGATAAATCGGAGTTCAACCGGCGTAACCTATGCCGCGCAATTTGGTCAATCAACGGACAAGATCACGCCGGGAGATTTTACCGGTGACGGCAAAACCGACATAGCTTTCTTCCGTCCGTCAACGGGTTTCTGGTTTGTTCTCCGCTCGGAAGATTTCAGCTTTTACGCCTTTCCCTGGGGCAATTCGACTGATTTACCCACGGTCGGCGATTTTGATGGCGACGCGAAAGCAGATGCCGCGGTGTTTCGTCCTTCGACTGCAACTTGGTATATCCAAAAATCTTCCGGCGGCATCATCGCACAGACGTTTGGCGCAAACGGCGATATTCCCGTTATCGGTGATTACGACGGCGACGGTAAAGCCGACATAGCTATTTACCGTCCTTCGCTCGGACAATGGTGGATTCAGCGAAGTCAAAGCGGTTCAATTTTCGCAACCTCTTTCGGATCTTCCACTGACAAACCGGTTGCGGGCGACTACACCGGCGACGGTAAAACGGATCTTGCTTTCTTTAGACCTTCGACCGGCGAGTGGTTTGTTTTAAGAAGTGAAAACCAGAGTTATTATGCCTTTCCTTTCGGTTCAAACGGCGACATTCCCGCGCCCGGCGATTACGACGGTGACGGCAAATCCGACGCTGCAGTTTTCAGACCTTCAAACAACACTTGGTATCTGAATCAAACAACAGCGGGAGTCAGCATCCGGACGTTCGGAAGCACCGGCGATGTTCCGGTTCCATCGGCTTCGTTCCTTGATCCGGCAATTCGCCCGGATGCGGAAGTCAAAATTTATCGACTTTCGCACAATTTTGACATTCCGCATCGGGCAGATTCTAAAGTTAACCTAAAAAATTTAATTTATACGAAACCATGTTAATGAAAAACAAAACAAAACGGCGAATCGAAATAAGTATCGAAACGCACGAGATCAAAACGATTCGAATATCCGGCGGCGGAACGCAATTTTTTTGCGCGTCGTGCGGATCGGCGACGTCGTCATTTTCACCGGAAGAGATCGCGCAGGTTCTAAAAATTTCCGTCGGCGACGTTTTTAGCAATATCCAGGCGGGAAGATTTCATTTAACCGAACCCGGAAGCGGCAGAGCGCTAATTTGCGGCGGTTCGCTCTGGCAATAAGAAAAATAATCCAGTGGACGCGCCGCCAGATTTTACGAAAGTACGCTTCCGGCAAAACAAAAGAAGTTTCCGATAATCTCGGCAAAGGCGGCGAAAAATTATCCGAGATCAAGGGTGCGATCTATAACCGGGCAAAAGAAATGAAATGGGAGAAAACACAATAATAAAAAAAACGCGGAAAAGCCTTTCAGCTCACCGCGCTCGACTTTTATTCTACCTTGACGAAATCCGTGCCGCTTCTGCCGAAGGTTTCGGGATGATACATTTCTTCGGCTTTTGCCGGCGGGACCACGAATTCGCCCGGCGTCGTTGCGCGCGCGACATACGAATAATTGTAAACACCTTCCCAGAGCAAGGACGCAAAAGCTTCAGCTCGTTCGTCTCGGAAGTTTTGGTGCTCAAACCAATATTGCCGCCACCACCAATAGCCGCCGCCTGCGCCCCACGAATAATTTTCGGCGACGCTCGTGTTTTTCGTATCGCCGGGAACGGGCTCGGTAACCGCAAGCGCGGGATTTAGGATTTCCAAACCAGCGGGAAGATCTTTCGCCCGTCAAACGGCGAATGGTGGTATCAAAACAGCAATGGGGGCACCGTCAAGGCTTTTCAGTTCGGAGCATCAACTGACAAGATCACGCCGGGCGATTTTACCGGCGACGGCAAGACCGACATCGCTTTCTTTCGTCCGTCCAATGGTTTTTGGTATGTGCTACGCTCGGAAGACTTCAGCTATTTCGCGTTTCCCTGGGGCACATCAACAGATATTCCAACTGTCGTCGATTTTGACGGCGACGCGAAAGTAGATGCCGCGGTGTTTCGTCCTTCGACGGCAACCTGGTATATCTCGCTCACAGCCGGCGGCACGATCATCCAATCATTTGGCGCGAGCGGCGATGTTCCCGTGGTAGGTGATTATGACGGGGACGGTAAAAGCGATATCGCTATTTTTCGCCCGACGGGTGGTCAATGGTGGATTCAGCGGAGTCAAACCGGGTCAATTTTCGCAACAACTTTCGGCATTTCCACTGACAAGCCGGTTGCAGGCGATTACACCGGCGACGGCAAAACGGACCTTGCATTTTTTAGACCTTCTTCGGGCGAATGGTTCGTTCTAAGAAGTGAAAATTCCAGCTATTATGCATTTCCCTTTGGCTCGAACGGCGATATTCCGAGTCCCGGCGATTACGATGGTGACGGAAAATTCGACGCGGCAGTATTCCGTCCGTCCAACTCAGTATGGTATCTGCAGCGATCAACCGCCGGAACATTGATCCAGCAATTCGGACAAGGCGGCGACAAGCCCGTTCCTTCGGCTTTTGTGCCTTAGCTTTTCGAGTCAAACAGAGTTTCAAGGCAAATCAAGGAGAATAAACGATGATTTACAAAACTTTTCGCAATTACTTTTCAGCATTTTTTTCATTAGTGATTTTCGCTGCGCTCTTTTTGGTGGGTTCGCGGATAAATTCTAATACTTCAATTTTTGCCCAAAGCCAGGAGCTGCTGGTAGGCGGCGGCGCCGACCATCGGAAAGCGGCGACATAACGGGCGCAAAAATTTCCCCGACGGAAAATTTATTGCGTTCACCGACAAAAAGAATGCTCTTTGGCTGAAGACTACAGCGACCGGCGGTAGTGTCAAAATTTTGCCCGAATCGGAAACTGTCGAGCGTAGCATTAAAGCAATTTCGCCTGATGATAATTATATTTATTTTGCTAATGGGCTTCAGGACAAGAAAACTGAAGTTTCAAAATGTCGCTGTTCGGTGGCGGCGTTCAGCAAAAAATAATCGAAAATATCTGGTCTGATTTATCGCTTTCGCCCGACGGCGATAAATTGTCCTTTGTTCGCCGCAACAACCAAACTGGCGAGTATTTCTTAATCATCGCCAACACGGACGGCTCGGGCGAACGAACGGTCGTTACGAAAAAAGAAGGCGCTCGTTTCCGCGCTGGACGGCGGACGGCAAGCCTTTTAATATCTCGACTACGATTACAAAGGAATCTGGAAACAACCGCTCGACGGCGAACGGGAATTATTCTTAGAGTTCCCGGGCGAACACACAAATAACTTCGCCTTTTCACACAACGGAAAACAAGTAGTCGTTGCACGAAGCCGTCCGACGCAAGACATCGTTGCCTTGACTGATGGGCAATAGAAGCAGGCGTAATTTGTTTTTTGAAATCTTAAAGTCAAAATCCTTACTGATCTCGGCAAAGCCGGTCGAAGTAAAAAATAAGCTACAAATTAGAGCGACAATCTTCGAGTAATAGGCTTTGCGCTTGGAAGTCGATGTTGCCTGCAAGACGCTATCACAAGGTTAAAAGAAAGGATAGATGATTTAGATTCTCTCATACAATTCCTTTTAACTTTTCTAAAACATCAAGACCGTACACGGAGTTAGATCAATAAAAGCCATCGCCGGATCGTTTGGCGGCGCGCTTCTCGAATAGGTGCCTTTAATTGTTACTTTCGGTGGCGGCGGCATTTTGGCTCCCGGATTCTCGCGTATCATTTTTTCATTTATTTCCCTCGCTCGGACAACAACGGGAGCGTCGTCGTCTTTTCCACCGGAAACACAGGTTATTTTAGCGCCTCTAGTTTTTGCGTCGAACATCTCACCCAATACGTCGACGAAAAATTGGTCTCCGATTTTTTGCGCCGTATAAACCTCGCCGGTCACAGATAAAATTTTACCCTTGTATTTATTGTCGGTTTCCGCTGGATTTGCCAGCCATTCTTTGGCGAGCGCCTCGGCAGTTATCTCGATTGCGGGTGTTTCATCGCGTTTATTGTTTGTTTTCGCTTGATTTGTCGCCATGTTCGAGTTTTCGGCGGATTTTTGACAAGCTAATCCCGTGCAAATCAAAAATAAGATCAGCAATAAAAAAATTATTTGTTTGTTTTTCATAACTCTCCTTGTCTATCAAAACTTCATTCACTTATAAGCGGCACTTTTGTCGGGCGCGGCATATTATCAACCTGTGCCGCGGTAAATTTCTTGCGCGCCAGCAGTTTGATCATCGAGACAGATTCGCCGTTATCGTTTTTCATATAATCGCCGATGCGACCGGCTTTTGTCCACGTCATATTTTTCCACGGCAGTTTTTCTCCGTCGCGGTAGATTCGCCAGCGCTGAATTCGTTCAACCCGATCAACAAAAACATCGGGATAAGCGCTTTCCGA
>JBGTFE010000030.1:0-3317 GCA_041747435.1 Pyrinomonadaceae bacterium | reverse complement strand
GTTCATCTGCGCGAGCCGGGACAGGAGCATAAGGAAACGATTGCGACGGGTTGCGCGGCGGCGGTGGCGGGCGGTTGGACGAGCGTTTGTCCGATGCCGAATACTCAGCCGATCAACGACAATGCGGCGATCACGCGGTATATGATCGAACAGGCGGAACACGCCGGACTTGCCAATGTATTTCCGATTGGCGCGATCTCGAAAGAATCGAACGGCGCGGAATTAGCCGAAATGGGCGAGATGAAAGCGGCGGGCGCGGTTGCCGTTTCCGATGACGGTCGTCCCGTGCCGAACGCCGGAATGATGCGCCGCGCGATGCAGTATGCGAAGGATTTCGATCTGCCCGTCGTTGACCATTGCGAAGACAAATCGCTTTCATCAGGCGGCGTAATGCACGAAGGAAAACTTTCGCTTCTGCTCGGTTTGAAAGGAATGCCTGCATTGGCGGAAGAAATTGATGCCGTCAGAGATATTTTGCTGGCAAAGGAAACCGGCGCACATATTCATATCGCGCATGTTTCGACGCGCGGGGCGATTGAAGCGGTGCGACGCGCAAAAGCGGAAGGCATAAATGTAACCTGCGAAGTTACGCCGCATCATTTTACACTGACCGATACGGCGGTCGAAGGCTACGACACGAACACGAAAATGTCGCCGCCGCTTCGTTCCGCCGAACATCTCGAAGCGATTTTGGAAGGCATCAAAGACGGCACGATTGACGCGATTGCGACCGATCACGCGCCGCATCACGCGGACGAAAAAGCTCTCGAATACGACCGCGCACCGATGGGAATTACGGGTTTGGAAACGGCAATCGGTCTGGCGTTTAACGAACTCGTTCACAAAGGAATTATTGATCTGCAAAAATTGGTCCAACTTTGCTCGGCAAATCCGGCAAAGATTTTCAATCTGAAAAATCGCGGAACATTGAAAGCCGGTTCAATTGCCGACGTTACGATCATTGATCCGACGCTCGAATGGACTTATAAAAATGCCGATTCAAAATCAAAATCGAAAAACTCGCCGTTTGATAATTGGAATTTTACGGGCGCGACAGTGGCAACAATCGTCGGCGGAAAAATTGTCTATGGCAGATGAATTTTCTATTATCTTTCGCTAATCTGTAAATATTTATGGAATGGATCGCTGACCCGCAAATTTGGATCGCCTTTGCAACCTTAACCGTTCTCGAACTGGTCTTGGGCATCGACAACGTCATTTTCATCTCGATCCTTTCCGGAAAACTTCCCGAGGATCAGCAGCCGAAAGCGCGATTTATCGGCTTGTCGCTCGCTCTTGTAATGCGCGTGATCCTGCTTTTTTCGCTCACTTGGGTGATGGGTTTGACGGCTCCGCTTTTTGAGATCTTTTCGCAGCAGGTTTCAGGACGCGATTTGATCTTGCTTGTCGGCGGATTGTTCTTACTCGCAAAATCGACGCACGAAATTCATGGTTCGCTGGAGGGTGATGAAGGACACGCTTCGCGAAAAGTATTGGCGTCATTCGCCGGCGTGATCATCCAGATCACGCTGCTTGATATTGTCTTCTCGCTCGATTCGGTCATAACGGCGATCGGAATGGTCGATAATATTTGGATAATGATTTCGGCGGTCGTTATTTCGATCATCGCAATGATGCTTTTTGCCGGCACGATCGGCGCGTTTGTTCAGCGTCATCCGACGATAAAAATGCTCGCGTTGGCGTTTCTTCTTTTGATCGGCGTGACACTGATCGCCGAAGGTCTGCATCAGCATATTTCAAAAGGATATATATATTTCGCGATGGCTTTTTCGGTCTTTGTTGAGATCCTGAATATTAGACTGCGTCGAAAAGCGAAGCCCGTTCACCTTCATTCGGCTTATACGATTGAAAACGGAATCGAAACCGCTGAAATTGAAAAAAAGTAGATATTTTCGCCTATGAAACTAAAAAAAGCGCTCGGCGTTTTCTCGGAAAAATTCAAGGATCCCTCGATTTGCGAATCATGCGGTGAAGAATTTATTTGCGGTGCGACGCTCAAAGGCTGCTGGTGTATGGAAATAAAACTTGCCGACGAAGCAAGGGAAGATTTGAAGGCGAAATTCAGAAATTGTTTGTGCCGGAATTGTCTTGAAAAATTGGCTTTCGATGCCGATCGCGTCTAGAATTTGGATTTTCCCGTAATTGACTTGGTTCGAAATTTAACATACAAGTAAGTAGATTTTCAAAATTTAGATAAAAAAAGGAGATTTATATGAAATGGACACAGATAGTGGTTCTCGCGTTGGGTATTGCCGTATTTACGGCGTGCCAACCGGTAACACAGACAAATACTTCACCCGCAACCTCGAGCAGTTCCCCGGCAAACACGAACACCGCGGACGCGAAAAAAACCGCTCCGACAGATTTAAATAAGCTCGCTGAAAGGATCGTAATGCAAAGCGCCGCCGTGAAAGAAGGCGAGATCGTTCTCGTAAGCGGAAGCGCACGCGATATGGAATTATTGGAAAATATTGTAATCGAGATAAACAAGGTCGGCGCGCACGCAATGCTTGACATCAACAGCGAACAAATGACCAAACGCTCTTATACGGATGTCGATGCGAAATTCGATTCCAAAGAACCGAAGCTTGGAATGGCTTTAGCGAAGCTCGTTAACGTGACGATCAACGTCGATTCGCAGGAAACGGACGGCTTGCTCGCCGATATTCCGCCCGCGAGACTTGCCGCGCGCGGAAAGGCTGGTCAACCGGTCGGAGTTGAATTCATTAAAAACAAAGTTCGTAACGTAAACGTCGGCAATGCGCTTTATCCGACCGCATGGCGCGCCGAGCGATTCGAAGTGCCGCAAGCCGATTTTGCGAAGATGTTTTGGGAAGGCGTAAACATCGATTATACGGATCTTCAGGCGACCGGCGAAAAAGCTCGAACCGCTTTGACCGGAAAGGAACTGGAGATAACGCATCCGAACGGCACGAGCCTGAAAGTGAATATCGAAAGCAAACCGGCGTATATCAGCGACGGAATCATCTCGGCTGATGACGTTGCGAAAGGAAATCTCGACGTTTATCTTCCGGCAGGCGAGGCGGCGGTTATCGTCGCGGCAAATTCCGGCGACGGAAAATTCATAATCGAAAAAGACTTTTTCCAGGGCAAAGAAGTTCATAACGTTGTTTTGACGTTTGAAAAAGGAAAATTGGTTTCAATGACCGGTGAAGGCGACGGCTTTGCGAAGCTGAAAGAAAGTTACGACGCGGCGCAGGGCGAGGGCAAAGATATTCTTAGCTACGTCGATATCGGAATCAACCCGAATTATACTTTGTCGCCGAAAAGCAAAC
>JBGTFE010000029.1:0-6368 GCA_041747435.1 Pyrinomonadaceae bacterium | reverse complement strand
AAAGAGTTTTTGAAAACGAAACTCAAGTAAGGATTTCCACACTTGCGGAAAACGCGAAGGTTTTCTTTACTTTAGACGGCAGCGAGCCGAGCGAAAGGTCAGCTCCGTATACAAAGCCATTTATGATTGCGGAAACGTCGGTGGTGAAAGCGATTTCGATAAATGCAAACGGCGAAAAAAGCTACGTCACCAAATCAAAACTCAATAAAATGCCGAATGATTGGGATGTGAAATTGTTTTCCACATATAGCCGCCAATACACAGGCGGCGGCGATCTCGGTTTGATTGACGGCATTCGCGGCACGCTCAATTGGGCTTCGGGCGAATGGCAGGGTTATCAAGCTCAGGATTTTGTCGCCGTGATTGATCTGAAAAAGGAAATATCAATAAAAAAACTCGGCGGTGGATTTTTGCAGGACGCGCGACCGTGGATCTGGATGCCGACGCGTATCGAGTTTGAAGTTTCAACCGACGGAGAAAATTTCCGAAAAGTCGCCGAGATCAAAGCCGATGTTCCGCCGGAAGATATGAAACCGCAGATCAAAGATTACTTCGCGGAAATCGCGCCCGTCAAAGCGCGATACGTTCGCGTAAAAGCTTTTAACTTAGGCAAAATTCCGGCATGGCATCCGGGCGCGGGCTTTGATGCCTATATTTTTGTAGACGAGATTTTTATAAACTAACTTGTCAGAACCGTTTGCGGTAGCGAGCGGTTGAACGCGAACCGCTGAAAGCATAAATTTTAACCGTCAGCTACCGCGGATGGTATCGACAACAATATGAGACACAAAATTTATTCGCTCTTTTTCGTTCTTCTTGTTCTTCCCGTTTTCGTTTTTGCGCAAGATCATAGCGCAAAAATCGCGGAAATTGATGCTTACGCCCAAAAGGTGCAAGCCGATTGGAATGTTCCGGGAATTGCAATTTCGATCGTCAAAGACGACAAGGTAATTTTCGCCAAAGGCTACGGCGTGCGTGACATGAACAAACCGGAGAAGGTTGATGAAAACACACTTTTTGCGATCGCTTCAAACTCAAAAGCTTTTACGACCGCCGCATTAGCGATTTTGATCGGTGAGAAAAAGATCGGTGGTTGGGACGATAAGGTTTCAAAGTATCTGCCCGATTTTCAGATGTATGACAGCTGGGTCACGCATGAATTAACCATCCGCGATCTGGTTTCGCATCGCAGCGGGCTCGACACTTTCAGCGGCGATCTGCTGTGGTATGACACCACTTATTCGCCGGACGAAATTTTGCGCCGCGTGCGTTTCCTGAAACCGGTTTCGAGCTTTCGCTCGCAATTCGGCTATCAGAATTTAATGTTTATCGCGGCGGGCAGAATCATCGAAAAAGTTTCCGGGAAATCGTGGAGCGACTTTGTAAAGGAACGTATTTTGTCGCCGATCGGGATGTCGCGGACGACTACAAGCGTAAAGGATTTGAAGGAAAATTTTGCGATGCCGCACAATGAATCCGGCGGAAAACTCCGCGCTTTGCCGCTAGGAAATATTGATAATTCGATCGGTTTGGCGGGTTTGAATTCGTCGGTCGCGGATGTTGCAAAATGGCTGCGCCTGCAATTAAATCACGGAACGTTTGAAGGAAAGCAGATCTTTTCAAAAGAGCGCGCGGGCGAAATGTGGCAGCAGAATATGTTTCTTGGCGTAAATCCATTTCCGGCGAAAGACGCCCCGACGACGATGTTTTCCGGCTACGGTTTGGGCTGGTTTTTGAGCGATTACCGCGGCAGAAAGATCGTTTCGCACACCGGCGGGCTCGACGGAATGATCACGCAAACGGCGATGATGCCGCAGGAAAATCTCGGACTCGTCGTGCTGACAAACTCCGAAACGAGCGCGATTTCATTCCTGAGAAACAAGATCTTTGATGTTTTTACCGATGCGCCAAAACGCGATTGGAGCGCAGAAGCGCTTGAAAGAGCGAAGCAGGCGAAATCGCGCGACGCGGAGGAGATCAAAAAAGTTGACGAGAAACGCGTTCTGAACACCAAACCTTCGCTCGCCTTAAACGATTACGCCGGAACATATACGAGCGAAATGTATGGAGACGTAACCGTCGCGGAAGAAAACGGAAAGCTTTTGTTGCGCCTTGTGCCTGCGCCGAATTTCGTCGCCGATCTCGAACATTGGAATTACGATACGTTTTTGATCAAATGGCGCAGTTCCGTAAATTACAATTTCCCGCGCGGTTGGGTGACTTTCACAATCGACAAAAACGGAAAAACCGATCAGATCAAGATCGATCAGCCAAACAACGATTTTTGGTTTTACGAGCTTGATTTGAAGCGTAAGTAAGGCACTTTGCTTTGCTTAATTCGCCAAGATTCGTGTATCATTAACAACTTCGCTAGAAGGAAGTAATTTAAGGAGATTTTTTACAAAACGAATGTCAGAAAACGGAATGGCGGAAGCGGAAGATAAAGCCGCAGAAGAAGCAACCGCCGAAACCACGGAAACACAAGAAACCGCCGCGGCGGCGGAAACTATCTCATATCATGCGGTTGAAAAAGAAGGAACCGTAACGGCGATCTGGGAAATGCAGGGTCGCAAACATATCCGCACGATCGATCCGCGCTCAAACGAAGGCAAACAGATTCTCGCCCTTTTTGAAACCGCAGCCTAAGAATTGGTTCAAAGTTTAAGGTTTCAAAGTTCAATGTCGTAGGTCGAACTTTGAACTTGGAATTTTAAACTTTGAAGTTACTCCAGTCACCCCAAATCGCGAACGTCGCGCCCACATTCTGCAAATTCACAAAAAGAGTTTTCCCGTCTTTTGAAAAAGTCGAGCCCGCAAACTCGCTTGCTTCAAATTTCGGAGTGATGTTTTTTGCGAAATCGGCGATGCGCCCGTTCGGTGTCAAGATTCGCATAAATTGATCGCGCGTTCCGCCGGTACCGATATAATCGCTGTCTTCGCAGATAAAAAGATGCGCGCTTTTCGGGCGCAGGCAAATGTTGTCCGGCATATCAAGTATCTCGCGGCTCGGCGATTCAAAAAGCAGCGTCAAACGACCTTCGTTTTTTGCGGTCGGTTCGTACATCCAAATTTGTCCGCCGCCGTTATCACCGCCGTTAGTCGCATCAAAATAAATTCTGCCGCGCTCGTCGGCGCAGCAACCTTCGAGCCGTGTAAAAAGCGCCGCGCCTTTCTTAAAACCTTCTTTTTGCATCGCGCGCGGATCAATGTCCGCTTCCGGCGGATCGGGATTTTCTATCGTCACCCAATCTGCGGTAAAACCCGCGCCCGCTTTTTGACCTTTTCGCGTGTCGTAATTGTCTTTGTCCTTTACTTTGAGCATTTGCAAAACGCCGCCTTCCGCGAGGCGTTTGTTTCGCTTCGGCAGAAATCGATAAAATCCGGCGGGCGTCATGTCTTCGGTCAGATAAACGACGCCCGACTTTTTATCGACGGCGATCGCCTCGTGTTCAAATCTTCCCATCGCCGTGAGCGGAATCGGCGTGACGGCGGAATTTGCAGAAGCCGCCACTTCAAAACAGTAGCCGTGCGGCTTTGCGAAACCTCCGGTTTTATTACCTCTCGCGTCAGTTCTGATACTTTGACCAAAAGTCGTTTCTTCGCACGAGATCCAACTTCCCCACGGCGTGCTTCCGCCGGCACAATTTACCAAAGTGCCGCTCAAGCTCACAAAATCCCGTTTGATCAGGCGCGTTTTTTTATCAATGACGAGCGTCGTTGTGCCGCCGCCGGCGGTTTCATCGTATGGATTTGCGCCGATCGGCGAGCCTTTGATCGGAAGTCTGCTATTGGTAACTTCGTGATTGCGCACGATTCGCAGCTCACTTCCGACTTTGAACGTCGCCATCCCATCGTGTTTCGCCGGTGTTGCATTTTTGTCCGCCATTACGCCGCCGACTTTGCCGATAACCGTATATTCAAATCCTTTCGGCAGAGCGAGAAACGTTTCGCCGCTGTTTTTTGCCGCTGTGGGAACAAGTTCGCCGTAGCCCGCCGCTTTTAGATCTGATAGGTTCCCGATTTCCGAAAACGCTTCGGCGCGGCGCGTCAAACCGAGACCAGCGAGCGCGAAACCACCCGAAAACAAGCTCAATTGATAAAGAAAATTACGCCGGTTCATATCATCATTTTACGTCCTTGCGGCTCGTGCCTTCGATCTCAAGGATCAGATCCGCTCCATAGCATTTTGCCGGGGTCTGAAAACCGGCGCAGAAATTTCCGTCCAGGATCTTTTCGGAAATATTCAGCGCCGTCAAAGCCGTCAGCGTGTAGCCTTCCGGTCCCGTTTGGCGCGCTTCGATCTTTTTACCGCTTTCGTCCGAAACTTCGCCCCAAAGAAACGTTTTGCCTTTGGCGCGTTCTTTATCGCTCGGTCCGCCTGCGGGAATTTTCTTTTGCAGATATTTTTGAACCGGTTTCATCGCCAAGAGCCAGCCGAGATAACGACTGAGTTTGAGCATTTTCAGGTTCGAAGCGGGCATCACCGTATAGACTTCAATATTCGGAATTCCGGTTGAAAAAAACGCGGTCGAAACGTCGCCCCACGGAATCGTTACGCACGTTTTTTGAAGTTCGCCGAAATCGATCTCGCGCGTTTTATACGCCGCCCGAACGCTTGTTATTTCGCCGTTTCTGCGAATCGCGCCGCCGCGTCCGATGTTCATTGTCATCGTCGCCTGCGTGCCGTGCGAAATTCTGCCCATTCCGTAAAAGGCGAGCGTCAAATTCGTTGCTGAAGGGAGTTTTTCCTTCAAATATTTTGCTAAACAATCGGATGGAACAACGTCAAAACCGATACCCGGCATTATCATAATTCCGGCTTCCTTCGCTTTTTCGTCGAGCCTCGCCATGGCTTCAAAAACCGCGATTTCGCCCGTAATGTCTAGATAATGCCGCTTGTTTCTTAGACAGGCTTCGACCATCACTTTTGAAGTCAAAGAAAATGGTCCGGCGCAATGAAGTACAAATTCGACTTCCTGCAAAGCTGCGTCGAGTTTTTCCGTTTCATCCAAACTGAAAATGCGAAAATCAAAACCGAAGTTTAGCGCCAAAGCTTCAATTTTGTTGGCATTTCTTCCGGCTAAAATTGGTTTCAAACCGCGCTCGGCTGCAAACCTTGTTATAAGCTCGCCGGTATATCCGTTCGCACCGTAAATCAAAAAAGTTTTCATAAGATTATTTCTCGTCCGTCAAAATTTCCTGCACACGCCCGACTTGTCCGTCGGTCAGGCGAACTTTTATGCCGTGCGGATGAAACGCGGAATTCGTCAGAATATCTTTCACGGTGCCGATCGTCTGTTTTCCGGCGCGCTGATCTTGTTTCAAAACGATCGCTACGCGGATTCCGGCGCGGATATTTTTTCTCTCACGATTCGGCATAATTTAATCGAACAAACGAAGTCCGCGTTTTTGTGTTTCTTCGAGTTTATCTAAAAAATCGGCGCGGTCAATCTCTTTTGCGCCTAAAACCTTAAAATGCGGCGTCATTACCTGGACGTCAAGCCACGTGGAGCCGCGCTCGCGCAGATGTTCGATCAAATAAAGCAATGCGAGCTTAGAAGCGTTCGGCTTTTTGAAAAACATACTTTCGCCGCAAAAAACTCCGCCGGCATCGACGCCGTAAAGCCCGCCGACCAAATCTTCGCCGTCCCAAACTTCGACGCTGTGCGCATCGCTCGTTAAGTGAAAATCGCAAAAAGCGCGAATAAAATCCGGCGTGATCCACGTGCTGTAACCATCGCTGCGCGAGGCTTTTGAGCAGCTTTCGATCACCGCGCGGAAATCCTTATCGATCGTAAAAGTAAAATCGGTTTTTTGTCTCGCCTTTGTAAGCGATCGCGGAATGTGAAGGTCGGAAAATTCCAAAACGGCACGCTTCAAAGGACAGAACCAAGGAAGCGGCATCCGTTCTATATGCCACGGAAAAATGCCGCCGCGGTAAGCGTTTCTCAGATTTTCAACGGTCAGATCGCCGCCGAAAGTGATGATGTCGCTCGCATTGTAATAATAATCGCCGAACAAAACCCATTCGGTGAATTCGTGTGTGCGCGGGTTTGGAAAGTTTATTTGCGACATAGATTATTTTTACCACAGAGACACAAAGAACACAGAGGTATCATAAATAATTTCTCTGTGTTCTCTGCGACTCTGTGGTGAAATTTTCTCAGACCTTCTGTGTTTTCCACTTCCCGCGCTTGAACAGTAAAGCAGACGCGATTGCCAGAACCGAAAACGCAATCGTGATTGCCCAAAAAACGCCTTTCGGTCCGAGTTCGAAATAATACGCGAGAAGATATGCCAACGGAATCTCGAACAGCCAGAAAACAAATAAATTCAAATATGTCGGTGTCCATGTATCGCCCGCGCCG
>JBGTFE010000028.1:0-39182 GCA_041747435.1 Pyrinomonadaceae bacterium | reverse complement strand
TCGTTCAGTCTGAGCACTAATTCTTCGCCGTCGCAAAAAGCACGGAAAGGATATTCGGCATCGTTTGTTTCCATCCATTCGATCGGCACCTCGGAATAATCTCGTTTTTCTCGGGCTGTTACTTTTACCGGCATAATCTTTCTCCCTGAATTTCTATATATCCAATAACTTGTCTATCCCCGCATCAGTGCGGCTTGACGATAAGATGATTTCGTCATAAATGGCGTTTTCTTCTAATCCCCTTTCTGCCAGACGCTTGACCAAATATCCGAAAGTTGGACCATCAGGATTACCGTATCTTTTGACGTCCCGCTCGCGTAATCTCTGCACAATCATTTTGTCAGCCATCATTTCTCTCGCCTTCAAACGTGCTTCGCGACGAATAGCGTAAGACTTCTCTGCGCGTTCGGGAAGCGGCAAGCCCTGTTCCGTCCATTGTTCGTTTAATACGGGGATTTGTTCAAGTTGTTTTTTATACCAGCGGCGAATTTCAATTTCATTTTGTGGTGTGTCACTCATAGGAGCTTAACAGGTTGGTTTAACTTCAACTCAACACCAATGCGATTTTGGCGCAAAAACTGATCTCCGTCAACATAATTTCTTCCGGTCTTAAAAAAAACTCTTTACGTTTCCTTTAAAATCCTCAATATTTCCGCG
The DNA here is from genome assembly GCA_041747435.1 of Pyrinomonadaceae bacterium. Taxonomy (GTDB): domain Bacteria; phylum Acidobacteriota; class Blastocatellia; order Pyrinomonadales; family Pyrinomonadaceae; genus JBGTFE01. Next base: position 38,525 of record JBGTFE010000028.1, on the reverse strand, counting down.
TGAATAATTAATTGGAGTGTTGAACGCGCGCCGAAAAGTCAGAAACCCGCGAATACGCCGAATCCGTAATGAAAATAGCCCAGCGATCTATCGCGTGGGCGAGGTTTGTAGGGAATTATCAGCGCGTTTCAACGCGTTTTTTTTGTTCCGTAGGAACGCGTTGTTAATAGCCCAACGATTTATCGTTGGGTAACGACGGGCAATTTTGTGCGAGTCCCGTAGTGACGTCCGAATTTATCGTCCTTACAGGACTCGGTTTCGATTTTCGAATCGATTCCCAGCTATGAACGACGGGCTATTAAATCTGGAATTTCAAACTTCCGAAACTTCACCCCGATCCTTGAATCCCTTCACTACAAGGCACAAAATTAACGCGATCTGGCTCAGCGCCAGTGAAAAACCCATCGGCGGCACGCTGCTGTAACCGAAAAATACCGGCAATGGAATTCCCGCGGCGTGAATAACGACCATAAGCAGTCCGAATGCGGCGAGCGCGCGCGGAACCAGCGTGGAGCGGTAGAGCGATGCAAAGAGCGCGAACATCCAGGCATCAATAACAAGCAGTTCCGTGTAATGCGCCCACTTTCGCGTCGAACGGAGCGCCGCGCCGAGCGCGTGGAAAAGATCGGGATTCGCCGCACCGCTTTCGGCGTATTGCTGGCTCAAAGAAAGCATCGACAAAATATAGACATTATCGACCGACTGCGTCACAAACCAGCTAACGCTGACAGCCAAAAACGAAAGCGCAAACCGCGCACTGTATTCGCGAAGAAACGGAAAAACATAGATCGCGATACCGATAGTAAGCGCGCCGTTTGCAAAAAAAAGAAGGACGGCGAGCCTGATCTGAAATGCTATCCCAGCGGCATTTTCGAGAAAGCCGGCGCCTACAATAGGCATCAGCAGCACGAAAGGAAGGGTGAGCCCCACCAATTGGACAAACAACAATATACCGACAATGCGACCGATGCTTTTTGCAGATCTCATAATTATCTCCGTTGGATATTAATTTTATGGAAATTCCAGTCGGCTTTACGGTAAGAATCCAACGAAAGTTCGGAGCGATTTTTACATTTTTTGTTCTATAAACGCGCTACAAAGAATTGCGCCGCAGATTTAAACGTTTTTTATAAGTGAGCTGCCGCCAGATCCATTCCGTTGGACCGTAGGCGAAATATTTCAGCCAAACGGCGCTCAAAACTATTTGAACGGAAAAGATCATAAGCGCGATGAGCGTCGAATAAAGCGCGTCGAATTTTCCGTAAAGTCCGAACCCGAAACCGTAAAAAATAAAAACGCAGATAAGCGATTGCAGCAGATAATTCGTCAACGCCATTCGCCCGACCGGTGCAAGAAACTCGAGAATTTTCTGCCACGATTTCTTTTGCCAGAGCGTTGTGATCAGCGCGACGATACCAAGCGCCAGAGCCGGAACGCCAAACGCATAGCCGATAACGCCGCCGATTCCCGCAAGCGACGGCGGAAACGCACCCTCTGAGCCGGTGAGCACCGCCATAGTCAAATTTCCTATCAAGCCGAGAATAAGCCCATAAATCATTACCTTTCGTATCAACGCTCGGTGCTCCGAAGGATTTTGAAAAATTCCCTTTCGATACGCGTAAAAACCCAGCAGGAACATCGCGAGCACCTTCGGCAGGCGCATATCGAAGATCAAACCCATATATCTGCCGACGATGTAGTTCAAATTAAAGTCGGAGATAATTTGCCAGTAGCCGCTGTTCGGAACGGTTTGCACGTGGGTCTTCCACATATCGAACATCGCGCTTTCCACCTGCGGCACGACGTCGGGTGGCGCGAACGAGACGAACAAAATAAAAAGCATTAAATGCCAAACGATCGGAACAATCATTAGCCAGAACGCCCATTTGAGCAGCGATTCGTTCGTTTTGCGGCGAAAAAGAAGAAGCGCAAAACCCATCAGCGCGTAAACGCTCAAAATATCGCCCGCCCAGATCAAATATGCGTGAAGCAAACCGATGACGAGAAGCCAAAACAAACGGCGTTTAAAAAGCGAGGCTTTCGTGTCGCCGCGCTCCGCAGCGCGCGCGATCTGAAGCGCGAAGCCGACGCCGAACAAAAACGAAAAGATCGAATAAAACTTACCTTCGACAAAAAAATGAACAAGAAAATGCGTTATCTTATCGGCGAGCGGAGCCTGCGCCGCAAGCGCGTCGGGCATCGCCCCGTAACCGGAGAACCACTGCATATTGCCGATCAGAATTCCGCCGACGGCGAGTCCACGCAGCACGTCCAGAATCTCGATGCGTTCCTGCGATGAGACGGGGCTAATTTGGGTTTCAGACATAATTTTGTGTTTTTCTCAATATCGTTACGCCCGGCGCGGGCGGCAAGTTCGGCGAAATTGTCCGAGTTTTTGTGAAAAGTTTTCGCCTTGATATAATTTAAGAAGCAAACTTTTGAGCGCAAAACTTATCGGAAGAAAAGGAGGAATTTTAATATGGCGGACGAAAATAAAAAATGCGGACATGATATTTGTGACTGCGGGATCGGCGACGGACAGCAATTCTGCAGCGACCACTGCAAAGAAGCCGAACGCCAGGATATGACCGAGATAGCATGCGATTGCGGTCATTCCGGCTGCGGCTAGGTTGTCGGGCACTCAAATGCAAAAAGCTTCGTTCAAAACAAAACGAAGCTTCTCATCAACGGCTATTTATTAACGCTTCAGCGACATTGGCAATTATTATTGCTTGTGTCGCTGTCGCTTATTGTGCCGAGCGTCTTTCCGACCGGCGATTGAATCGACGCCGAAGCGTTTTTTGCGGCGGTATTGACACGAGCGATCACTTTTCGGTCAGGCGCCGAATGTTCAAGCGTGATATTGATGCCCGATTTTCGTACCGAACCAATTCCGGTTAGTTTCTTTGCCGCGTTACAGAAAAAATAGTCGCCGGTCGTCGAATTAAACCGAAGCGAAGCGCCGCTGCCGTCGTCGGCAAGACAAATCTCCGAATTTTGCGCTTCCGTCTTCTGCCTCTCGGTGGAAAACAATACGAGGAACAGCGACAAAGTCAAAATGCAAAAAAATAATTTCCTGTTCATTTGTCTCCTCCTGCTTTCAGCCCTATTTTTAACACATAGCAAATACCAACGCAAGATATTTTTCACAAGTAAATTTCAAATTGCCTGACCAAAAGTCCTGCGATCGACCGAGCTTTTCCGGCTAAAAAAGCCAACGGTAAAGAAGCAAAAGTAAGATAGCGCCCAGGATTGACATTATCCATCCCGCGGCGTAATTCTCATTTCTCCAAATCGCGCGTCCGGTCAATGTTCCGACAAAGGCTCCGCCCATACCGATCACTGCCGTTACCAGCCAGCCCCAAATACCGGGCGCAATTCCTTCATCGGACACAAATATCCGCGCTATTGCGCCAATGATCAAACCTACGATCAACTGCCATAAAATTGACATATTTTCTCCTTCTCGAAATTTTCCTTCCGTTTTGTCAAACGAAAATCGCCCTACTAAATGTTTCAAACCAGATTCCGTCGTGCATTTTTACCCAAGCACGCTCAAAATATCACTGACCAAATTATCCGGCTCAAAGGGTTTTGTATGATATTTTTGAAAACCCGAATCATAAGCATTTTGCTTGTTTTCATCCGTTGCAAACGCGCTGAGCGCGATCGCCGGGATCTTTCCGCCATTGTCCGGCGAACGTTGTCGCACGCGGCTGATCAAAGCATAACCGTCTTCTTCGGGCATTGCCAGATCGGAAACGATAGCATCAGGAAGATCTGTTTTCGAAGCATCAAGAATCGAGAGCGCGTCGCTGACTGATTCTGCCGCGACGACTCGCGCGCCGGCTTGCTCGAGAACGAGCTGCAGCACCTGGCGCGAATCGAGATCGTCTTCAACTATGAGAATTTTGACGTCTTTCAAGCGTTTCGCATTTTTTGGATTCGAGATTCCCGATCCGCTTTTGGTTTCTTGATCGGTAATAATTCGCGGTAGTTCGACCGTAAAAGTCGATCCGCGCCCCGTGCCTTCGCTTCTCGCAGTTATCTTTCCTTTATGTTTTTCGACCAGAATTTTCGAAATCGACAAACCAAGACCAAGACCGCTTCGATCGGTTGAGATCTTGTCGTCGCCTTGCGCGAATTGCAGGAAAATATTCGGAAGCGTTTCCGCGCTGATCCCAACTCCATTGTCCGCGACTAAAACTTCCACTTTTTGATCGGTTGTCGAAATTACGATCTCGACTTTGCCGCCTTTCGGTGTAAATTTTATCGAGTTTGAAACGATATTGGCAAAAACCTGTTGAAGCCGGATCATATCGCCCAAAACATTCGTTTGCTCATTATCCGCCCGAAATTCCAACGTAATATCTTTCGCCTCAGCCGCCGGTGTTTGCGAATTCACGACGTTTTTTACCACGTCATAAATGTTAGTCGGTCGGAACTCGAGCCGCATTCGTCCGGACGCTATGCGTGCGGAATCAACCAGATCTTCGATCAATTTTGCCTGCGACCGCGCACTGCGTTCGATGGTTTCAAGCGCGTTTCGATGCGTATCTTCATCAACCTTTCTCGTGAGCAAAATTCTTGTCCAACCCAGAATTGCGTTCAGAGGTGAACGAAGCTCGTGCGAAACGATCGCGAGGAAAAAGTCTTTCGTGCGGTTGGCTTCTTCAGCTTCATCGCGCGCTTTTTTCTCGCGTGCGTAGATCTTTGAAAGCTTTTCCGCTTCAGTTTTCTTTTCGGTAATTCCGCGGACGACGCCCATCATATTGATCGGTTTTCCGTCACTGTCGAGAAAAGTTTTACCTTTCGTTGCGATCCAATGGACACTTCCGTCGGAGTGCAGAATGCGAAACTCGGCGTCATAATCCTTGCCGAATTTTTGAGATTCCAGGATCGCGGTTTCCACTTGCTTTCGATCATCGGGATGCAGGGTATCCGCGATCGAAAGCAGCGTCATCGGTTTATCGGCGGGCACGCCAAACAACTCATTGCACTTAGGCGTAGAATAGACCTTGTCTTCGACCAAATCCAAAAACCACAAGCCCATATCGGCATTTTCGGCGGCGTAAAGCAGCTGCTCGCTTCGGCGTTTGTGAAACTCGAGTTCTTTTTCGCGCTCGGTGACATCCGCTGCACAGAAAAAGATCTCGGTCTTCGCGCCATCTGACAAAGGATTCAAAACGAGCTCGATCAGAAGTTTTTCGTCTGCATTTATTCGAAATTCGAGCACCTGCCGGATGTTGTCGCCTGCGGCGGCATCCGCTATCGCTTTTTCCAAAATGCCTGAAGTCTCTTCAGAGGATTGCCAGTAAACGGTTTCGGAAAATCGCTGCCCGACAAGAAGGTTTGGGTCGGTGTTCGTCCTCTCAAAGACTTTTCCTCTGAGACTTTTGACTATTCCATCGGCACTCAGCTTACCAAAAAACACAAAAATATCTTCAAAGATTTCTTCAGTCAGGTTTAAGGAAATCGGGTTCATCGCGGCATTCAAATTCATAAGATCAGCGTCGACATCGGACGACGGCAGCGGGCGGGCGTATTCATTCACTCAAGGAATAATATGTTATCAAGTTTTGCCAACGAAAAAAAACCCCGACTTCAAAAACGGAGTCGAGGTCATGGAAGAAATCCGGGTTTTTGCGGCGACCGGTATGTTTTAAACGGCTCTCCTGCCGGTCAAAAGCCGAACGACAAAGACAACCAGCGCCACGACTAAAAGCAAATGAATTAAACTGCCGCCCGTTGTAGTGACCAAACCCAATAACCAAAGAACTAACAAAAGAATAATGATCGTTTCTAACATAATTTCACCTCATTTCAAGATATGCTATCGCATCGTACGAAATTGATCGTTTCAATTATTATGCCAAACGCACAAAGTGTTGTGAAAACTTGGCTTACGCCGTAGCGAAAATCTGGGCTCAAATACGGTTTTTGAAATAGTATTAAATCCATACGTCGTTTTTACATGAGAAACTTGAGTCGTGAGAGAGTTAAGAAAAGGTTTTGCGTGTACGCAAATGTTACACATTGGGAAACTTCAATTCCTATACCGACAAGAAAAATATATCGAAAGTGCTTCTAAATAATTAACTTAACGGAGATGGCATAATCATTGCGGTAAGTAGCCCGTGTTATAAATCCATTTATTTTTGACGGAGGAATTATGAATAACTTAAAAGACGGAGCCGCAAAGGCTGCAATTGAAACAACTGATGAATTAACCGAAAAAGCTTCGGGAACCCTGGAGACGGTGAAAGACGAAGTAAAAACGAAATTCAATCAACTTGAAGACAAAGCGAATGTTTATAAGGAAAAGGTGTCCGACAATCTTTCGAGCGTCGCCGAAAAAGTTCATGAAAAATCTGACACGGCGCAGGATTTTCTTGATCAAAAAGCCGACAAGATCAATGAGTTTACCCATCAAAAAGCCGATTCGATCAACGAATTTGCTCATCAAACGATCGGCAAAGCCGGTGAATTGGGACATCGCGCGGCTGAAGCTTTAAACACTTCCTCTGATTATGTGCGGAATTTTGATTTTGAAGAAACTCGAACTCAAATAAAAACGACGATTCGCAAACAACCTGAAATTAGTCTTGCCATTGCCGGGATTTTCGGCTTGCTGATCGGATTGACGTTCGGCAGACGAGCTCGTTAGTCCGCGTATCCCATAGATATGTGGACGCGAGGGAAGAGGTGAGTTAAAAGGGGGCTTGTCTCTTCCTTTTATTTACTTAATTTTGCTAAAATTAGAGCGAACTTGTTTATTCGAAATAACCGTTTATTCTGGGCAATTTTATGAAAAAAAGGGCGTTAATTATTGACGACGATCGGGCTACTCTGGAGTTGATGAAGTTTCAACTCAGCGAGGAAGGCTTTGACGTATCGACCTCGGAACTCGGAGCCGAAGGCTTGAGTCTGGTCGAAGAAAACGACTTTGACATAATTATCACCGATCTTCATCTGCCAGATTTTAGCGGAATTGAAATGGTTGGACGGTGTAAGGAAATCTCGCCGGACACTGAAATCATAATGGTTACGGGTTTCGGCTCAATGGAAAAGGCTATCGAAGCCACAAAAGCCGGCGCCTTTTATTATGTCGAAAAACCGATAGAGTTTGAAGAACTTTTCGTTCTGATCGAAAAAGCGGTCGAGCGAAAACAGCAGACAAAGGAGATCAAAGAGCTCCGCGGAAAGCTGTCCAGCCGCACGTCTTACGAAGGAATCATCGGCGGGAGCCGCGCAATGCAGGATATTTATGAAATGATCGAAAGCGTCGCCGATTCCGACGCAAATATTTTGATCCTCGGCGAATCCGGCACCGGAAAAGAGGTGATTGCCAACGCGATCCATTACAAAAGCCGTCGATCGGCGAAACCTTTTGTTAAAGTAAATTGTTCGGCTCTACCCAAAGAATTGATAGAATCGCAGCTTTTCGGGCATACACGAGGCGCTTTTACGGGCGCAACGGGAGATAAAACCGGCTTCATCGGTCAGGCGAATAAAGGAAGCTTGCTGCTGGACGAGATCGGCGAAATGCCTTTGGAACTGCAGCCGAAACTTTTGAGGGTGCTGCAGGACGGAATTTATTACCGGGTTGGCAGCGATAAGCCGCAGGAAGTCGATTTTCGGCTGATTTCGTCAACAAATCGGCATCCGTTCGACGCGATAAAGGACGGAAACTTGCGCGAAGATCTATATTATCGGATAAACACGATCGAAATAAAGATCCCGCCGCTGCGTGAAAGAATGGAGGACGTTCCGATGCTCGCCGAGCATTTTCTCCAGATCTATGGCGAAAAATATCACCGGAAAGACGTCGGATTTTCGGAAAAAGCTTACGATCAGATGCTCAATTACAATTGGCGAGGAAACGTTCGGGAGCTTGAGCACGTGATCGAGCGCGCTGTACTGCTTACGAAAGGCGGAAAGATCTCAAAAATGAATATCCCGAGAAACTTGGATAACGCGATGTCGTTTGCCGATATTTCGAGCACCATAAAGCAGTCGGGAAATAATTCATCGGAGTTGTTGTCTGACAATTTTGGGGACGAAAACGGCAGCTATCCGATCATTAGCGAGAATCTTTCCGGCGACGTTCTGTTCGAAGAAGTCGGTAAATTTATCGTCGGCAAACTTCCCGAACCCGAAGATGGCGAGACTCAAAATGATGTCTTCAACTCGATCGAAAACGGCGTCGTTTTAGCAGCGTTAAAGCGAACGAACGGAAACAAACAAGCCGCCGCGAACCTCCTCGGTTTATATCGTCCGAGGCTCTACGGTATGATAAAGCGCCATAATCTGGAAGATAAGATCAAGTAATTTAAACGAGCAAAAACGCCGCATCTTTCGGTACGGCGTTTTCTAAATTCCGCAAATGCGGGCGCGTTTAGCGTGCCGGCACGCTTACATCTACATCGATCTTCTTGGTCGGGCTCTCTTTTATAAAAACCATATACATAGTACCCGCTATGATTGCCACCACGATCAACATTGTGATCGCCCAAATTAAGTTATTTCCAGTGCCTTCCTCGTCCGCCATTTATTCCCTCCGTTTCTGTCAAATAAAAATTTGTTCGTTTTTGCATATGCAATAAAGGTGCCATCACACAATAACCCTTGTATCGCTTGAATTAGCTGACAATAATTAAGCTTCTCACCTTTCTCAAATGGTCTATTTTTGCAGTGATTCAAGACAACTATGTAAACAAATGATACAAGTTTTTTCCGCGGGCGATTCCCGAGTATTGGTCTAAGCGCTTGACCTAAAAAGGTTTATGCGAAGTTTTTTTTTGATCCGGACGGAATGATTATTGCGTGACCGACCAATTACAGGCGTATGTTACAGACGGCAACATACTTATTTTGATCGGAGCTGATTGGTGAGCGGTTTGTTGAAAAAGTTGGTTTTAGGCGCGAACGTCGATAACAAGATCGTAAAGATACCATACCTGGTTTTAGCCGTCTCGATAATCTCAACGCTTGGTGTCTCATTGATTTTTTATAAGAGTTCCATGAACGGCAACGCCGCGCGATTCAATAACTCTGTTGACGGCGTTCAATCCCTGATCGAAAGCAAGATAAATTTGTACATCGCTCTATTAAAAGGGACGCGCGCATTCGTCACCTCCACCGAAAATCTCGATCGCGAGAAATTTGCCGCATACGTCAAAGGACTCGAACTGGAAAAAAATTACGCCGGTATCGACGGGATCGGTTTTGTAAAGACGGTTTTTCCGGACGAACAGCAAGCGGCTGCGATCGGAAAGCGCGAAATCCGGCAAAACATCGTTTTTTTGGAACCGTGGAATGAAAAAACTAAAGGAGCCATAGGTTTTGATCTGAACACCGAAGAAAATCGACGACAAGCCATGGTTTATGCGGCAGAAATAGCCGCTGCGACACTGGCGCCGAAGATACCTTCGAACGCCGATAATGCTGAAAACCCGCGAAACGACTTTTCGATCTTTCTTCCTCTTTACGCGGACGGTAAAATTCCGGCTACCGTGCAGGAGCGAAATCAAAACCTGCGCGGATACATTTTCAGCCAAACCGACGCCGCATTTTTTCTGGACGCGGTTCATAAGGAAACTTGGTTCGCAGACGTTGCATTGAGAATTTACGACGGCGAACCAAAGCCGGAAAATTTACTCGCTCAATCCGGGTTTGCTCAATCCGGGAGCTTTGTAAATCCCAGCTCACAATCGTTTTATTCAAAGAAAACCTTGGAGCTCGCCGGCAGAAAATGGACCATTGAATATATTCCGCGCACGGAATCGTTAGGACAAGGAACGCTGAAATGGGTTTCGGCAATTTTTGGCGCCGGTATTATTTTTAGTTTCATTCTTTTCGGTTTGTCGTACACGGAAGCTTCGATGCGCGGTAAAATTCAGCGTCTTGCTGCCGATCTTTTCGATCTCGAACAGCAAAAACACGAGCTTTTCGAAAAGGAACAACAAGCCCGACAGGCAGCCGAACGGGCGAACACTACAAAAGACGAATTTATCGCGATCGTTTCGCACGAACTAAGAACGCCGTTGAACGCGATCGCCGGTTGGACAAAAATTCTGGACACCGAAGAACTTCCCGCGGATAAAAAACGACTTGCTCTCACAAAGATCGACAAAAATCTTCGCCGACAAACAAGATTGGTAGAAGAATTGCTTGATTTCTCGCAGATCCTCGCCGGAAAAAAGAATCTTGAGCTAATATCGTTCGATTTCACCGGAGTTTTTGAAAACGCCTTTTCCGAAATGGAACCGCTTGCGCATAGCCGCGAGATCATCCTGACAAAAATCAATAATTTGAACGGACAGCAGATCGAAGGCGACCGAGCAAAAATAGAAACCGTTATCCGCAATCTACTTTCAAATGCGATCAAATTCACACCGGCGGGCGGAAAGATCGAAGCCGAAGTGAGTCCAAGCGCCGGTAATGTCGAATTGATCATAAAAGATACCGGAAGCGGAATCAGCAGCGAGTTTCTGCCGTTTATCTTCGATCGTTTCCGACAGGACGACGCTTCGTCGACGCGATTTCACGGCGGTTTTGGACTTGGATTGGCAATTTCCGAACGCATCGTTAAACTTCATCACGGCTCGATCGAAGCATACAGCGAAGGCAAAGGCAAAGGCGCTGTTTTTATTGTCAAACTTCCTTTCAAAAGCGGTTGATTCTGTATCGAATGGCTACGCTTTAGAGATTCAGCACGAGAAGTTAAAAAATCTCTATTCGACCGTAACCTCTTGCAACTTCATACGGTTATCGGAAGCTTTTTCACCGATGGCATACTGTTTGCACCTTCGTTTGGTGATGAAAGAGTGGATAAACTTCAACGTCCTTACTTTGAGTTCTACTCCTCAAGTTTCATGGAGGTTAATTATGAGAAACAGATTAATATTTTTATTTGCTTTACTTACGGTTTGCTTCACCGTTGCCGCCCAAGCGCAGGTACGACCGTATTATGTATCCGACCGGCAAATTCAAACTCTTCTCGACCGGATCGAGACACGGACGGACAATTTCAAACGCGTCGCAACGGACGCGCTTGATCGGAGCCGTATTAACAATACACGGTCTGAGGATTCGATTGCCGATTACATTGAGGCATTTGAAAATTCCACGGATAGATTGCGGGAAAAGTTTGACGATCGCAAATCGATCCGTTCGGATGTCGAAGACGTTTTGACTCGCGCATCTTATATCAATCAGTTTATGCTGAACAACCGTCTGACGGTTTCGGCGCAGAATCAATGGAGCAGTCTTCGCTCAGATTTAAATACTCTCGCGAGCTATTATCGCGTGAGTTGGAGATGGACAAATCCGATTTCGAGCGGCGGCGGCTTTGGAACGCTTCCCTACCGCGTTTCCGAGGCAAATATGCGAAGTCTGATTTCGCGGCTCGAGACCAACACCGATAGATATCGGCGTCAGGTCGAATTCGATCTCAATCGAAGCATATTGAATAATACGAAAAGCGAGACGTCTTTGAACGTTTACATCGCAGACTTTGAAAATTCGGTGGATTCTTTGAAACGGAATTTCGAGTCACGGCGTTCGACGACACAGGACGTAAATGAAGTTCTTGATCGCGCTTTTTATATTGATTCTTTTATGCGCGATTATCGTTTACGACCCGTAACCGAAACCTCGTGGCGAACGATCCGTACCGACTTGGATACGCTTTCGAATTATTACAACGTTAGCTGGAATTGGGACAGACCGAACGCGCCGACAAATCGTCTGGATCGAATGCTGACGGGCACGTATCGCTTGAATTTGAACGAAAGCGATAATGTCGCAGAAGTAGTTGAGCGTGCGACCACCAGCATATATCAAACCAATCAGCGCGAACGCGTCAGAAATAACCTCGAGAGGCGTTTGTTATCGCCGGATATGCTCGCGATCGACAAAAACGGTTCTCAGGTGACGCTTGCCTCCACCAACTCGCCGCAAGTCACGTTTACCGCTGATGGTATCGCCCGGACCGAGACAACCAACAACGGTCGAACGGTTAAGATTACCGCCGACAGTAATTACAACGGTGTTTCGATCAATTATGAGGGCGAGCGAATCAACGATTATTACGTTAATTTCGTTCCGATGAGCAACGGACAATTGCGTGTTGTTCGCCGCGTCTATCTGGAAAACAGGAACGAAACCGTAACCGTTGCCAGCGTTTACGACAAATCGAGTCCGACGGCTCGCTGGTCTGATGTTAACAACGCACAGGATAATTACGGTTCGTTATCTAACGAATTCATCGTGCCAAATAACACACGACTGACAGCAGTTTTGACGAGTCCGATCTCGACAAAAACCAGTCAAAATGGCGACCGCTTTCAAATGGAAGTAACTTCGCCGTCGTCATATTACGGCGCGATTATCGAAGGTCACATCGCAAAAACCGAGCGTTCGGGTCGAGTTTCGGGAAGAGCGGAAGTTTCTCTCGATTTCGACACGATTCGGCTTCGAAACGGTCAAACCTATCGTTTCGCCGGTTTGGTCGATGACGTAACTACTGAAAACGGCGACAAGGTTTCAGTGAACAACGAAGGCAGCGTTCGCGACAACAGCCAAACGTCGAAAACAGCGCAGCGCGCGGGAATCGGCGCGGCGCTTGGCGCTCTGATCGGCGCGATCGCCGGCGGCGGTAAAGGTGCGATCATCGGTGCCGGAGTCGGCGCCGGAGCCGGAGCAGGATCGGTAATTCTGCAAGGACGCGACGACGTTGAGCTTGGAAACGGAACCAGCTTTACGATAACGGCTTCCGCTCCTGCGAATGTCAGCGTTCGCTAAAACCGGGAAAATTTCCCGTTCGAAGTTTCAGGTTTCAGGTTAACTACAATACACTTGAAACCTGAAACCTATTTTTATGACTGGGGGAAAAAATGGTTGACAACAAACTTGAAGTTGAAGAAGCGCAAAGAGCCGCAAATTATGAAGCGGTCAAATCAGATGTTGAAACACATGTCGATTCGAAAATAGCTGCTCAAGCAAATCGTCCGACAACTCATGAAAACGAGCGGATAGAAAATATCGCCGGCGATATGCGGCAAAAAGCGATTGACGAAGTCGTCGAAACCGACCGCGAGATCGGACTTGCCCGCACTCTGGCACGCGTTTCTCAGATCGTCGATTATGTATTTTTTATTATTTACGGTTTATTGGGAATTCGGCTTTTGCTCGAATTATTTGCCGCGCGCGAGAGCGCCGGATTTGTGAAGTTTATAAAATCGGCTACGGGATGGCTTTACGCCCCGTTTGCCGGAATTGTGCCAAGCCCGACGACACAAGAGGGTTTTACACTCGCGCTTCCGATTGTGGTCGCCGTAGTCGCATATATGTTTTTGCATTTGGTCATCAATCAATTGCTGAGAATCTTCGCGCACCGAAAAACCGAAGTTTAATTTTTGGAATTAAAATCGAGCCTCGATCAAATCTTCATTTTTGCGTCCGAATTCTGCGGTGAGATTTGGATACGTTCGATGCTCGACGACTAATTCTTCGATATCCAAAAACATTTCAGCTTCTGCAATTGCCGTTATCGAGCCTTCAATTTCCATGAAAAGTCCGAAAGGAAGCTCGTCGACAACAATTTCAACGTCGCGAAATCGCCAGGTTTTTCGACGCTTTTCATAGATGAGCTTTTTTTGAAAGCCAAGTTCGCGGACGATGTTTTCAATTTCCGCCGGATCGTCGACTAAAGTCTCGTACTCGATTTGATGTTTTATGTCGAACTGATTTTGAATTCGCTGCTTAAAAGTCAAAACCGCTTTATCGCCGATTTTCCTGACCCGCAAAACGGCTCTTTTTTCTTCCAAAATTCCGCCGCGGTAAAGAATATTTTCTTCAAAGTCTTCGCCGATATATTCTGCGCCGATCTCGTCCAATCTTCCCAGAATTTCATCGCGCTGCGCCTCCGTCAAACGGTATTTTTTTTCGATCTCGATAGCCATTTGATAAATTTTTGATTTTTGATTTCCAATTTTAACAAGTGCGAATCAAAAATCTAAATTCAAAAATCAAGACTGTCTAATCCATTTCCAAACTTCGGGAATTGTGGCGCGTTTGCCGTACATCAGCATCCCGACTCGATAAACTCTCGATGCGAGCCAGATCAATCCGGCGATCGCGGCAACATTCAAAAAGATCGAAAGCGCGATCTCCCAAAACGGCGGCATTTCCGCCATGATTCGAACCGGCATCGTGATCGGCGCGAAAAACGGCGCGATCGAAACCCAAAATGAAAGCGACGAATTCGGATCGCGGAGAACGGCGAAACTGAAATAAAACGCAACGAGCAAGATCATTACGGGCGGAAACGCAAATTGTCCGCCTTCCTGCATCGTCGTAACCATCGAGCCGATCAGCGCAAAGATCGAAGAGTAAATAAAAAATCCGAGAAGAAAGAAAATAAAGAAATAGACCACCATCAGCAGCGAAATGTTTGGAAGAGCGACATCCATGCCCATCGCGCTGAATTGCGCCAATCCGAAAACCGCAATTACCAGAGCTGAGGTCACCCAAATAGAAAGCTGCGTCAAACCGACGAGTCCGACGCCGACGAGTTTGCCGAGCAGCAATTCAAAAGGTTTGGCGGAAGAAAACAAAATTTCAGCGATTCGCGTTTCTTTTTCTTCGACGACCGCGCCCATGATCATATTTCCATAGATCGCGAGGGTGATATAGATCATCAATCCGATAATAAATGAAGCCGCCCAAACCGCGCTCGAGTCCTTTTCAGCACCTGTTTCGTCGACTCCCTTTTTCTCTAAATTTACCTTTTGACTAAGTTCCTGAAGCTTCTTTTCGCTAATATTCGCGTCCGCAAGGCGCTGCGAGCGAACCGCGTCATTGATCGCCTCTTCGAGCGTGGAACTTGTAATAATATCGCCCGCGCGGCGTGAGAAAAATTCGAATTTTGCATCCGCGGAATCGAAATCGGTCGGAATTATGAGATACGCATCAAGCTCTTTTGCAATAATTTTTTCGTTGAGCTCGCCCCGAACTTCTTCGCGCGATTTGTTTGCCGCCGAAAAATCGCTAAAAATAAAGCTCTCGCCGAATTGCTGCGCATTACGTTTCATTTTTTCGTCGCCTGAAACGTCAAAGTCTTTGAAAGACTCTTTCGCAGTTTTTTCAGCCTTCTCAATTATTCTTTCGGGCGAAAGATTTTCTTTGATGCGCGGCGCGATCTTTCCGGACGGATCGACGATCGCGACCCGCGTCGGTTCGCTCTTCAGCGAAAAAATGATCGCCGGCACGACCATAAACATCGCGGCGATAAACGGAAAAAGCAGCGTTCCGACCAGAAAAGTCCACTTAAAAACGAGCTTTTTATATTCGTGTCTGACAACCGCTAAAAATTTACGCATTTTCAGTCACCTTCTCGATAAAAATATCATTCAAGCTCGGTTCAACCTTTTCAAACTTTGCGATTTCCGCGCCCGCTTCGACAAGTTTTCTTAAAAGAGTCTGCGCCTCGACTCCGTCAGACAAAACAATTTCTTTTTCGTCAGCATGTTCGATAACTTTTGCAACGAGAGTTTTATCGTCTAAAACTTTTTCGCCGCCCGCGGCTCGAAGCGCGATCAGATTTTTCCCAAAGCTTTCCTTGATCTCGCGCAAGCTGCCGGAAACAACTTTGCGCGCTTTGTTTATCAAAAGAATATCTTTGCAAAGGCGTTCGGCGGTTTCCATCAAATGCGTCGAGAATATGATCGTTTTATCCTGTGTTTTGAATTCATCGATGACTTCGATCATAAATTCAACATTTATGGGATCGAGACCGGAAAAAGGCTCGTCGAGAATAAGCAGATCGGGATCGGGCAAAACGGTCGAGATAAACTGAATTTTCTGCTGCATTCCTTTTGAAAGATCGGTCGTTTTCTTTTTTTTCCATTCGCCGAGCTTCATCCGTTCGAGCCAAAAATCGATGCGCTTGTCGGCTTCCTTTTGCGGCACGTTTTTTAAAGCGGCGAAATATCGAAGCTGATCGACGATCTTCATTTTTTTATAAAGACCGCGCTCTTCCGGTAGATAACCGATTCGATTTTGCAATTTTCCGGAGAATTTTTCGCCGAAGATTTCGATCTTTCCTTCATCCGGCACGATGATGCCGACGATCATCCGGATCGTCGTCGTTTTTCCGGCACCGTTTGGTCCGATAAACCCGAAAACGCGTCCCGCCTTTACGTCAAAGCTCAAATCCTCAACCGCGGTGAAATCGCCAAAGCGTTTTGTGATTTTTTCGACGCGTAATGTTACGTTGTTCTCACTCATCAAATCAGAAGCCCGCGCGTAAGCAAGGGCGGAATCAAAATGTAAGCTGCAATCCGCCCTTGCTTACGCGCGGGCTTCCGTTTAAAGCTTAACCTGCCGAACCAAAATCACCGGCTCGATGTTTCGCAAATCATTCAAAATTCTTTCCTCTATTGCCGAATCGACTTCGATGACGGCGAGAGCTTCGCCGCCTTTTTCCTGTCTGCCGAGATAAAAGCGCGAAATGTTTACCTGCGCTTCACCGAGCAAAGTGCCGATCTTGCCGATTACGCCCGGAACGTCCTTATTTTTTGCGACAAGCATAAAGCCCGCGGGAATTGCTTCGATCGAAAAGCTTCCGATCTCCGTGATCCGACCTTCGCCGTTTGCGAAAACCATTCCCGAAACGGTTTGTTCTTCGTTGGCAGACGCAACAACAGTGCGAATATCGGCGTTCGTTCGTTTGCTTTGCGTGTAGCTAGTCGTAATTTTTATCCCGCGCTCGTCGGCGATGTGCATTGCGTTGACGACGTTGACACGTGCCGAAACATCGCGCAAAAGCCCGGCTAGAAAAGCGCGTGTTACCGGCGCGGCATCTTTTTCCGCGAGTTCGCCGGCGTATTCCAATTTGACCGCGGAAATCGGATTTTCGTTGGTTATCTGCGCCTGAAAACGTCCGAGCTTCTCCGCAAGGTCGATAAAAGGCTGAAGCGCGGAAAGTTCAGATGCCGCAAGCGACGGCGCATTGACCGCACCCCGAAGCGTTCCCGTTTCGAGATAATCGCGCATCTGCTCGGCAACGGTCAGCGCTACGCCTTCCTGCGCTTCGGTTGTTGAAGCGCCAAGATGCGGCGTCGTGATAATTTTGTCGTGTCCGAGCAATGGCGAATCTTCCGGCAAAGGTTCGATTGCAAAAACGTCCATCGCGGCATTCGCAACGGTTCCGTTTTCGATAGCTTCAAGCAGAGCCGTTTCGTCAACCAAGCCCCCGCGCGCGCAATTTACAATTCGGACGCCTTTTTTCATTTTTGCAAATGCGTCTTTGCTAAAAATTCCGCGCGTTTCATCAGTTACCGGCGTATGGATCGTCATAAAATCCGCGCGCGATAAAACTTCGTCCAAACTTCCAAGCTCGATCCCAAATTCCTTCGCCTGTTCGGGAGAAATAAACGGATCGAAGGCGAGAATTTGCATCCCGAAACCTTGCGCGATCTTCGCGACGTGCTTGCCGATTCTTCCTAAACCAACGACGCCGAGCACTTTACCATTTAGCTCGACGCCGACAAAACTCTTTTTGTCCCAAACGCCAGATTGCAGTTTCGCGTGCGCTTGTGGAACGTTTCGCGCCATCGAAACGAGCAGCGCGATCGTATGTTCTGCAGTCGTGATCGTGTTTCCGTCGGGTGCGTTCATTACCACGATTCCTTTCGCCGTCGCCGCTTTAACATCGATGTTGTCGACACCGACGCCGGCGCGCCCGATCACGCGCAATTTTTCGGCTTTATCCATCAGATCGGCGGTGATTCGCGTCGCGCTCCGCACAATAACGCCGTCGGCATCTTTTATTTCGGCAGCTAGCTGCTCGCCTTCCAATTTCGTTTTCTTTACTACGGTAAATCCGGCGTTGCGAAGCGGCGCAAGCTTGTCTTCATTTACATCGTCAGCGACGAAAATTTTAATATTGTTCATAATTTAGCAGTGGTCAGTTGTCAGTCGTCAGTGGTCAGTGGTAAAACTTTTGTTGACCGCAAATTGTTTAAATGAAATCTTAACATTACGAGAATTTGTTCACAAAGTGTGTCTGTAATTAGCCGTTATGGAAATTTTTGTTTATCGAAAAGGCGCGGAAAAGGTCGAAGAAAACTTCACCGAAGAGGATCTGCCCGAACTTTTAGCCGACGAGACGAACGTCGTCTGGGTTGATCTGCGCGGCGAATCCGCCGACGAAGCCGAAGAAGCGAAGGACCTTTTGACCAACGTTTTCAAGTTTCATCATCTAACCGTTGAAGATTGTCTCGAAACGCGGAATCAGCCAAAGGTTGAAGGCTATTCCGATTATATTTTCTTTATCGTTCACGGAGTTAAGCCGGAAGAAACGAGTTCGGCAAACTTTGTAACAAAAGAGCTTGACGGTTATCTAGGAAAGAATTTCGTCGTCACTTTTCACGTCGAACGCTTTCGAAGTATAAAAAACGTGAAACAGCAAATTCGCGCCAGCAACTTTGTGTGTAAGCGTGGCGCGGCGTATCTGCTGCATCAAATTCTCGATCAACTCGTTGATCTTTATATGCCGATCGTTGACGACTTTGACAGAAATATCAACGAGCTCGAAGAGCGTGTTTTCGTAATGAAAAAAGGCGGTACGGTGATCTTGGAAGATATCATGGATCTGCGGCGAAGCGTCGCGCGTCTAAAGCGAATTTCGGCGCGGCAACTCGAAGTGCTTTATCGCATTTCGCACGGTGAATTTCCGCAAATTCCGGAACAAATTCTGCCGTTTTATCGCGACGTTCACGACCATCTTTTGCGAATCACAGATCTCGCCGAAAGTTATCGCGACCTCGTCGGCGGACTTTTTGACATCCATTTTTCGGTCACCGCAAATAAGACCAACGATATAATAAAGTTTTTGACGATCTTTTCCGCGGTTATCCTTCCGCTCTCGCTGATCGCCGGAATCTACGGAATGAACTTTGAAAATATGCCCGAGCTGAAAAGCAGGTACGGGTATTTTCTGACGATCGCGATAATGATCGTCGTCGCATTTACACTGCTGGTTTATTTTTGGAGAAAAGGCTGGATACTTGAACAAAGAAGTGTCACGCAGGAAAAACCCGTTGAAGAATCTGCTGAAACGCCGATCAGCCGAATGAAATAGCAATCGCATAAATAACTGCGAGACATGTTCCGGCATAAACTCCGGCGAGAATATCGTCTGCACAAACGCCGATTCCTGCCGGTAGATTTTGCAGCGAATCTATCGGATACGGCTTCCAAATATCGAAAATACGAAACAACACAAATCCGGCGAGAATAAATTTCCACGAAAGCCCGAACGGAACAAAAAGAAAAACAATGATCTGCCCGATAACTTCATCCACAACGGCTTGTTTCGGATCTTTGTTTTGAAAAAGCTTTACTGCGCGGCTTGCCGCCCAAATTCCCAAGATGCAAAACAGCAAGAAAGCGACGAGATTCACCGCATGGAACCACGCCGCTATCTGTTCGCCGCTCCAATTTTCATGCAGAAGATAAATTCCCAGGTTCGTTTCACCCAAACCGACCGCGAGATAGATCAAAACGCCGACGATCGAACCGTAAGTTCCCGGCATCAGAGGCAAATATCCGACGCCAAACGTCGTAACCGCAAGCGCAAAATAATCGACCGCAGTTTTCTTTTTAACTTCCTCTGCCGCGAGTTCTTGGGTCTCGACCTGCGCGGAAACATTTATAATTTCGTCGTAATCGGGCATTGAAAATTTTGGTCTCAAGTGACGGGATCAGATAATCAAACACATTCTACATCATCCGCAATTAAATTCGCATCGCGACGGTTGAAAAGTACCGAAAGAGTTTTTTATTGACAACCGCAACAAAAAGGTATATAAATTCCGCACACGTAAAATACAACTTTCAGATAAATACTTAACTCGGAGGATTATTTATGCACCACGGAGATGTTTCGCCAGAGATAGCGAAAGGATTATTAGCGCTCAAAAAGCGTATTGATGCGGCAAAAATTCCCGCGTCGAAGCTCGATGAAACCATAAATGTCGCGGTTTGGAATATACGCGAATTCGGAAAAGTTCGCCGGACGATCGCCGCGCAACATTACATTGCCGAAATTCTTGGACAATTCGACCTTATCGCGATCGTCGAACTGCGCGACGATCTTAACGATCTAGGCTGTGTTTTGCCATTTCTCGGCAAAACCTGGGATGTAGTTTATTCGGATTGGATCGACGATCCGGGAGGCAATAAGGAACGAACGGCTTTTCTCTTTGACCGCCGAGCGGTTACTTTTAACGGTCTTGCCGCGGAAGTGGACGCAATGCGCACAAAAGCGGGAATCGAATACCTTGCCACGCAATCTTTCTGGCGCGCGCCGTATATGTGTTCATTTCGTTCGGGCAATTTTGACTTTATCGCGATCGCCACGCATACGCGTTGGGGCGACAGCATCGAAGGTCGGCGCGCCGAGCTTCAATTGCTCGCCGATTGGATCGAAAAGAGATTCAAGAGCGAGGACGTCGAAGACACAGATCTGATCGTTATGGGTGATTTCAACATTCCGAAGATCGGTGACAATCTCTTTAAGGCACTCACCAGCAAAGGTTTACAGGTTCCGGATTCGCTCTTGGAGCTGAAATCCGGCGATATGGTCGTAAAAGGATCGAATTTGGGGAAAAATGCCAGATACGATCAGATTCTTCATCTTCCGACGTCAAAAAAACGTTTTTCAAACTTTGGCGGCACGCTCGATTTCTTCATCAGCGACGCCAAGATCAAGGAACTTTTTCCGACGAGTAATTACACGCGTGATAAATTTACGTATCAAATGTCCGATCATTTTCCGATCTGGGTTCAGATCATAATCGACATCGAGGGTGAGAGATTTAATCAGATAATTCAAAACGCGAAAAAATAGAAGGGTCAGATAATTTCACCGATCAAATCATATTGGTGCGCGTCGCTGATTTTGACGTTGTAAAATTCTCCGATCTTCGGTTCTAAATTTTCCGGAACGTCGTTTATTAGAATATAGCCGTCAATTTCCTGCGCCTGACCTTCGAGGCGACCTTGGAAAAGCAGATCGGATTCCTGCGAAAGACCTTCGAAAAGAACTTTGTAAACATTTCCGATCTTTTGCTGATTTTTGCGTTTCGAAATTTTCGCTTGCTCCTTCATCAATGTCGCTCTTCGACGCTTTGCCGTTTTCGCGTCAACTTTATTCGGCAGATCGAATGCCGAAGTTCCTTCTTCGTCGGAATATGTAAAAACGCCGAGATTGTCGAATTCGCAGTTTCGCACAAAGGTCATCAATTCTTCAAAATCTTCTTCAGTTTCGCCGGGAAATCCGGTGATAAATGTCGTTCGAATTGTAATGCCCGGAACTTTTTCTCTGACTCGTTTAATCAATCTTTCCAAACTCTCGCGATTTCCGCCGCGTTTCATTAGCTTCAAAATATTTCGCGAAGCGTGCTGCAGCGGCATATCGAGATATTTTACTGCGTTCTCTGTTTCGGCAAGCGCGTCGAGAAAAGCGTCGGAAATATGCGTCGGGTAAGCATACATCACGCGAACCCATTCCAAATCTTTGATTTCGCCGAGCGCGCGGATGAGTTTTGCAAGCGCGTCAACTTCGCCCAAATCTTCGCCGAAACGCGATGAATCCTGCGCGATCAAAACGATTTCTTTGACACCTTGTTTGGCAAGGTCTTCGGCTTCTTTTAAGATCGATCCGAATCTTCTGGAACGAAACGAGCCGCGCATTGATGGAATCGAACAAAACGCGCACGGGCGATCACAGCCTTCGGCGATCTTGATAAACGCCGTGTGCGATTCGGTTGCGCGAAAACGCGGCGTATCGAAATCGTATAGATATGTCGCGGTTTTGTTGCCGATCGGAAGAAGCGGAAGTTCTTTGAAATTTTTGGTTTCGTCCGCCGCGTCTAAAATCCGTTCGAGTTCGCTCGTTCCGATAAAAGCGTCAACTTCCGGCAGTTCCTTTATCAAGTCGTCGCGGTAGCGTTCGACCAAACAACCGGCAACGACGACTCTCTGCGCTTTTCCGCTCGTTTTGGCGTTCGTCGCTTCGAGAATTGCTTCGATAGATTCCTTTTTCGCCGCTTCGATAAAACCGCAAGTGTTGACGACAACCGTATCGGCTTCCTCGGCGTTATTTGTAATTTCGTAGCCAGCTTCTTTTAATTGCCCCATCATCACTTCCGAATCAACGAGATTCTTCGGACAACCGAGACTGACAAATCCTACTTTTTTCATATAGTGTTTACCACAGAGACACGGAGAACGCAGAGTTTTTGATTATCTTGCTCAGTGTCCTCTGTGGCTCAGTGGTGAATTTTCTTCCAAATCTTTTAACCAATTTTCAATTTCTTTTGATTCATCATTCGTCAACTTTCTTTCGCCAAAGCGCACGCGGTTGTATTTTTCCGTGATCAATAAAGCTTCGGGCATATTCAGAGCAAAAGCAAACTCAAGCGGAGTTTGATGCGGTTCGCGGCGGAAACCTTTGCCGGCTAAAACCTTTTGCATTCTTTCATAAAATTCAATAATTGTCGTTTCGTTTTTATGTTTCAGCCAGACGCGAAGCTTTTGCCAAAGCTGCGATCTAATAATTTTTCGATAAAGCCAAACGATGAAAAATACCGCCAAGACTATTGCCGCCAAATATCCGATTCCAAAAGCGATCGCGATCGCGCTTGTTTGCAAACCTTTGTCGCCGCGCGCTTCCTTCCACCATTCACCTATCTTTGCCTGAAGATCGCCGAGCGATGAGGAAGTTTTTGTCTGATAATTCCGAAAACTGTTCTTAAAGCTGCGAAAAAGCGAGCGCTGTTCAGAACTGTCGTAGGCGACGAAATATTGGATCCAAAAGGTCTCGAGCGCCACGGCATATCTACTGAAAGAGCCGAACATTCCCGCCGAAACCGCAACTTCGTTCTGTCCGGCAAAAGGTGTAGGATCAAAGGGAACCCAAACCCTTTCGCCCGGAAAATAAACTTCAACCCACGAATGCGCGTTTTTCTGCCGAACGACGTAAACATCTGCTGTTTCGTTGTAATCGCCGAGCTGAAAACCATTGACAATTCGCGTCGGAATTCCCTGCGTGCGCAACATTATCGCCATCGCGGACGCAAAATATTCGCAATGCCCTTCTTTTACATTGAACAAAAAATCCGCGAGCGGCTCGTCGCCTCCGGCTTTCAAAGCGAGCGTGTAGCCGAATTCATTTTGCAGATATTTTTCGACCGCTTTTGCCTTATCATATTGATTGTCTTGATTCTCTGTAAGTTGCGCCGCAAGCAGTGCGATTCTTTCGTCCATTTCAGGAAGCTGCAAATATCGCGACGCATCCGGGAAAAAAATCGTATTGTCCGCACGCAAACGCGCGACCGCCGGTAAAGACGTATCGGAGGCGACTTTGTAGCTAACACGATCGAAATCGTTTCGATTAAAACTGAGCGCGCCCTGCGAATCTCGCTTTAGGGATAGAAAATTGCCCTGAATTGCGAGAGGACGCGAAAAAAGAAACAAAACGGGCGAATCGATCGGCTCGAGATAGATCGTTTGGGTTGTAATGTTTTCGCGGTGCGTGGTTTTATCAAGATTGTATGTGTCGTTATCGTTTTCCAACATACTGTAAATGTAGTTGGATTTAGACCAAGTTCGATTATTAAAATTATCGAGTGCAATTCCGCGCCAGCGAGACGAATTAAGATTGTCATCTTTCGGATTTTCGATTCGCGCACGCATTACGATTTGATCGCTCTGTTTGACATTCGCGATCTGTCCGAGATTTACCGTGTCCGAAAAACCTGTGAGACTCGAAAAAGCGTTTTGGTTACTGCCCAAACCGGCGCCGCCCACACGCGGAAACGCAAAAAACAGTGGCGCTGCAATGGCAACGATCAAAAAAAGCAGAACGATTGCCGTCGCGGGCAGGCGCTTTATTAATTTATCCGAAACCCGCACGTCAGTAAGGGTGGATTCGGAAGCTGAAGTTGAGTCCGCCCTTGCTAACGCGCGGGCTTCTGATTTGATCCGAGAAGTTTTTCTTATCTCAAACGCTAGAATCGCGCAAAGCGTCACCAATAAATACAAGATCAAAGAAACCAAAAACAAAGGACTGATGCTGATACCGGCGGCGAGAAGGACTTCGAAAAACGACATCAGGTAAAGGAAGAGCCAATCTCGATCGCCTTTTTTTTGAAAAAGCTTTATTGCTGTAAGAAACAAGATCAGTTTTGCAAGCATTCCGACAAGCGCAGTTTCACTCGTTCCGAAACCGGTTATTCGATATCTCCAATCCAGATAAAAAAGCGGAATGGTAAAGATCATCAAAACGGTTCCAACCTTGTCGGAGACCTGCCAACCCGAATTTTCCAGAAACCATGCGGCGATCAAGACCGCCAAAAATAAGATCGAAACAATAAACCCCGAACCGCCCGAAACCCAAAGCGCAAGAAAGCCGCAAAATACGACTGCGTAAGAAATGAATTTGAAGAATTTGTCGAAATTCATTGGACCAAACTAGCTTGATTATAACTTTTCTAAAAGTTTTGTGTCGAAGAATGTAAAAACGAAAAGCCTGCTCATAAAAGAACAGGCTTCTTAAATTTAATCCGGCGATTTCCTACTTTCCCACACCAGAAAGATGCCGCATCATCGGCTCTAAGCGGCTCAACTTCTATGTTCGGGGTGGGGTTTTGGCACCCAAATCGTCGCCAAACCCTTCTACTTGAATCGGAATTTCGCAAAGTGGTCTGTACCGTCGATCAATCGCACGACAAGTATTCGGCAGCTTCCCTTCCACGCCTTATTTGTTTTCCAGACGTATTTGTATTGGTCGGCAGCAGCGTCGAATGACAATGTGCTTCCGCCTGCGGTTGCCGTTTCTTCGATTTCCGCGCCGGGTTCGGTTGCATCACACGCGATAGGTCCCGATACCGGATAACCGGTGGACAAAATGCCAAGTCCCTGATTGCCCGAAAGACTAAATTTCAACGGGATCGCGCTGCCCGAATTTGCGACGTTAAGGGTCGGCAGGTTTTGTACCGGTTGGAAAAACCCTGCAAAATCGTATATTACGTTGTACGAAACTTCTTCGCTGTTCGTATTTCCGGCATTGTCCTCGGCATTAATCGTGAACGTTTTCACGCCGATCGAGGACGTATCGATGAAATTACCTACGGGAACCGAGCCTATGCACGAGGCTATTCCGGAACCATCAGGTTCGTCGTCGCACGAATATTGGGCAATCACAGATTGTCCGAGAAAATAAGTTGCGCCGTTCGCCGGAGATGTGACGGCAATTTCAGGCGCCGCGACGTCAACGCCCAAAGTATAGGCCTCGAGCGTACTCGATGGCGTGTACCCGCCTGCGGATGTCGCGCCTCCGTAGGCGTATGCGACGCCGTCAACGACAGCGATGCCGAAATTGTAACGGTCGGTCGGCATGGATGGTCCGACACTCCACGAGTTCGTCACGGGGTCGTAGATTTCGACCAGGCTTAAGGTGGCGCTTGCCGATCCGCCGATAATATACAACTTGCCGCCGAGCACTGCTCCGCCTGGAATGAAGCGCGATGTCGGCAGTGGCGGCTTGACGCTCCACGTATCCGTCACTGGGTCGTAAGCAACGAAGGAAACGTTGGCGTCGGCGCTGCCTGCCAAATACAATAGTCCGTTTATTACACCGACGGCCGGATAATTTTGGGGACCAGGCATTGATGCCTTCGTCGTCCAGGTGTTGTTCACCGGATTATAAGCTTCGAGAGTAGATAGACCGGAATAACCGTGCGTGGCACCGCCGGCTGCGTAAATAATGCCGTCTATCGCCGCCGCTCCGAAGGTCGTCCTTACGGTCGGCATGGCGGCAGCGGGCGCATCCCATGAGTCCGTCGCGGGGTCATATACATCCACCCGTGTGGTTAGCGTCGTACCGCCATTTATAAACCCGCCGAGAACGTAGATCTTTCCGCCCGCCTCGACAGCAGTCGCGGAACTGCGCGGAACGGGCATAGGCGCCTTTGCCGACCACGTGTCTGTAGCCGGATCATAGGCTACCGAGGTGCCGAGGTGCGTGCCATCGTAGCCGCCGAAAGCGTAGAGCTTGCCGCCGGCGGCGCACGACGCTGCGCCATCCCGAGGACCCGGCATAGCAGCTTTCGTTTGCCAGGCGCCCTGGGAAAGAACCTGACTTGTAAACGCAAGGAGAGAAATCGTGACGATTACAGAAATAAACGGTATCCGCTTCATCGCCAGAATATTTTTTTTTCGAATCATTTTCATAGGTTTCTCCTGATAAACTATAATTTTTTTGGCGACTACTTGCCGCCGCGGCTGTTTGTTGCGCAACGAATGCAGTCAGCGTTCAGTTCCCGCAAGATCGTGGAAATCGGGTTTCCCGTCTTGATCACATTCGTCTCGTCGACCCATATAGCGAGAAAATTTGACACATGGTATCATTTAGCGAAAAACTTTTGGTGAAAGCTAAAAATTTAGTCTTATAACCAGCCGGGGCTGACTCATGAGCGCCTTACAACAAGAAATAACGCTTCTCTTATTGAAATGGAGCAAAGGCGACGACGACGCGCTAGAGCAATTAATTCCGATGGTCTATCCGGAACTGCGGAGGCTTGCCCGGCGCTATATGGGTGGAGAAAATCCTAATCATACTCTCCAAACTTCTGCACTACTAAATGAGGCGTATCTGCGTCTGGTCGATCAACAGGCTGTAGAGTGGCATGACCGCGGACATTTTTTTGCCGTTGCGGCGCAGGTCATGCGGCACATCTTAATCGACCATGCTCGCAGGTATCGCTATGGAAAGCGCGGTGCGGGAGCAAAACACATCGCTTTGGATGATGTGTCCGTCAGCGTCGAGGAACGCGCTGAAGAGTTCGTCGCGCTTGACGACGCGCTTAACCGCCTGGGCGAGATCGATCCGCGAAAAAGCCGGATAGTGGAATTGAGATTTTTCGGCGGTCTGACGGTTGAGGAGACGGCGGAGGTAATGAAACTCTCACCCATCACAGTCAAGCGGGAGTGGCGTGCGTCTAAGGCCTGGCTGTATCGCGAGATCAGCGGCGACGCAATATGAATGTTTAATGATAAGATCCGCCAGGTGCCATTTTCTCGCTATACTATTGAGGCAGAGGAGAAAGTAAAAGGGCATTGTCGGCAGAAGGTGAATTAATTCGTGAAGGCTGAAGGCTGGCAGCAAATAGATAAATTGTTTCAGGCCACGGTCGAGCTTGATCCGACCGGCCGCGCTGTTTTTCTCGAAAAGGCATGCGCCGGAAATCCAACTCTGCGAAGTGAAGTTGAGGCGCTCCTGAGCGCTGATTCGTTTGAATGGGAATTCATTGAAAATGCTGCGATCGAGTCGGCCGCTTTGCTGCTCGCGCGCGAGGAATCCGGACTCGCGCAGGGTGATCAGCTCGGTCATTACGAGATCGACTGTCTTATCGGCAGAGGCGGTATGGGCGAAGTGTACCGCGCCAGTGACGGGATACTAAACCGCCACGTCGCGCTCAAGTTGCTGCTATTTGATTACATGCAAGACGCGGATCGGCTGAAACGATTTCACCGGGAAGCGCAAACAGTTTCAGCCCTGAATCACCCCAATATCCTTACAATTCACGAACTCGGCAACGTCGATGGTCAACAATTTATAGCAACCGAGCTTGTTGAGGGCGAGACGTTACGCGAGCGAATCAAGCGCGGTCCGCTGCCCGTTAAAGACGCTTTGGACATAGCCATTCAAATCGCCGGAGCTCTCGCCGCCGCGCATCGTGCTGCAATCATACATCGCGACATCAAGCCCGAAAATGTGATGCTGCGCCCGGATGGGTACGTAAAAGTTCTAGACTTCGGGCTTTCAAAGCTCGCTGAAATCTCGGTATCAGACTCGCTGCACCCATCTCATGAACCGACAGACATTTCATCATTTCTCCTGATGGGTACGCCCAGATATATGTCACCCGAACAGATCAGCGGTGTTGCGGTAGATGCTCGAAGCGACATTTTTAGTTTAGGTGTGGTGCTTTTCGAGATGCTAACGGGCCGTCCTCCATATGACGAAAAGGATCCCGGCAAGCTGGCGAAATCAATTTTGGAAAGTGATCCGCCCGCACTAGACAATTATCTTGATGCGATACCGGAAGGGTTGGTTGAAGTTGTCAATAAAATGCTGAACAAGAATGCGAAGAACCGCTATCAGCGTGCTGACGCACTCATAGCCGACCTTAACCGTCTTCAAGATAGATTAAAGATCGAAACAAAAACGTACCGCCGAGCGCGCGTCTGGATCGTGCTGGTTGTTCTTGCTTGTGCTATTGTAGCCGCTTACGCAACTTATGTCTTTTTCCGCAGCACCACCGCCACGCCCACAGTCGGAACATCTGAGATCGAATCGGGAAGATGGACAACAAAAGCACCGATTTCGTCACCGCGTTGGCAGGCCGAGCCGGCAGTTCTGAACAACGTACTTTACGTTGCCGGCGGTTGGAACGGATGTACGACGTTTGGGCATCTGGAGTCGTACGATCGCGCAACAGACGCTTGGACTCAGCGCGCGCCGATGCGCACAGCGAGGGGCGGACACGGCGTCGCAGTTCTCGACGGGCAGGTTTACGCCGTCGGCGGAGCCGTAGATTGCGGAGCTCATATCTCGAGCGTGGAGGCCTACGATCCCGTCAGTAATAAGTGGTCGGAAAGAGCTTCACTTCCCACCGCTCGCTTGGGCCATGCTGTAGCATCGAGCAATGACAAGCTTTATGCGATTGGCGGAGGTGTCTCGGACACCGGCGAATATCTGCGCTCGAACACGGAATACGATCCACAAAGTGATACATGGACCGAGCGCGCGCCGATGCCGACAGCGCGAACGGCGGCGGCTGTTGCGGTTGTTGACGGGATTATCTATGTGATCGGGGGTGGTGGAGATTCCGGAACCCTGTCGACGGTAGAAGCCTATAACCCGCTGACCGATTCGTGGAGCTCACGGCGATCCATGCTCAAACCCCGTTTGAGTTTTGGTGCGTCCGAGGTGCGGGGCATCATTTACGTTTTTGGTGGTGGTGGAAATCGCGACGAAGTTGAGGCCTACGACCCGTCGGCAGATACATGGAAGGTCGTGGCGAAAATGCCGGCGCAGCGGTCACAGTTTCATGCGGCGACTCTGGATGGATCGGTCTATTTCGCCGGAGGTTCCAGTAATGGCATCAATTACCTGTCCACCGTGATGGCGTTTACACCGCAATCCGACGCGGTCTTGGTGGCGGCTCAGTGTCCTGGATTGAACGTGACGCCGAAAACTAATATGGCCACAGAGCGAGTAAATATGACGGTTGGAGAGATAGACGGGATCATCTACGCCGCCGGAGGTTTCGAAAGCACCGCTAGGTTTCTGGCGACCAACGAGGCGTACGATTCAACGACGGATGCATGGACTACGAAAGCCCCGATGCCCGGCGCAAGAGAGACAAGGGGAACGAATAATGCTGTAGTGAACGGCAAATTGTATGTGATCGGCGGCAACGCCCGAGGCCAATGCTCGAATCTTAACGAAGCGTACGACCCGGCAGCCGATCGCTGGCTGACCAAATCCGCGATGCCGACACCGAGATGCCATCTGGCTGTGGTCGCGCTGAACGGTTTGATATACGCGCTCGGTGGAACGAATACCAGCGGTTCGCTCGAATACAACATCGTCGAAGTGTACAACCCATCTACGGATAAATGGACAACTGCGCCGCCGATGCCGACAGGTCGGCAGGATCTTGGAGCTGTTTCGTGGAACGGTGTTCTCTACGCCATAGGCGGAGCAAATCCAATCGTATATCCGGATAGCGAACTCAACCTCGTCGAGGCCTACGATCCGATCAGCGAGACTTGGACCACTAAAGCACCGCTGCCGACGCCCCGAGCGGCGATGGCGGTCGGTGTACTAAACGGTATGATCGTTGTCGCCGGCGGGCTAAACAATGAAACCGTGTCCGCGGCGGTTGAGGCTTACGACCCTGTCCGAAATACATGGACAAAACTTGAGAGCATGCCGACGGCGCGGGCGGCCGCTTCTGCCGCCACGATGGGTGATACGCTGTACATATTCGGCGGCGCGGGCGCCGAGGCTTTGAATTTAGAGCCATGTTTCGGAGTTCCCATAACCGCTCAATGAAAAAGCCGGCTCACTGTTGACATGCTTTGTCTTAAATTTAGATCCGGCGTTGTGCCTGAAAATGTGATGCGGTTGAAAATGAAAAACGCAGCCGCACGTTTTGTTTCGTCAAAATTGTTTTCTTGTAAAAATCGACGAAGCATTTTGCCATCGGGAAATTCGTTTCTCCATTTACAAACTTGCTCAACTACAGCTTTAGAATTGTTTTGCATTTGAAACCAAAAATTTGCGAGCTCCGCGTATTTGTCATTTATCCAAAACTTCTTTGCCGGAAACTTTTGTTTCAGATAAAAAAAGACCGAACCGCCCCCGACAAAAGGTTCTCGATATTCTTCAAACGACGGAATCAAACTCGCAATTCTATCAACTGCGCGGCTTTTCCCGCCCGGATAACGTAAAGGGCTGCGAATCATTTGTATATTCTATCTAAACTGATTAGAAAATCATTCTCGCTTATTTCAATGAACGAAGTCCGCATCAACTCAATTTGACGCAACCGCCGAAATTTTGTGCTCAGCGAACGTTGCCGAATACGGGACGATTCACGTTTCCGCCTACTCGAAACCCGGAAAGACTGCTTTTGGTTGTCCCGGATAAATTTTTCGCGTTTTGAATTCAAACGGAAAAATATTAAATCTATAGTGTCGTGACGGATCGGTTGCAAGGTTTAGATCTTCGTAACCTTTGATTTCACGCAGTTTCGTATAGAAATAGTCGCATAAGTAATCCTTTCCGTTAACGATAGGACGTGGCGGAGCCGCTTCGAAAAGGCTGCCTTGCTCGCGATTTGCTGGCGGACCAATCTTGTTTTCAAGAATATAACGAAAACATCCAGCGGTTAAATCTGCCAATTGGACTAGCTCAGACTTCTTCGAATCAGTTAGAGCTACAAATTCCACCGCCTTCTTTAACCTGACACGCCAATCGTCTTCCAGCAATGGCTGATAACGCCAATTCTGAAGCATCACTTGTTTTTCATTCAAACGCCGTCGGAAGTTGTTTAGGCTGAATTCCGAGCCGGATGATCCTAAGTTTCTTTCATCGATGAGAATCTCAACCGGCTTATTTGATGCTTGATTTTTGATAAAACAATGAATCAGAAACTGATAGTAAAGCATGAAAAAGAAGTCTAGCTTACCACCACCTTTTGCGACTAGGAATTCAGGCTCGACACGATCATATTCGGCCTTGGGCAAATACATGCACCCGAAACTCAGTTCTTTCGAACTTAAGTACTTGAGAAGAATGCAAGAAAGGTATTCCTCATATCGATTAGGTTTTTGTAATCGCTGCTCAGTTCTCCGTTCTTTTTCAACCTTGGTCCATTTTATTTCATAATCGAGTCCGCGCCGGACACGAAAATTACGGATATCTTCTAAAATCTTATCTTCGAAAAGTTTGTTAACGAATACGCCATAAAAGACATAATAAGGGGACTGCACATCTAGTTTCCGAGTGTTCCAGGTCTCATCACAATATATTCGGAATGTTTCCATCGCTAATCCGCTTCGAAAATCTTATTCATTTCGTTGCGCCATTGATCGCCATACACAAGTTGAAACCCAAACTCTGCTTCGCCGAGGGTTTCAATGAGTTCGCCTCCGGCTCGGTTTACGCCGACCTCATTGCAGAGATTGAAGACGTGTTGTTTATAATCGGTATCATCATTTTTTAGATGTTCGCCTTTTGACTCAAAAACCCAAACTTTTCCGTAATCGTCCTTTTCGTCGTCAGCAGTTTCGGCAGCAATGAAGTCAGGAAATATCTTGTGTTTGCGCCAACCCTGAATGAAATAATCATGCCGGCTCATATTTCGGAACCACCAAAGTAGCTTTTCTTGTTCGTCGAGGTATAACGCAACATCTCTTTCCAGTTCGTTAATGTTTTCATCGGGCACATAATCCAATAGTGACCGAACCAATTGAGTACCATCCGCGCGATTTAGTTTTTTATTGCTCTTTTCCGAGAACTTAGAAGGCAAAACGTAACCGCCAGTTCCCTCGATAATAAAAAATCGAAACGTTTCATCCTCGATCATTTTTCTAAATACTTTTTCGGCTAATCTATTTCGCTCAGATTCAAGAATCTTTTTTAGTTCTTCAATAATAAATACAAAGTTTCCGGCAATTCTTTCTTCGGCAAATTTTGCTCTCAATATCTTCAAGGCTTTTACGCCAATCTCATAGCCGATCCACGGATTGGGGATAAAGTCCGTGATTTGTCTCGTCAGAAAAACCTCATCGACCTCGAGTGTTCCAGTGGCGGTCGCTTCCTTTTCCGAAGAAAAGTGTTCATCGCCATTTTCCTCGCTCATTCCGACCCTAAAGATTTCGCCCGGAGATGTTCTATTGTCGAGGGCCAAGTCACCAACTGCCGAAATATCGATCTCGTCCCAATCCACACCCGAAAGTATGTCGTTCTCAAACTTCACGTCACGCCAGACCTTGCCGTCCTTCAGAACGAACTTTGGAAGGAATATCTTTCCTACCAATTGTCGAAATCCTTCTCGATATTTCAACTCACGATCTTTCAGATTATTTGTATCATCCACGCCTTCGTCGCCGACAATCCGACCCGCCAAGTCGCCTAGTCCTTCGCCTTCGAGTCCGTTCTTTATCTCTGTGACAAGTTGACCTGCATTTGGTCGAAACGTCATTACATAACATTCGTCCAATTCTTTGATCTTTGTTTTTCGCGCGAACGGTTGTCGCAGAATGCGACCGACAAGTTGAGTAATTCCCGTCGCCGAACCTGGATTTGTTAGTATTGTTAGGATGTATGCGAACGAGCAATCCCATCCTTCCTGTAATGCTTGTTTGGTAATGATAAAACGGATGTCGGAACTGCGCGAAAGCAGATCAATTCCTTCAATATCGTCTTTCTCACTGCTTTTGATCGCAATGTGATGTTCCGGAATCGCACATTGTTTTATCAAAAATTCTTTCACACCCTCGGAGTGAATGAATCCCGATCCGCGTTGGTGGCGTCCAGTTCGTTCGGCTTGAATCAAACAAATCGGTCGTATGTATTCGCCTGTATTTCCTTCATAGTCTTTTGCAATTCGTTCAAGCTCTTTTCGCTTTTCGACGCTCGCGAGCATAGTGTCTTTCCAATCAGTACTGACCTTGTTGAAAAGATGTATGTCCAGCTTTATCATCTGCTCGGCGTTGAGTTCCTTACCCGTGATTTCGACCAACTTATTGCTAACCTCCGGCAGTGTCGCCGAAAGTTCGAGCACAAAGGACGGATTAAAGCCTTCAACCGTCTTCCGTGCAAGAGCACTATAAGCCTTTTGGCCTTCGTCGATTATGATAAGGGGTTTTAGAAGTCGAAGGGTGTTGCCAAGCGACGTCTTGATTTGACGCATGTTTATCCATTCTTTCGAATCAGGTTTTAACTCACCGCCAAGCGGTGTAAAGCAATCAAGATTCGGATTGGCTTTCAAAAGCTCTTCCTGCGCGGGAAAGTCATCCTCGTTTGGAAAAAAATCTGAGAATCCGCCACGATCACGCCAAAGTTTTAGGGTTTCCTTGCTCTGTCTTGACGCCGAGGGAAGCATCAACATCAGAACCACAAGATTCTGCTCGACATCCGCCTTTGTGAACAAATCCATCTTCTGTTTGATAATTGTTCTACCGCCGCTCGACCTGTCGAGTATTTGTCGATACGGATGATCACGGTCTTTGAGGGCGTTAATCGTTTGTTTGTAAATTTGATTTGAAGGAACGATCCAAAGCACTAGTCCCGTCTTACGTTCTAGATAATGATGATGAATCAGGTCAATGCTGTGACAAGCAAGAAGTGTCTTTCCGCCGCCCGTTGGAACTTTCAGATAAACATCGGGAAGCGGTTGATCAAGTCCGTTGGTCTTAGAATGATACCCGGCCTTAGGAATGACTTTCTTAAAGGCGAGTTTTGGAAAATCATATACAAGATTATCGTCGTCTATAGTCCTTCGAATATCGTCGTATTTATCTCGAAAGTCAGCCAGAGACTCTAAATAGTCTTTTAGCTTTTTTAGAACGGTTTCCTGATAATCTTTTAACTTCATTGTCCGCGCTTTTTCTTTCCCGTTAGCCTTTTAATCTCTCGATCGAAATCCGACAAGTAGTTCTTGTCCTGTATTTTTCGGTATTTCTCGAATTCCTTATCAGCTTTCAGTTTTGCCTTTAGGGCCGAAACCTTTCCTTTGTCCTGCAATATCGGATAGTTGGAAAGCTCCAGAAACTGATCGATAAATTTTATCCAATCCTCCATCTTCATAACGATCTGGCGTGTAGCGCGGTTTTCAGCCAGATCGAGATAGGCCGAGACCAATCCGTTTAGCTCCCGGATGTGTTCCTCGGTTAGATAGTTTTTCGCGGTATCTGTATCGCTTTTTAGTATATTTCCATCTGGCGCGTTTTTCCATGTAGTCAGTCCCATGTAAAGTTTTTTTGCATCAGCCGATTCATAGATCAACTCCGCTGCCGTTTTGCCGGTCACTGCCCAATGCAGCTTATTCTGGACGGCGGCAAAAAAATCTTTGGTTATTGGGGCATTTTTGTCATAATCGGCGGAGAGGGCATAAATATCGGTAATTTTCTGGTAAAATCGCCGTTCGCTGGCTCGAATTTCCCGTATTCGCTCCAGCAACTCATCAAAATAATCCTTGCCGAAATGTTTGCCTTGTTTTAGCCGTTCGTCATCGAGAACAAATCCCTTGATTATGAATTCGCGTAAAGTGCTTGTGGCCCAGATGCGAAATCTCGTTGCCTGATACGAGTTTACGCGGTAGCCAACGGCGATTATAGCGTCGAGATTATAGAAGTCGATCTCGCGGCGAACTTCGCGTTCGCCCTCGGTCTGAACTATCCGGATTTTCCGGATAGTTGATTCTTCAAGTTCGCCCGACGCGTAAATATTCAGTAGATGCTCGTTTACAGTTCGAACATCGACACCGAAAAGCTCAGCGATCCTTTTCTGCGGAAGCCAAAACGACTCGTCTTCATAGAAAACCGAAACCCTTGTGTTCCCGTCCGGAGAGCTATATAGAATTAGGTCAAAGTTTTCGATCTGGTTATCCATTATTTCTCTAACCGATAAATCTCAAACGGCAATTGGCTGAAGTCGACCTTGTTTTCGCGGCAGTCCTCATCGCTAACGTATTTCGCCGGAGCAAATACAAGTCGTCGCTTGCCTTTTCCTTCCGGAAGATTGCGGATAGCATTTAGAGTCAAAGCGTTACTTTTTAACCAGGTAAGATCGGAGCGATAAAAAAGATAGACTTCGTAGTTCTGACTCTCGCCAATAAACCCAGTCGCTTCGTTTATTAAATCCTCGATAAACTCCTCGCCCGTTGCCGTGTAAAAAAGATACCGGGCGAATTCATTAAACGTCGGCAAAGCCTCACCTTGGAGAATGCTTTCCATTTCGATAGGTTCCCCGACCGTAAAAAAGCTGAAAGTCGGTTTCGCGGATTCGGTCTTTTTAATTTTCTGCGAAGCCAAAAGGGGTGCTTTCTGATTCTCTTCCTCTCCTTTTTTAGCCTTCTCCTTTTCGTTCCGAGCGATTACCCGCCGGACACGCTTGGCAGTTATTGAATCGGCGTACTCGTCCTGCTCGATCAAAATGAATTTCCGGTTCCCGCCATCTTCACTATTTAGATCGAGGACCGCATGAGCGGTCGTGCCGGAGCCCGCAAATGAATCCATTACGATCGAATTCTTATCGGTTGTCAGTTGAAAGCAGCGCCGAAGTAGTTTACTCGGTTTGGGATTTTGGAAAACTCCCTTTCCGAGAAGTTCAGCCAGTTCTTCATTTGCGGCATGAGAGCTTCCAACCTCGTCAAATTTCCATAAGGTTCCCGATGTTTTGCCCTTTTTCACCTCAGAAAGAAAGGTCTTGGACGCGGGGGATTGTTTCCCATCTTTTCCAAAATACAGGCGTCCGTCCGTGTACATAGCGAGCAGGTTGTCTTTGCTAAATCTCGGGTACGTTCCCACCGGAGATTCCCAGCTAACGCCATTGTCAAATACGACCGAATAGAGCGAATTGTCGGTACCACTTTTCGCATGTAATGGAGACGGCTTCCAATTGCCTCGCTTGTCTTTGTCCGGGTTTGAATAACGATCATTCATTTCGTCTGTTCGAGGTAACAGCCCCAACGAAAATCTTTCTATGTTCTTGCAATAAACGGACACATATTCGTGCTGGCGGGAAAAGTACTTCGCATCATTTGCAATGGTATATTTAGACCACCAAACAATGTTTGCAATGAAACAGTGCTCGCCAAAGACTTCATCCAGAAGCATTTGCAATCGATGTTGTTCATTGTCGTCAATAGAAATGAAAATCGCACCGTCCTCTGTTAATAATTCTCTAAGAAGCTTCAACCGCGGCATCATCATGCAAAGCCATTTGTCGTGGCTAGTGAGGTCGTCCTTGTCGACGGTCTTCTTAAGCCATTCTTGAATCATAGGGCTCTTTACGTTGTCGTTATAAACCCAGCCTTCGTTTCCGGTGTTGTATGGCGGATCGATGTAGATGCATTTAATCTTTCCGGCGTATGTTGGAAGCAATGCTTTGAGAGCGATCAAGTTATCGCCGTGAATTATCAGATTGTCATGAAGCGATACTTTGTCTGTGAGGCTCTTGTCCGGCTGCGGGATAAGCTGATGATGCTTAACGGCTAAATGATGATTCTGAACAAAGGTTTTCCCTTTGAAATCGATCGTCGGCATAGGTTGATTTCTTCCAATTTAACGAGAGTATCGGTTAAGAATGATAGCACAAAAACCGGCTCGCCACGACTCTCGGTTCTGACAAGAACGCATTATCTTTGTCACCTTCGGCGACAGAGAAATCACGCGAAAATGCGTAACTCTGAACGCAGAAAAGCCCGTTCAATAAAGAACAGGCTTTTGTTAAATTTTAATCCGGCGACATCAAAAAACCGTGAATCGTAAATCGTGAATGGTAAATAGCAAGAACGAAAAGGATCACTTCGTGTTCGGGATGGGAACGGGTGTGACGCGCGTCGATAAAATCACCGGAAAAACAGTAGGCAGTTGGCTGTCGGCAGTTGGCGGTCAAAGGGAAACCGCATTGAAATGCATCTCTGCGAATGATAGGCTTAAGCCCTATGACAATTAAAGAAAAAGTGCTCCAAGCGGTTGAAAATTTACCTGATAACGCTCCAATTGAGGAAGCGATGGAACGGCTCCTATTCATGGCGAAAATTGAAAAAGGGCTTCAGCAGGCTGACGCCGGCCAAACAATCTCGCACGACGAAGTGAAGGAGCGGGCAGCCAAATGGCTGAAGTAAGGTGGACGCCGCAGGCGGCGGACGATTTGGACGCGAGTGCCGATTTCATCGCCCTGGATTCTCCCCACTATGCCAGTCTATTCGTTTTGGATGTGCTTCAGGCTGTTGAGCGACTAAACAGATTTCGGTAAATGGGACGG
The DNA here is from genome assembly GCA_041747435.1 of Pyrinomonadaceae bacterium. Classification (GTDB taxonomy): domain Bacteria; phylum Acidobacteriota; class Blastocatellia; order Pyrinomonadales; family Pyrinomonadaceae; genus JBGTFE01. Next base: position 880 of record JBGTFE010000028.1, on the reverse strand, counting down.
ATCGTGCCTGAAACAAACAACCCCGACATCCGAGAGATTATTCTCGGAAACTATCGTATAGTTTATCGTCTCAAATTCGATACGCCGGAAATCCTCACGATTTATCACGGCTCCCGACTTCTCGATCCAAAGAGACTGAAATAACTCAGCCAACAAAGTAGCGAATTGTGAAAACGGTTCGCTTTTTACATTAACGAGGGTGACGGATAGTACGTGAGAAATGAGATGTGAATTCTGATGTATGTTGTGGAAATGAAGCATTAACCGCAGGCTTAACAAGAACACGGTCGCTACCGCTCTCGGTTCTGACAAGAACGCATTATCTTTGCCACCTTCGGCGACAGAGAAATCACGCGTAAACGCGTAACTCTGAACGCAGAAAAGCCCGTTCATTGAAGAACAGGCTTTTTCTTAAATAATAAATCCGGCGACTTCCTACTTTCCCACACCTGAAAGGTGCAGTATCATCGGCTCTAACAGGCTTAACTTCCGTGTTCGGGATGGGAACGGGTGTGACCCTGTCGATAAAACCACCGGAAAACTTTTCAAAATACTTGATAAAAGAATATTTTTGATAGACTTTTTTTCCGCGTTGCAATCGCAAAAAATTTACTTGTCAATAAATTTTATGGTCAAGCCTTGGGACAATTAGTATTGGTCAACTAAACACATCACTGTGCTTACATCTCCAACCTATTACGTGGTGGTCTTCCACGAGTCTCACTGGCAGAACTAATCTTAGGTCTGGCTTCACGCTTAGATGCATTCAGCGTTTATCCATGCTCCACATAGCTACCGAGCAATACCGCTGGCGCGATAACTCGTACACTAGAGGTGGATCCATCCCGGTCCTCTCGTACTAAGGACAGATTCCTTCAAT
>JBGTFE010000027.1:0-32158 GCA_041747435.1 Pyrinomonadaceae bacterium | reverse complement strand
GCGTTGACTTGCTGATCCACGAAGTCGTTTCCCTCGAATCGTTAAAACGTGCGGGATATGACGAGGAACGGATAAAAGTAATCATCAATCATCACACCACGCCCGAACAGGCGGGCGAGATCTTCTCAAAAGTGAAACCGAAATTGGCGGTTTATTCGCACATCGTTCTGCCGTCAGCGACCGAAGCCGATCTGATTCTGCCGACGCGCAAAACTTATACGGGTGCGCTTGAATTAGGCGAGGACCTGCTGGTCATTGAAATCAGCGAAAAAGTTGTCGTCCGCAAACCGGACAATGTTTTGAGTAAAAGCACAAATTAAATCTTTGGAATTGCGGGCTACGGCAGTTTTTGAAACGCGGAACTTGGTTTAATATTTAATCAAAAGAATGACAGATGCACAGACGCATAATCTGGCGAATGATTCTTCGCTCGGTCATTACCGTATCGTTTCCAAAATCGGCGCGGGCGGTATGGGTGAGGTCTTTCTTGCTCAAGATACGCGGCTCGATCGCAAGGTCGCGTTAAAAATTCTGCCGCCGGAGTTTGCCGAAGATACGGATAGAATGAGCCGTTTTGTCCGCGAGGCGAAGTCGGCTTCGGCGCTTAATCATCCGAATATAATTACAATCTACGAAATCGGTGACTTTGATAACGCGCATTATATTGCTACCGAATACATCGAAGGCGACACATTAAATTCGTATTTCAAAGCAAAACCGACAAAGTTTGGTGAAATTTTAGATATTGCGATTCAGATCGCTTCGGCTTTGAACGCGGCTCACACAGCGGGAATCGTACATCGGGATATAAAACCCGAAAATATCATCGTTCGCCCGGACCGATTGGTGAAAATTCTTGACTTTGGGATCGCCAAACTAACTGAACAGAAAACTCCCGAAATCGAATCCGAAGATGCAACGGCAATTCAAAGCGCAACGACTCCCGGAATGATAATCGGCACGGCGAATTATATGTCGCCCGAACAGGCACAAGGCAAAGAAGTTGACGCAAGAGCGGACATTTTCAGTTTCGGTGTGGTGCTTTACGAGATGCTTTCGGGCGGACTTCCTTTTGAAGGTGAAACTCCGATGGAAACGATTGGAGCAATAATCCATAAAGAACCGAAACCGCTTGATAATCGGGAAGTTCCGGCGGAAATCAAAAAGATCATAAGGAAGACTCTCAGAAAAGACAGAAACGAACGCTATCAAACGATCAAAGATTTGCTGATTGATTTGAAAGATGTCAAACAAGAATTAGAGTTTCAGGATAAATTGGAAAAAACTGTTTCGCCGAATAAAGAAGAGCAGAAAACGCAAATGCTCAAGGCTGTGGCGACGATTGATGAATCTAACCAAAGTATAACTAGCGAAAATCGAAATGACAGCATAACAATCAAAAAGTTGGGAAGCCGAAAAGCGGTAATTGGAATAGCTGCCGTCTTGTTAGTTTTAGCAATCGGTTTCGGATATTGGTTTTATTCGGGAAATAACTCAAAACAAATCGAATCCATCGCCGTGATGCCGTTTGTCAACAAAAGCGGTAACGCTGACATTGAATATCTGAGCGATGGAATGACGGAAACGCTGATCAAGAGTTTGTCGCAACTGCCGAATTTATCGGTCAAGTCGCGCTCCAGCGTTTTTCGCTACAAGGGCAAAGAAACAGATGCGAAAACCATCGGCAAAGAGTTGAAAGTCGAATCCATCCTCAATGGGCAAGTCGTCCAGCGGGGTGAACAATTAACTTTGAGTCTCGAACTCATTGATACGCAAACCGAGAATGTAATCTGGACAGATCAATATGATCTCAAGTCCTCCGATCTGGTGTCGCTTCAGAATGTGATCGCACGCGATGTTTCGAGCAAGCTCAAGATCCAATTGTCAGGCGCCGATCTGGATAAACTTGCGAAAAACTACACGAATGATCCTGAGGCATACCGGCTCTATCTTCAAGGGCGGTTCTATTGGAACAAACGTGTCGGCAAAGAATTTGAGCGAGCCGAAGGCTATTTTCAGCAGGCGGTCGCGCGGGATCCGAATTTTGCGCTCGGTTACATCGGGCTGGCGGACTTTCAGGAAGATCAGGATCGTCCGCGAAAGAAAGAGTATATCCGGCGGGCGCTTGAGATTGACGACCGGCTTGCCGAGGCGCACGCGTCGCTCGGTTATCAGTATATGATGGATTACAACTGGGCGGAATCGGAACGCGAGCTGAAACGCGCGATTGAACTCAACCCGAACTATCCGCAGGCGCACCAATGGAACGGTATGCGGCTGATGATGAATGGCAAGCACGACGAGGCTCGCGTTTCGCTCACGCGTGCGCTCGAACTTGACCCGACATCGCCCGGGATAAATCTTTACTACGGCGTGTTGCTGGAAGTTACGGGCAGGATCAATGAGTGCATTCAGCACACCAAAAAACTGATCGAAATGGAGCCGACATATTCGTGGGCGTATATCCAACTCGCGCGTGCGTATCGGCTGAATGGAGATCATCAAGCCTCTGTGGAGACTCATGCCCGTAGCCACGAGCTTACCGGCAGAGAAGAACGTGCCAAAGCGATCCGCGAGAGTTTTGCGAAAGGCGGGTGGCATGCATATTTACGGTACATGGCAGAACCTTCGTCTCCGGCGATCGCGGCGAGTTTCCTGGCGGAACTCGGCGAATATGAAAAAGCGATCGAAGCGATCGTCAAACACGAGGAAAGACCCACAAAGTTCTGGTACTTTTTGCATCGGACCGACCCGTTCCTCAATCCGATCCGCGACGATCCGCGGTTCAAAGAGGCGATAAAAAAACTCGATCCGCCGCAATGAGCAATGAAACTATGAGCGAAATGCTGACCACCAATTCAACCATTTCACATTATCGCATCGTCTCGAAAATCGGCGCGGGCGGGATGGGCGAGGTATATTTGGCGCGTGACGAAAGGCTCGGACGCGACGTTGCCGTCAAGGTTTTGCCAGCGGATTTCGCGGGCGATGCCGACCGGCTTCGGCGTTTCGAGCAGGAATCTCGAGCCGCCGGAATGCTGAATCATCCGAATATTTTGACCGTCTATGACACGGGAAAGCACGACGGCTCGGCTTTCATCGTGACCGAGTTGCTCGAAGGCGAAGAGTTGCGCGAACATTTAGATGACGGCGCGCTGCCCGCGCGAAAAGCGGTTGACTTTGCGCGGCAAATCGCCGCCGGACTCGCCGCCGCGCACGAAAAAGGCATCGTTCATCGGGATTTGAAGCCGGAAAATATATTTATCACCAAAGACGACCGCGTCAAAATTCTTGATTTCGGGCTGGCGAAACTAAAGCCTTCAACGCTCGAGGGCGGCGCGGGTTCGGAAGACGAAACCAGAAAACCGCTGACCAATCCCGGCGTGATCATGGGAACGGTCGGTTATATGTCGCCGGAACAGGTGCGCGGGCAGAATTCCGATCATCGCAGCGACATCTTTTCGTTCGGCACAATTCTTTACGAGATGCTCGCGGGCAAGCGTGCGTTTCAGCGCGAAACGATGGCGGAAACGATGACCGCGATTCTCAAGGAAGAGCCGCCGGAGCTTTCGGAGATAAACGCGAAAATCAATCCCGCGTTGGAAAAGATAGTCTGTCGTTGTCTGGAAAAAAAACCGGAACGTCGTTTTCAAACGGCGAGCGATTTGGGTTTCGCGCTCGAAGCATTATCCGCGCCTTCCGTGTCATCGGGCAGCCATCTGACGACCGATGCGAGTGCCTTGATTGAAGGGAAGGCAAAATCATCTGAGTGGCGCAGTCGGCGGGCATGGATGGTCGCAGGCGCGTTTGCGCTGGTTGCGCTGGCTTTGGGCGTGAAGGTTTTCAATTCTTCCTCAACGGACACGCGCGCGGCGGTGCGGCTTACTTTTACTCCGCCGCCTGAACTGGCTTTCAATGATACGCAGCCCGATGCGGTGGTCATCTCCCCCGACGGGCAAAGGATCGCCTTTACGGCGACCTCGGCGGACGGAAAAAGCATGCTCTACGTTCGCAACCTCGATTCAGCAGAAGCAAAAGTTCTGCCTGGTTCCGATAACGCCTTGGAGCCTTTCTGGTCGCCGGACAGCCGCTCGATCGCATACGGCTCTAACGGAAAGCTCAAGCGTTCCGACCTGACGGGCGCGAACGCGCAGGTGCTATGCGATTCCGCCCGCCTTATCGGAGGGACATGGAGCAAGGACGGCATCATCGTTTTCGCGCCCGACTATCGCACGATGCTCCTGCAAGTGCCGGCACAGGGCGGCGAACCTAAGCCGGTGACCATGAACATTGAAGATAATGAGCGGCATCGCTTTCCATACTTTCTGCCCGACGGTCGCCATTTTATTTTCTTCCGCGAGCAGCAAGGCATTTGGGCAGGCTCGCTCGATTCGCCGGAGATCAAACAAATTAACGATGTCAGAGCGGTGGCGCTTTACGCCCCGCCGGGCTGGCTGATCTTTTTACAAAATGACGCGCTGGTGGCTCAGGCTTTCGACGCGGGAAAACTCGCGCTGACCGGCGAGCCGATACCGATCATTACCGGCGCGAAAAACCCTCCCAGTGTTCGGCGATTCTCTGTTTCGGACAACGGCGTTCTGGTTTGGCAGGGATCGTGGCAGCGTGATTATCAGCTCGTCTGGTACGACCGTGAAGGGAAACAGGCGGGAGCGATTGATGCCCCGGTGAAGGTCGGCGGCGGGCAAAGCCCGATGCTTTCACCTGACGGGAAACGCCTTGTTGTGAGAAGAGCGATGGGTTCCACCGAGTCAAATCCCGGGACAGGCTCAAATCTTTGGGTCGTTGATCTCGAAAAAGGAACCGGACTGCGAATAACTTCGACCTTCAGTCAGACGCCGGTCTGGTCGCCGGACGGAAGCCGTATAGTGTATAACGCCGGGAACGGTATCGCAGTGAAAGCTGCCATCGGTTCAGGGGACGCTGAAACTCTCCTTCCACGAACCGCCTTTACCGCGGCGTGGTCACCTGACGGTCGTTTCATTCTTTTCATGGAGCGCGGCGTCAAGACGCGAATGGATCTGTGGGCTTTGCCGATGTTTGGTGAAAGGCGTGAATATCTATTGTCGAATTCGCCGTTCGACGAGCAGACCCCGCAGCTTTCGCCTGACGGACGCTGGCTTGCTTACACATCAGACGAAACGGGCAGTCACGAGATATACGTCCAATCGTTTTCGGCGGACGGCAAACTCGGAGCCGACAAAAGAAGAGTCTCGACCACCGGCGGCAAACTTCCTGTCTGGCGGCGCGACGGCGGCGAACTCTTTTTCATCGCATCGGACGGACAGATGATGGCTTCCTCTGTGAAGACCGGCGGGGCGGAATTTGAATTCGCCGCACCGAAGCCGCTTTTCAAAACCCGAATGTTGGCTTTAGAAGGCGCCATTTTTCACGAATACGACGTTTCGCCCGACGGTCAGCGGTTTTTAATCGGAACGCTGATCGGCGACTCGAAAGCGCAGTCGCCGACCGTGATTTTGAATTGGACGGCAGATTTGAAGAAATGATTATGAAACGAAAATTAGTTTTTATGAGAACCGTTTTGGCGGTTTTGGCATTGACCGTTGGCGCAGTCGCGTCCGCAGCGCAAGAAATCGAAACTGGTTTTTTGAATCGCTCGATTATGTTTAACGGCTCAGAATATCGTTACGTCGTGTATGTGCCGCGCGAATTCAGCCGGAAGCAAACCTATCCCGTGATTCTCGCACTTCACGGCGGCGGCGAATATGGTAGCGACGGTTTGAAGCAGACGGCTGGGGGCTTGGCGAGAGCCATCCGGCTTAACGCCGAACGCTTTCCGGCGATTGTCATCTTTCCCCAGGCGAAAGCCGGCGGCACACCCGGCTGGCAGCAGGAAGGTGGCAAAGCGGCTCTGGTGGCGCTCGACAAATCAATTAAAGAATTTCGCGGCGACGCACGGCGCGTCTATCTGACCGGATACTCCGCAGGCGGCAACGGAAGTTGGTTTCTGCTCTTCCATTATCCCGAGCGTTTCGCGGCAGCCGTAATCGTTTGCGCGTTTATCACAAAACGCAAAGGCGGTACGAGCGGCGTGGAATACGATTCTCTCGCGCCGCCGGACGCGCCGGACGCTTACGCCTATATAGCCAAAAGAGTTGCGAAAATTCCGATTTGGATTTTTCACGGCGACGCGGACCAGTCAGTTTCGGTCGAAGAATCGAGAAAGATGTTTGCCGCGCTCAAAGCAGAGGGAGCGGACATAAAATACACCGAGTTTCCCGGCGTCGCGCATAATGCATGGGATCCGGCTTATGCGAGCGCGGAGCTTTTCGAGTGGCTGCTGAAACAGAAGAAACGCTGATGCGGGCGCTAGTACGACGGCGGATTTGAAAAAATGAAAATGAAGAACGGCACAAAGCTGGGGCATTACGAAATCCTCTCGCCGATTGGCGCGGGCGGAATGGGCGAGGTTTTTCTGGCTGAGGATACAAAGCTCGACCGCAAAGTCGCTTTAAAAATTCTGCCCGGCGAATTTGCCGGCGACAGCGATCGGATGGGTCGTTTCGTACGCGAGGCAAAATCTGCCTCGGCTCTCAATCATCCGAATATCATTACCATTCACGAGATCAACAAATACGAAAATGCACATTTTATTGCGATGGAATTTATCGACGGTGAAATGCTTCGCGACAGATTGCTAAAAAATGAATTGCCGATCGAAGAAGCGCTTGAGATCGCGGTGCAAACCGTTTCGGCTCTCGCCGTCGCGCACGAAGCCGGCATCACTCACCGCGATATCAAACCTGAAAACATCATGATCCGGCGCGACGGTTTGGTTAAGCTTCTCGATTTTGGCATTGCGAAACTTTGCTGTCAAGACGAGCCCGAGCTTGATCCCGAAGGCGAAACTGTAGTCCTCTTCAATACAAAAGCCGGTTCGATCTTGGGCACGGCGGCTTATATGTCGCCCGAACAGGCGCGCGGTAAAGATATCGACTTCCGGACAGACATTTGGAGTTTCGGCTGCGTTCTCTTTGAAATGCTGACGCGCCGGCAGCCGTTTCAGGGCGAAACGATGACCGATGTGCTGGCGAACATTATTTATCAGGAACCGGTTTCGATCTTCACGCACCGCAGAGACGCGCCCAATGAGCTTGCGGGAATAATCACGAAAACGCTGTCAAAAGATAGAGCCGAGCGTTACCAAACCGCAAAAGAATTGGTTGATGATCTGAAGAAGCTGCAAACGCAAATGCTGGTCAATGCCGTGCTCGTCCAGACTCAAGACATAAGGATCAGTGGTGAAAATCAGCCGACTTCGGTTCTAAATTCAATTGCCGTGCTTCCCTTTTACAATATGGGCTCCGGGGAACATAACGATTATTTTAGCGAAGGGCTGACGGAAGAGATCATAATGAATCTTTCGAAACTGAAAATGTTAAGAGTAGTCGCGCGCGGTTCGGCGATGCGTTATGTTATCGAAGGAAAATCGCACAAGCAGGCGGCGGACGAACTCGGCGTGCAATATCTGCTCGAAGGAAGCGTGCGACGACAAGGCAAAGACCTCAGGATCACGGCGCAGCTCATCGATACCGTCAATGATTCGTATTTATGGTCGGAAACCTATCGCGGGACGCTTGAAGACATTTTTGAAATTCAGGAAAAGGTCGCGACGGAAATCGTTTCAGCGCTGGAAATCAGACTGTCGCCCGACGAAAAGCAGAATCTGAAAAAACGCTACACGGAAAACACCGAGGCGTATCAACTCTATCTGCAAGGGCGTTTCTTCTGGAACAAACGCAGCGAAGAAGGAATGAAAACGGCGATAAAGTATTTTGAAATGGCGATCAAAAAAGACGAGCAATACGCGCTGGCGTGGGCGGGAATTGCCGATTCTTACAGTTTGTTGGGCGAATTCGGAAACATTCCGCGCAAGGAACTTTATCCGAAAGCGGAAGCGGCGGTAAATCGAGCGTTGGAAATTGACGATCAACTCGCGGAAGCCCATACATCGTTGGCAAGTTTGTTGATGTTGAAAAAATGGGATTGGGCGACCGCCGAAAAAGAATTCAAGATCGCTCTCGAATTGAATCCGAATTATGCAACGACGCATCACTGGTTTTCAAACTGGTTTCTGGGCATGGGCAGACTCAAAGAAGCTCTCCGTATGATCCGGCGCGCCGCGGAACTCGATCCGGTTTCACAGGCGATCCAAAAGGATGTCGGATTGGTATTATATTACGATCGGCAGTATGACGGCGCGATCGAAATGGCGAATAAGACGTTGGAACTTGATCCGAATTATTCTGCGGCTTATCGCCTTCTCTCGCTCGCATATGACGGCAAGCAAATGTTTGATAAAGCGATCGCCGCAAACCAAAGTTGGGGAAAACTTACCGGCAATCAGATCGAAACTGAACTTGCGCTGGCTTATCTCCACGCAGTTTCCGGAAATAGGGATGAAGCAAGACAGATCGTTGACGCCATTGAGCAAGAGAAAGCCAAGTTTGCAAATTATTATCGGGGATTGGCGTTAGTCTATGCCGCTCTCGGCGATGATGATATGACCTTCAAATTGCTTGAAAAAAGTTACAAAATGCGCGAGGAATCGCTTTTAAATCTGAAGGTCGATCCTAAACTCGAACGGCTTCATCCCGATTCTCGATTCATCGCGCTGCTCAGGAAAATCGGTGTAGAGAAATAAATCAGCAAATGGACACTAATCCGAATATTTTCACCGCCCACACCGAGAGTGCCTTAGCCGACGCCCGATCTTTGCCAGCAATTGCGCGTATCATCGAATTTTACGAAGAAGCGAGCGCGGACTACGAGCATTGGAGCCGCGGCTTTAATATGCACATCGGATTTTTGCGGCGCGCTGCCGATGTTTTTGACCGCGAAAAAATGCTCGAACAATTAAACTTTGAAGTTGCGGCGAGATTGGATATCGACTCACGCGATAAACCTTTTCTCATCGATCTGGGCTGCGGCTTCGGGGCGGTTTCCCGAACTATCGCTAAAAATTATCCGAACGCTCGCATAAAAGGCGTGACGCTTTCGCATTCGCAGGTCGAAGCGGCGCGGAAATTAAACGCACGGGAAAATTTGGAAACCCAAATCGAAATTCTTCGGGGCGATTTTACCGATTTGGCTTTCGAAAACGCCTCGGCGGACGGTGTTTTTGCGGTTGAAAGCGCTTGCTACGCCAAAGGCGCGGGCAAAGAAGATCTTATCCGCGAAGTGTCGCGCGTTTTAAAACCGGGCGCGCGCTTTGTTGTAGCCGATTGTTTCGTCAAAAATCCGGAGAAAAAATTTGGTCCGTTGATGATGAAATTGTACTCTGAAATGTGCAAAAATTGGGCGGTGCCCGAAATGCCGACGCTTGAATATTTTACCGCCGCTTTGAAAAAACACGGCTTCCGCGACATCATGATCGAAGATATTTCATGGCGCGCGGCACCTTCTGTGGCGCACGCGCCTTTTGCGGTTTTTAGTTTCATCTTGAAAAAATTTCTTGCCCGGAAGCGTTTAGAACGACAAAGTATCAACAATCTGAAAGCTTCTCTGCTTGCGCCAATTGTGAGCTTAAACAGGTCGAAGCTTGGCTATTATTTGATAATCGGTAGGCGCGGCGGCTTTCCGCAATAAAAGTCATGCTAACCGGTCATACGACGGGCGACTTTTGAAGCGCGGGATTTCTGTAAATAGTTAGAAGGTTAAATTTATCATGCGAAAATTATCTGCAAATTGTTTGGTTTTTATTTTACTTGTGGTATCGCCCGTATTTTTGACGACACAAACAAAGACGCGGGCGCAAAAGTTAAATAGTTCGGCAAAACAAACCGAAAAAGTTGATGCGTTTGTCCGTGAGAAAATGAAGGCGAATCACATTCCCGGCTTGTCGCTCGCCGTCGTGCGCGACGGGAAAATCGTTCTCGCCAAAGGTTACGGAATGGCGAATCTGGAACTTGCCGCGCCTGCGACGGAAAAAACCTCGTTTGCCATTTATTCGATCACCAAAACCTTTACGGGCATGGCGACGATGATGCTCGTCGAAGAAGGTAAGATCGCGCTCGACGATCCGATCTCGAAACATCTTGCCGGTTTGCCCGCTGCGTGGAGTAACGTAACGGTTCGCCATCTGCTCACGCACACTTCGGGTATCAGCGATTTTTGCGAATCTCCGGCGAATCCTTGCGGGCAATCGAGAGATTTTACGCAAGCGGAAGTCGTTAAATTTTCGGCGGATTTACCGCTTAAATTTCAGCCGGGCGAGCGTTGGGAATACGGCAATATCGGCTATTTTCTGCTCGGAATGCTGACCGAAAAAATTTCGGGCAAATCTTATGAACAGTTTTTGCGTGAGCGGATTTTCGCGCCGCTCGAAATGCGCGACACCCGGCTCGAAAATTACACCGAACTTATTCCGCATCGCGCCGACGGCTACACATGGAAAAACGGCAGCTATCGCAACGCCCTGCGCGTCAGCCCGACGCTCACTTTTTCGGTTGCCGGATTGGTCTCCAATGTTCTCGATCTGGCGAAATACGATGCCGCGCTTTACACCGAAAAACTTTTGAAAAAATCAACTCTCGAGCAAATGTGGACGAAAGGCAAACTAAACAACGGCGAAACATTCGACAATGGTTTGGGATTCGGTTTAACGCCTTTTCAAAATCGCCGCCGCGTCGGTCACAGCGGCGGTCATACGGGTTTTTCCACCACTATTACGCGCCTGATTGATGATAAAATCACGGTCATCGTGCTGACCAATTCCGACAACGAAGGCTATTTAAAGCCGGAAAGTTTTCTGATCAGCGACATCGCCAACGAAATTGCTTCTTTTTATTTCTAGAAAAGTTTTGAAATTGCTAATTCCGACGTGAATATTTGAATAAATTATGATAAGTGACGCGACAAAAGAACAAGATTTTGAGGAATTACGCGAAGACATTTCGGATTCGTCTTTATGGAACAAAGACCTCGCGCCGACCTCAATAACAGAGCGAACCTGGTCAACGTGGAATATCGCCGCGTTGTGGATCGGGATGAGCGTCGTGATTACGACTTACACGCTCGCGGGCGGTTTTATCGAAGCGGGAATGAATTGGTGGCAGGCGATGCTGACAATTCTTTTGGGAAACTGCATCGTCCTTGTTCCGATGGTTTTGAACGCGCACGCCGGGACGAAATACGGCGTTTCGTTTCCCGTTTTGTGCCGCGCTTCATTCGGAACAAAAGGCGCGAATATTCCGGCGATTTTGCGAGCAATTGTCGCTTGCGGTTGGTTTGGGATCCAAACCTGGATAGGCGGAACGGCGATCGACGCGCTTCTTACTGCTGTTTGGTCGGGTTGGGCGAATTTTGATTCGGTTATCGCCGGAAATCCGCTTCACACGTGGATTTCGTTTTTTCTGTTTTGGATCATTCAGGTCGTCATCATTTTAAAAGGCATTGAAGGCATCAAGCGTCTCGAATCTTGGGCGGCTCCGCTTTTGCTGATTGGCGGAATCGCGCTTTTAGTTTGGGCTTCGAGCAACGCGGGCGGACTTGGAAATATTTTGTCGGGATCGTCCGTTTTGCAGAAAGAGTCAAACAGTTTTTGGGCGGTTTTCCCCGGCGCGCTGACGGCGTCGGTCGGTTATTGGGCGACGTTAAGTTTAAATATTCCTGACTTTACGCGCTACGCGAAATCGCAAAGATCGCAGATGCTCGGTCAGGCTCTCGGACTTCCTTTGACAATGACGGCGTTTGCTTTTATCGGCGTGGCTGTAACAAGCGCGACCGTGATAATTTACGGCGAAGCGATTGCGGATCCGGTGAAACTGATCCAAAAATTCGACAGCACAATTGTCATTTTGTTTGCGATGCTCGTGATTTTCGTCGCGCAACTTACGACCAATATGGCGGCAAACGTCGTTTCGCCCTCAAACGATTTTTCAAATCTAAATCCAAAGCGAATCTCTTACGTTATGGGCGGACTGATAACCGCTGTGATCGGAATTTTGATGATGCCGTGGCAGTTGATGTCTTCGATGGGCGCGTATATTTTTACGTGGCTGATCGGCTATTCGGGTTTGATGGGCGCAATCGGCGGGGTTATGATCTGCGATTATTTTGTGCTTCGCGGGAAAAAATTAGAACTTGCCGAATTGTTCAAAACGAACGGGATTTATTCTTATTCAAACGGCTTTAACTGGCGGGCGACTATCGCTCTAATTGTTGCAATTTTGCCGGTCATTCCGGGCTTTTTACGCGCCGCGTCAACGCCGAATTACAAAGGTCAAATGCCCGACGCGAATTTCTTCGACTCGCTCTATGTTTACGCGTGGTTCGTAACATTCGGAATTGCATTTGTGGTTTATTATATATTGATGCGGCGAAGAATTTTAAAAGATACAGAAAAGATTTATGATGGAACATCAGCAGCCGCTGAGATTGGCAGCACTTGAATTCCGTTTTGTGAATTGAAAAAACAAAATCTATGAAATACGAAATAGTTAAAAATTATTACAACGGCACGTTCCACGAAAGCGAAACGGTGGAATGGCTCGATGTAACGTCGCCGATCGACGGAAATCTTTTATCGGAAGTTCCGATGTCGACAACTGATGAATTGAACAAAGCCGTCGCATCCGCGAAAGACGCCTTTGAGAATTGGAGCAGAACGCCGATAAAGGAGCGCGTTCAGGTGTTTTTTCGGTATCGTTATCTGCTTGAAAGAGATTTGGACGAGCTGACGAAACTTGTTTCCGAAGAAAACGGGAAAACCTATGATGAAGCGAAAGCGGAAGTCGAAAAATCAATCGAGTTGACCGAGTTTGCGTGTTCGATGCCGCAACTTGTTTCGGGCGAGATTTTGGAAGTCTCACGCGGCGTGGAATGCCGCACGGAACATTTTCCTTTGGGCGTTGTCGCGTCAATCGTGCCGTTTAACTTTCCGCTAATGGTGCCGAATTGGACGATGCCAAACGCGCTTGTTTTGGGCAACACGATGATTATGAAACCTTCCGAATTAGTTCCACTTTCGGTTCAGAAAATGGCGGAACTTTTGAAGGAAGCCGGACTTCCCGACGGCGTTTTTAATGTCATCAACGGCGGCAAGGAAATCGTCGAAGGAATTTGTGCGCATCCGAACATCGAAGCGGTCAGCTTTGTCGGTTCGACCAAAGTTGCGAAGCTTGTTTATCAACAATCTACGCACAGTTTGAAACGATGCGTTTCGCTCGGCGGCGCGAAAAATCATCTTTTTGTTTTGCCCGACGCGAATCCGCAGATGACGGCGACAAATGTTACTGCGTCAATGTCGGGCTGCGCCGGGCAGCGCTGCATGGCGGCTTCGGCAATGCTTGCGGTCGGCGATGTTAATCCGATCATCGACCAAATTTGCATTGAGGCGCAGAAAGTTATTCCGGGCGTGAATTTGGGCGCTGTCATTTCCGCGGCTGCAAAAGAGCGCATCGAGAACTATATTTCCGAAGCCGAACAAAATGGCGCGAAAATTTTGGTTGACGGGCGCGGCGCGACGGTCGAAGGAAAAGAAAACGGCAGTTATGTCGGACCGACCGTGATTGATTTCGTCAAACCGGAAATGTCCGTCGCCACGGAAGAAATTTTCGGTCCTGTAATTTCGATCATGCGCACCGACACGCTCGATGAAGCAATAAAAATTGAAAACGAAAATCCGTACGGCAACGCGGCTTCCGTTTTTACACAATCGGGCGGCGCGGCGCGCTACGTAATGGAACACGCTTCCGCCGGAATGATCGGCGTCAACATCGGCGTTCCCGTTCCGCGCGAGCCGTTTTCGTTTGGCGGTTGGAACGAATCGCGCTTCGGCGCAAACGACATCACCGGCAAAAGTTCGATTGAATTTTGGACGAAACTGAAAAAAACGACGACCAAATGGAACGCGGAAGCGGGTGTTAACTGGATGAGTTAACTCGATTTTGGATTTTAGATTTGCGATTGGTTGTCGCGTTAGCGACCGAATGATTTTAGCCGTGTAATTTATTGCACGGAATGTTGAAACGGAAAGGTTTTTGTCGCGTCAGCGACAAATGAAATTAATAATAAAAAATTATGTCAAGAATAATAAAATGCGGTCTTATTCAGGCGCACAACGTTGCGCCGACGGATGCGCCGATTGAGGAAATTAAACGGGCGAATATCGAAAACCAGATGAAAATGGTCGACACGGCGGCGGCGCAAGGCGTGCAGATGCTTTGTTTTCAGGAGATTTTTACCACGCCGTATTTTTGCGCCGAGCAAAAGACGCGCTGGTATGAAGCGGTCGAAAAAGTGCCCGACGGCAAGACCGTTCAAATGATGCAGTCGGTGGCGAAAGAACACGGAATGGTTTTGATCGTGCCGATCTACGAGGAAGAAATGTCGGGCATTTATTACAACACTGCCGCCGTGATAGATGCTGATGGGAAATATTTGGGCAAATATCGCAAAACGCATATTCCGCACGTCAATCCGGGCTTTTGGGAAAAGTTTTATTTTCGCCCCGGAAACTTGGGTTATCCGTGTTTTGACACGGCGTTTGCGCGAATCGGCGTTTATATTTGTTATGACCGCCATTTTCCCGAAGGTGCGAGATGTTTGGGATTGGGCGGCGCGGAAATTATTTTTAATCCTTCGGCAACCGTCGCCGGATTGAGCGAATATCTCTGGAAACTCGAACAACCGGCACACGCTGTTGCGAACGGTTATTTCGTCGGCGCAATCAACCGCGTCGGCACGGAAGCCCCGTGGAACATCGGCGAATTTTACGGTCAAAGCTATTTCTGCGACCCGCGCGGGCAAATTATTGCGGAAGCTTCGCGCGATAAAGACGAGCTCGTCGTCGCCGATCTCGATATGGACAAGATCCGCGAAGTCCGCAACACATGGCAGTTTTTCCGCGACCGAAGACCGGACGCTTACGATGCGATCGTTGCGGATTAGAATTATGAAAAAGCTTTTCAAGATAAAATTTGTTGCGCTTTTCCTGTTTGTTTTTTCTTTGTCTGTGTCCGGTCAGAGCAATAACGCGATCGAAAAAGAACTCGTCGGGCATATAAAGAATATTGAAGAATGGTCGGGGTATTCTAATAATGGTTACAACCCGGCTCGATCTGAAAAACTCGAAAAAGAAAATGAAATTTTCAAGAAAAAACTCTTGAAATATACAAAACGTGCCGCCACCTTAGAACACGGTTTCAAGGAGCTCGGCGAATACGTGAATGTTGTAACGTCCAAAGACGGAAGGTTTCGTATCTATTCGTGGGACACCGAACAGGGCGGAACGATGCATTTTTATAAAAATGTGTTTCAGTATCGAGGCAAAAACGGCAAAGTATATTCAAAAAGTCCTGATTGGGGCGAAACCGATCCGGGCGGATTTTTTACCGCCATTTTTCAAGTTAAAACAAAGACGGAAACGATTTATTTAGCCAGATTTTCCGCAATTTTGATGACATCGCTTTCTTACCAGTCGATCGATTTATTCAAAATTGAAAACAAATCTCTCAACGACAAGATCAAACTTTTCAAGACAAAAACGGGATTGCAGAACTACATAGGTTTTGAATACAACTTCTTTTCCGTTGTCGACCGACCCGAACGCCCGATAAAATTAATTCTTTTCGACGAAAAAACGAAGACGGTCAAAATCCCTGTGGTCATCAAGAAAAATGAAAACGACTACGGCGACGTAACCGACAAATTTATCAATTACACATTCAACGGAAAATATTTCGTAAAGACGAAATAAAAAAATATGTCATTAACGCATGAATCACCTTTGAATATCGAGCAGATCGAGAAAAACTTTGCCGAGATCAATCCGGCTTTGACCGAAGCCGAAGCGGTTTTTGAGGCGAATCGATGTCTTTACTGTTTTGACGCGCCGTGCACGCACGCCTGCCCGACGCATATCGACGTCCCGAGCTTTATCAAAAAGATCGCCAGCGGAAATCTGCTCGGCTCGGCGCGTGTGATCTTTGACGCCAATCCGATCGGCGCGACCTGCGCGCGCGTTTGCCCGGTCGAAGCGCTTTGCGAAGGCGCGTGCGTCGAGAAAACTTTGATGGACAAACCGATCGAGATCGGAAGATTGCAGCGCTACGCCACCGATTTTGCGATCGATAAAGGTCGGCAAATTTACGTCAAAGGCGATCCGAACGGAAAATCGGTCGGAATTATCGGTTCAGGTCCGGCGGGTTTAAGTTGCGCGACATATCTGGCGCGGCTCGGATACGATGTGACCGTTTACGAAAAAAAATCGCTCGCGGGCGGGCTCGATACGTGGGGAATGGCGGAATACAAAATGTCGCAGGCGGATTCGCTCGCTGAGGTGGAAGCCGTGCGCAAACTCAGCGTCGGCTTTATGTTGAATTGCGAAATCGTCGAGTCAGTACCATCTGCGGTAGCGGATGGTTCCACTTTAGGTTCCGAGTCGCCCGGACTTCAACCGCCCGCTACCGCAGGCGGTACTGACAAAAAAATCGCGTTCTCGGACCTGGAACAAAAGCACGATGCGGTATTTCTCGCCGTCGGGCTTGGCGAAACAAACGGGCTCGGGCTTGTCGACGAAGAGCTCGAAGGCGTGATAGACGCGCTCGATTTTATCGAAAAGGTAAAAACCCGCGATTGGAAATCGGTTCCGATCGGAAAAACTGTCGCGGTGATCGGCGCCGGAAACACGGCGATCGACGCCGTTACGCAGGCAAAACGCCTCGGCGCGGAAAAGGTTGTGATGGTTTATCGCAAGACGCAAAAGGAAATGTCTGCTTATGCTTACGAGTTTGAGTTGGCTAAACGCGACGGCGTCGAATTCGTTTGGCAAGCCGCGCCGATCGGAATTCTGTCCGGCGATGACGGCGCGGTCGCTGCTCTTCGATGCGAGAAAACCGACGGCTCGAACGAGCTTTTTGAAGTTCCTTGCGACATGATCATCAAGGCGATCGGGCAGCAAAAACAGCGTTCGTTTTTTGCGGACATCGCGAATGTCGAAACCGACGAAAAAGGTCGCGTCGTCACAAACGAAATTATGCAGACGTCAAATCCAAAAATCTTCGCCGGCGGCGACTGCGTCAACGGCGGACGCGAGGCGGTCGACGCCGCGCAGCAAGGAAAACTCGCGGCGCAAGGGATTCATTTTTCTTTAACAGGCGAAAACGTAGAATTCGCGGGCGCAAAAGTTCCGAAAGTTGAAAAAACACCGCACGTACATTAAGGGAGAAATTTTATGGCAGATCTAAGTGTAAATTTTGCGGGAATAAAATCTCCGAATCCTTTTTGGCTGGCTTCGGCGCCGCCGACAAATATGGGTCCGATGATCGAGCGCGCGTTTGACGCGGGTTGGGGCGGCGCGGTTTGGAAAACGCTCGGCGAACCGATCGTAAATGTCTCGTCGCGGCTGGCGGCGATCGATCACGGCGCGAACCGGATGATCGGTTTGAACAACATCGAGCTTATTACCGACCGCTCGCTCGAAGTAAATCTAAAGGAAGTTTACGAGTGTAAAAAGAAATATCCGGATCATGCCGTGATCGTTTCTTTGATGGTCGAATCAAAGCGGGAGGCTTGGCACGAGATCGTCAAAAAATCGCAGGATTCAGGCTGCGACGGCTTCGAATTAAATTTCGGCTGCCCGCACGGAATGAGCGAGCGCGGAATGGGCAGTGCGATGGGACAAGTTCCCGAATACACGTGCATGGTGACCGAATGGGTGAAGGAAGTTTCGAATTTGCCCGTTATCGTGAAGCTAACGCCAAACGTTTCGCACATCGTGCCTCCGGGACGAGCCGCGCAAAAAGGCGGAGCCGACGCGGTTTCGCTCATTAATACGATAAATTCTGTGATCGGCGTCGATCTCGACACGATGATCCCTTACCCGAACGTAAACGGGCAGGCGGCGCACGGCGGTTATTGCGGAACGGCGGTGAAACCGATCGCGCTCAACATGGTTTCGGAACTGGCACGCGACGCTGAATTTAACATCCCGATCTCCGGCATCGGCGGCATAAACACCTGGCGCGACGCGGTCGAGTTTATGCTTCTCGGCGCGGGAACGGTTCAGGTTTGCACCGCCGTGATGCATTACGGTTATCGAATCGTTGAAGATATGATCGATGGTTTGAATAATTATCTCGACGACAAGGGCTTTGCTTCGGTAGATGAGATCATCGGAAAATCCGTCGGGCGCATGACCGATTGGGGAAATCTCGATCTGAATTACAAGGTCGTCGCGCGCGTCAACAACGAGCACTGCATAAAATGCAATCTTTGTTACGTCGCTTGCGAAGACGGGGCGCATCAATGTTTTTCGTTTGACGAGAATAAGTTTCCGGTTGTCGACGAGCCCGAATGCGTCGGCTGCAATCTCTGCGCGCTGGTTTGCCCTTCGCCCGGTGCGATCTCGATGGTTCGGCTCGATGACGGCAGTAATCCGCAGAGCTGGAAGCAAAGAACGGGAACGTAAATCTTCTAATAATCAAAAACTATATTCGCAAACGCCTTCACGCCAACGTCGAGCCGGCTGTCGTCAATAAAGAAATCAGGCGTGTGATGCGGAGCGGCTTCTTCGCGCTTTTTACCCCTCGGCATTCCGCCCACCTGAAAGTAAAAACTCGGTGCTTTCTCACCAAAAAACGAAAAATCTTCCGCGCCGGTAACCCATTCTGTCTCCAGAACATTTTCCTTTCCCGCCGCTTTTTCAAGTGAAACAAGCATTTTTTTCACCAAGTCCGGCGTGTTGAAAGTCACTAAAGTTTTGGTTTCGATCGAAACTTCGGCGGTCGCGCCCATGCTTTCAGCGATCTTCTCAGCCGTCAGTTTGATCCTCGCGTGCACATCTTTTTGCATCGCCGCGTCCAGCGTGCGGATCGTTCCAGCCATCGTCAATTCTTCGGGAATTATGTTTTCGCGGATGCCAGCGTTGATCCTACCGACGGTGATAACGACCGGCGCTTTTGTAAGTTCGGATTGCCGCGAAACGATCATCTGCAAGCCGTTGATGATCTGCGAGGCGACGGCGATCGGGTCGGTGCCGAGCCACGGATACGCGCCGTGCGTCTGCTTGCCTTTTACCTTGATCGAAAACCAATCGGACGACGCCATAACCGCGCCCGATTTGTATTTGATCTTGCCGACTTCCGTTTGTGAGTTGACGTGAATGCCGAAAATAGCATCAATTTTCGGATTGTCCATCACGCCTTCTTTGATCATCAGCGGCGCGCCGCCTTCCTCGCCCGCGGGCGGACCTTCTTCAGCGGGTTGGAAAATAAACACGACCGTTCCTTTAATTTTATCCTTCATTGACGCCAAAACTTCCGCCGCGCCGAGTAGCATTGCGACGTGCGTATCGTGTCCGCAGGCGTGCATCACGCCGACCGTTTGCCCGTTATATTCCGCTTGCTCCTTCGACGCAAAGGGCAAATTATTTCTTTCCGTCACCGGCAAACCGTCCATATCGGCGCGGAGTCCGATCACCGGTCCCGGCTGTCCACCCTTCAAGATCCCGACCACGCCCGTTTTAGCGATTCCCGTTTTCACCTCGAATCCAAGCCGCTGTAAATGTTCGGCGACAAACTTCGCCGTTTTGACTTCGCGGTTTGAAAGTTCCGGGTATTGATGCAAAAATCTGCGCCATTCTACGACCTTTGGCATGATTTTCCCGGTCGCCGCGTTTATCTCGGCGCTCATATCCGTTGCAAAATTCATGCTCGCCGCGATCAAGATCATCAAAAAAGTTGAAATTATTTTTTTCATTGGTTTCCTCAAAAATTTTTCGGTTATTATATGGCAATAGTACGCGAAATTAAACCGACCTGCCAGAGTTGGAAAAAACGCCGGAACCAAATCCTTTCGTAGTTAAACCGCGTCAACCGTGAAGAGCGCTTCGAGCCTGCGAAATGTTTCGGTTTCAAGCGATTGGTTGGAAATCGTTCCCGCACTTTTTTCTAAAAGCTATCGTGTTATAATTTCCTCTAAAATTCAATTAAAACCGTTTACAAGCTTATGACATCAGATCTTCTTACTGGAACAGTTAAAGGACCGGGCGCGCTGCCGCACGAATACCTTTTTATTACGAAAGATAACAAACATATACGCATCGGCGAATTTGTTTATTATGGAGTCGAAGCAAGCGGTGAAAAGCGGCAAATCGTCGGCACAATAAAGGAGCGAAAGCTCGTTAGAAATCTTCCGGACGCGTTTCTTTCAGACCCAACCACGCCGCCGACGCTGGTTTCTTCATTGATCGGTCTCGACGAAGCTCAGGAAATTTACGAGATAACGGTTGAAACGATCGGCTATTTTAGCGCGACGTTAAAGGATTTTGTAAATCCGCGCATTCCGCCTAATCCGGGCGATCCGATTTTTCTTGCCTCCTCATATACGCTTGGGCGCATGCTCTCGGCGAGACAGGAGAAGGAAATCGGCTCGGCGCATATCGGAAGTCTTTTGACGCGCGAAGCGGGCGAAGTTCCGATCGTTCTATCTGTAAAAGACGTCGTTTCAACGCACCTTGCGATCCTTGCTTCAACCGGCGCCGGAAAATCCTATACGGCAGGAGTTTTGGTCGAGGAATTGATGAACTCGTACAATCGCGCCGCGGTTTTGATTGTCGATCCGCACGGCGAATATCACACGATGAGCTCGATAATGGGCGATGCGCAGTTTGTCGGCACGGACGGCTACAAGCCGGAAGTCAAAATTTTCACGCCCGATAAGATAAAAGTTCGCTTTTCGACTTTGACCGAGGCGGACGTGAGGTATCTTTTGCCCGAAGGCACGTCCGACAAAATGTCGCATTTTCTATCGCAGGCATTTCGCGCGCTGCATGAAAAACTAAAAGCCGAGCGGCGGCAGGATTACGCTTACGCATATCACGATTTGCGCGACGAGGTGAACGAGCAAAAGTTCGGTACCGAAGGTAAATCGGACGGCGGAAATATTTCATCGATCGAAGGTTTACTGTGGCGTTTGGATTCGCGCTTTGACCGTCCGGACACTATTTTTTCGGCGAGCGAACACATTCCGCTGAAGGACCTTTTCGCGCCGGGACGCTGCACGATTCTGCAGCTTTCCGATATCGAACAGCACGAACAGCAAGTCATAGTCGGCACGCTTTTACGGCGCGTCAACAAAGGGCGGATGCTTACCGTTCGCGAAGAAGTTTCAACCGGCGAGAATTTTTTGAATTATCCCGTTTTCACTTTGCTTGAAGAAGCGCATCGATTCGCGCCCGCGGGCGCCAGCGTCGTTTCGACAAATATTCTCAAACAAATTTTAAGTGAAGGTCGTAAATTCGGTGTCGGCATCGGCTTGATCACCCAGCGCCCGGGGAAATTAGACCAGGACGTATTGTCGCAATGTATGACGCAGATCATAATGCGCATCGTCAACCCGATCGATCAGGACACGGTCGCAAAAACGGTAGAAGGCGCCGGGCGCGCTATGCTCGCCGAGCTTCCTGCTTTGACAAAAGGACAAGCCGTGATCTCCGGCGTCGGCATCAATACTCCCGTAATGTGCAGAATTAGACCCAGATTGACCGCGCACGGCGGTGAAACCTTTGACGCGCCCGGCGAATGGATGAAATGGCATTCCGCCGGCGAGCAATCAAAACGCGAACAAGCAGACGCGCCATATCTCAAAGAAAGCTCAGAGAAGAAGCCGGAAAAGATCGGGAAGATTAGGATTTAACGACTCTGAGGTCGCCAACGGCGACAAACACAATAGCCTGGCGAGAATCGCCAGGGACCAATAAAACAATTTCAATCGCTCGCTGACGGCGAGCAACAATCCGCTTAATTTGTTCGACGCCTTCAGCGTCGGGACATCTGTTTTATCGTGACCTATGGTTTCACCATAGGCTATATTGTTTGTCGCCTTTGGCGACTTGAAATTAACGATTGTTTCATTGAATTTTTCTTTGAACGTGTTTTGTTAAGTTGATAAGATAAATCAAAACTATGTTGAGGTTCTCAAAAAATAAACCAAGCAGTTTGTTGTTTTTCTGCGTTCTGGCGATCTTCTGTTTTTATCAAACAACCGCCGCGCAATCGGGTCGCAAGAGTAAAAACGACGCGCCGCCTGTCGAACAAAAAGCACCGCAGGAATCGAAGGCTGTCGAAAACGAAAAGGAAATGCCGAAACCGAAAGACGAAACGCCGGTTAGGATCTCGTCGCTGATCGTTGTCGGAGAAGTTCAGCACAATTTCACGTATTACAATTCCAACCAAATCGACACTGCTCTTAAGGAATGCGTAAGAATGTTGAAAGCATCGCCAAAATCGGTGTCTAAAGTTGCCAGAGGCAGCGGCAAAATAAGCTATAAGGCGTCGAAGGAACTCGCGGAAAAGGAAACCGACACGTTTGTTTTGTGGCTCGGATTCCTGATGAAGGACGACGGATACGGGAATGCGTTTATCGAGTCGGTTCAATATGCCGTTTTAACGCCGAAAACCGCGAAAATCGTCACGAGAGGCGAGATCGACCCGGCAGAAAACAAGATCGTAACTTCGGGCGGCGTTTTGCAGAATCCACCGGGGCGCAAAAATGCGGCGACCGCGCTGCTTCAAATGAAGCAAGGCGCGCGCAAAATAGCCGAAATCCTTTTGCGAGGTGGCTGGCTCGATTAAACGACGGTTTCACCGTAGGCTATTTCGCCTTTGGCGACCTAAATCGAGGAAAAAAACTTTGGCGACGATCATGACGGCAAGCACAACGACGGTGTTTAGAGTTCACGCTTTAGCGTGTTTTCGCCAAAAGCAAGCAAACTAAAGTTTGAACTCTGAACATCGTTTTTGGCGTCAATTTATTTTTCTTCACCCTCAGAATCCTCCGGCGTGACTGTCAAAGGCTTTGTATCCGCCATCAAAAACAAATCGCGCGCATCCGGATCGGCTATATCTTTTCGTACAAGCAAACGCAGATCGACGCCCGGGCGAAGCGGGTAAGTTCCGGCATATTTGTAATGGCGCGCGTATCTAGTGATAGCTTCGGCGTCCTGTTCGTCTTTTTTAATGACGATCATCTCGGCGGTGTTGGCGTCGACAAAACGCCCGTGGAAAGTCACATGCGAATAGTCGTTTACGTACCAAGGCATCGACCAATAATCGGGTGAAACGACCTCGACCGTCGCATCTTTTCCTAGCTTACTCTTTTCCGCGTAATGCTCGATCTGCTTCATCAAATCGTGAAAACCGCGTTTGGTGTGCGCGTAAACGTATGGCATATCTTCGTCATCGTATTTCACAAAATTCAGGTCGTAAGATTGATAGCCTAAAATTCCGAACGCCAGTACCACGATCAAACCGCCTAAAACTTTCACCACGATATCGCGCGCGCGGAGCATTTCGCCGACTCCGTAACCGGCAATAATGCACATCGGCAAAATGAACGAAAGCGCAAGCCACGGCGTTTTATACGGGATGATTGTGTAAGCGGCAAACATTCCAAACGCCCAAAAGCCGGTGAAAATCGCGAAACGATGTCGCGCTTTGATAAGCGCGATCAAGGTTCCGATCGCCGAAAGCACCAAAATTGCCGATTCGGTCTTCATTCCCCATTTTAGATAAGCCCAAAAACCGTTTTGCGTGTGATCTTTTGTGCCGGCTTTTGTCCATACGGCGTAAGCGCGAAACCAATCGATAACGCCTTCGGGATTTGTAAAAAACGACGAAAAAAACAAAACGCCGACGTAAATAAAAACGACAAGCGAGGCAATAATTATTAAAAGCAGATCGGTGGAATTTCCGAGCGCGGCGCGAAAATTCGACCATGTCAATTCGACTTTTTCGAGCTTGTTTTCTTTTATTTTGCCGATCACTCCAACATAGATCTTTCGCCAAAGCCAGACGCAAGCGCAGGCGATAAGCATTGTTCCGATGGTAATAAAAGCCGTTTCCTTCGTCGCGCAAAGCAAAACGGCGCAAGCCGAAGCGAGCAAAAGATAGATCGGCTGCCCCGCATTCCAACTCAAAAGCATCCGCATCACAAAAAAGACCAAAACCGCCTCAACTAGAAAAAATCCGATACGAATCCACAAAAGAGCGGTCGCGCTTTCGATACCGATCTGATTCGGCAACAGAATTGCCGATGGCGAAAAGCAGACGAGCAAAAGCAAAGACATCGATGCAACCGCAAAAACGCCCGCCTTTCGTCCTTCGATAAAATATAGAATGCCGACGACGATGCCTAAACTGAAAAAAACGAACAAGATCTCGTGGATAAAATAGCGCGAGATATAAACCATGCCGGGCGAAAGCGCAAGAAAAAGCGCCGCCGCGATGCTTCCGATCTTGCCTATATATTTGCGCAGAAAGAACGCGAGAAAAACCGTAAGAACGCCGAAGATCGCCGTGCTCGCGCGAACGCTGATCGTGTTCAAGCCGAAGACTTTTGCAAAGGCAAGCGAGAAATAATATAGGTCGGGTCCGTGATAATTCGTCGGATCGTATTTATAAACTCCGTCGTCAAAAAGCGTTTTTAGAAAATAACCGTTCACGCCTTCATCGTGATGCATCGGCTTTAGTTCGAGCCAATAAAAACGCAAAAATGTAGCGATCGCCATTACGAGCGAGCAGTTTAAGAGCCAAAGCCAGTCGGTTTGCTGTTCGCCGTTTTTTGTTTCTGTGAATTCTTCTTTCATCACTAAAATGATTTTACAGCTTGCTACATTTTTAACTCGCGGAGCGAGTGAAAGCGTGTAGCCACGGGCGTCAGCCTGTGGAAGCGCCGCACAAGATTACTAAGCTATCGAAGATAGCGACAGAATTCGAGCTAAAAATTCTGCCGCCCGCCGCGCGGGCTTCAATCTCACATTCGAAACAAACCCCACAGGCTCACGCCTGTGGCTATACGCTCACGTTCGCTACGCGAACTAAAATACAATAATTTCAGATTACACCCTTGCTGACGCGCGGGTTTCTATTTTAGTTCTTCACTTTATAAACCTTATACTCGCCGCTCATCGCGATCACCGTATATTTTTGAAAATACGCCTCGTTTAATCGGATCGAATTTTCATTCAAATACGATCTTTCAGCCGGCGAAATTAAAACATATTCAATGCCGTATTTTTTCAAAAAAAGATCGGTCGTTGCGCTTCCCTGATAAATATTTTGCAGGTCATTTTCGCGTTCGGCGTAATCGATGCCGTGCGACGAAAGATGTCCGATATATCGCATCAGCGAGCGCCTGCCGGACAAAACGACCGCCGGATTGTATGTCGGCGCATTAAGAAACAGCGCGTTCGGAGGCGTGTTTCGCTCGATCTGCTTGGCAATTTCGATCGCATCGGTGTCGAAAACATCGTAATTTATCTGTTTTGAAACCACGCGCCAGACGTCGATGGCTCCCGCCGCCGTTAAAACTATCAAAGTCCCGACTGCGATGAACTTAAAAATTTTACCGCGATCGTAAATCCAAGCCAAAGCAAAAGCGGCAAACGGCAGCGAGCCGACAAACCAATAGATCAAAACCTTTATATTGTCCCATTCCCACGGTGCGAGCTTCATTACGTTTGAGACAAGAAAGCAAAAAAGAAATGGAAAGTAGAAAAGAAGAAGCGACGAGGGACGAGGGACGAGGAATGAATTTTCGGGCTCTTTTCCGGCTCTTTCGGTTTTTCGCGCTTTGTTTTCTTCGTCACTCGTCCCTTGCCCCTTGCCCCTCGTCACTACTAACCAAATTCCAAAAAGCAAAACCGGGATAAATGCGCCGGTGTTTTTCAGCCAAAACCAAAAAATATTCGTATCGCCTGCGTGCCATCCAAAATGCCATTCGATAAATTCGCTTGTTTTCGTTGCGCTTCCGCTCATCGCAAAAAGGAGTTCGGGAACTGCAATTATCGCGACTCCGATTCCGAAAGCAGTCCACATCCGCCATTTCTCAAAGCTCAGCGCAAACAAAAAAGTGCTGACGATAAACAAAACGATCAGGCTGTGCGCATGAATCAGCGGCAGCGTTCCGGCAAGTAAACCAACGAAAAAGAAAGAATACGGAAAACCTAGGTCCGAAACCGTTTTCTTATCCTGTTCGTCCGTTTTAAATAAATCCCAAATATTCTGCAAAACGATGATCATCAGCGGCATTCCGAAAAGCAAACTTCGCTGCGTGATAAAAAGCGTGGTCAAAGAATTTCCCCAACGAAACCCTTTGTCACGAATCGTGTAGTCGAGATGAGTGTCGGCGAGCGTCGTATAATTCCAGAGAAAATCGGACAAGCTTTGCGCGCCGTACCAATAATCGCGGGCAAACCAAAGAAAACCCAGCCCGCCGCTAAAGAAAAGCAAAATCGGCGCGATCTTTCCCGCCAAACGATTGTTTGTAAACTTGAAAACGAATCGCTCAAGAATCACGAGCAGCGAAAAAGCCCATGAAACATTGAGCGCAAACATCCCGTTTTTTACGTCGACGCCGATCTTTACCAAGCTCGCGGAAAGAAAATCCGCCATAAACGGATATGAAAATCGCGCGCTGGCAAACGAAGGATTTTGCGGCGGAAAATTTTGCCCTTCGGAGAAACCGAAGATCGCGCCGAGATGAAAAGGAAGATCTCCGAGATTTTGCGAACCGCCGGTCAAAATTCCGCGGCTTGTTTCAAACATTGCGCGCTCAAAGAAAAACCAAAACAGCACAAAAAAGAAAAGATAATACGCAAAACGCGCGAATTTTCTCAGACTTGCGCCCTGAAGTTTCCCTTTTGCCTTTCCCCAATCGCGGCGGAATTTGTTTTTTATGTCTTTTTTGGTGAAAAGTACGAGCGGAATAATCGAGATCATTAGCGCGATCAAAACCGTCGCCGGATAAAGCCCGAAAAAACTTGCGATGGTAAATCCAACCAAACCAAAGACCGCTCCGCCGATGATATTTCCCGCGCAAAAACGCCACAAAAACGGCTCGTCGTCGGCGAAAAGATAGGTCAACGCAAAACCGCTAAAGGCAATGAGCAGAATCAGAACGAGTGAAATAAACATAAGCGGTCAGCAGCGCGAAGATTTCTTTCAAAATTAAGCCACAGTTTTTCGATTTCTCAAAACCCGGTTTCAAATGTAGAATGGAAAATTTGCGATTTGAAACCAGAATTTGAATTTTTATGTTACAAGCAGGAATCGTCGGGCTGCCGAACGTCGGAAAATCTACACTTTTTAACGCCTTGACCGCGCAGGAAACGGCGCTCGCGGCAAATTATCCTTTTGCCACAATCGAGCCGAACATCGGTGTCGTCGCCGTGCCGGACGAACGTCTCGAACCGCTCGCAAAGATCGCGAAAACGACAACGATCGTGCCCGCGACGGTCGAATTTGTCGATATTGCCGGTTTGGTTCGCGGCGCATCAAAAGGCGAAGGTCTGGGAAATCAATTTCTCGCAAATATCCGCGAAACGCACGCCGTAATTCAGGTCGTTCGATGTTTCGAAGACGAAAATATCATCCACGTCGAAGGCTCGGTCGATCCGGTTCGCGATATCGAAACGATCCAGATCGAACTCGCACTCGCAGATCTCGCCTCGGTTGAAAAACGGCGTGAAAAAGCGCAGCGAACGGCAAAATCGGGCGACAAAGATTCAAAAAAGGAGCTCGAAATAATTGAAAAGATCCTGCCGGTTTTAGAAGAAGGTCGTCCGGTTCGCTCGATCGATCTGTCCGACGACGAAAGAACGTCGATTAAGCCATGGTTTTTACTTTCTACGAAACCGACGATTTACGCCGCGAATGTTGACGAGGAAACTTTATCGAATCCGGAAGCAAACGCGCACGTGAATGCCGTTCGCGAGCACGCAAAAACGGAAAGCGCCGAGGTCGTTTTGATCTGCGCAAAGCTCGAAGCCGAGCTTGTCGCGCTTGAAGCCGAAGAGAGAAAGGAATATTTGCGCGACGTCGGCGTGGAGTCGAGCGGTGTGGATAATCTGATCAAAGCGGCGTACAAAATGCTCGGGCTGATGAGTTTTTTGACCGCCGGAGAAAAAGAAGTCCGCGCGTGGACGATTCCGGTCGAGACAAAAGCGCCGCGCGCAGCCGGCGAAATTCATTCTGACATCGAACGCGGTTTTATTCGCGCCGAGATCGTTTCTTACGAAGATTTGATCAGTTGCGGCTCGCGAAAAGCGGCGAGCGAAAAAGGTTTGACGCGGCTCGAAGGAAAAGAATACGTGATGCAGGATGGCGATGTCGTGGATTTTCGTTTTAATGTCTGAAATTTCTGGACAATTTCGCGTCTTTTACGCCATTCTAAGCATCAATTTTACTTAGATTGGCTCCAAGAAAAACTTGACAGATAAAGATCAACTGCCTTAATCTGTTTTGCAATCATTACTCGGACAAGCTTTCATTCACATGCTTGGGCAAGTTCCTAAGGCAGAATGTTTTCGGAAGTAGTAGCCGTAAGTTTATTGATTTGACTTTTAAGATTAATGCTTAAGGTCGAGTGCTGCTTTCGCCGACAAAAACTAAAGGAAAAGAAAAGATAAACTATGAATGCTGAACTTGATAAATCCTTGGACGCGCAGGGAGAAAACAAGGAATTTTATCTGCGCAAGAACAACGAGCAGTATGGTCCTTATTCCGAACGGGAAGTTATTGAACTGCTGAGGCAGCAGAAATTTACGCTGAACAATTTAGCCTGCATTAAGGGAATGAGCGACTGGAAAAGTCTGGGACTAATCTTTAAAGAAAGACCTACCTCCGAGCTTGTGCGTCAAAGCATCGGGCTGGAAGACTGGGAGAGAGAGAAGGCGCAGAGTTACCACACGCAACACCGGTATTACGGCGTTGGCGGGTGGCTTTTGTTATTCTGCGTGGGATTGACCATATTAGGTCCGCTCCGCAACTTTGCAACTATCGGGCAAACTATGGAAGCTGTCCGGTTGGTGGGCGGACGTTTTCCCGGATTTGCGACTATTGCTTATATAGAAATAGCCCTTATCTTAGTAATGATTGCCTTTAGCCTCTACGCGGGAATCTCGCTCTGGATGATCCGACCGAAAGCGGTAACGATAGCTAAATTTTACCTGGGCTTTGTCGTTATAGTTTCGATTATCGATTTTATCTTAGTCTCTTCGATTGATTTGCCGGGCGCGGCGCAAAGCGAAATGACAAGAACGGCAGTCATAGGCGTTGTCGGCTCTATTTTTTACGCCGTAATCTGGACGGCTTATTTAAATAGTTCGCAACGCGTCCAGGCAACCTATTACAATGTTAGTTCAAGTATCACCGGTATTTAAATAACCGTCAGCTTAAAAATTAAGACTAAAATCTGCTTCCATTGAAATGAAAAACGCAAAACCCATGTCTTGCGCTTTCGAGAAGAGGATAGATTTTGGTGCCCTCGGTAGGATTCGAACCTACAACCAACAGATTATGAGTCTGCTGCTCTAACCGTTGAGCTACAAGGGCAGGAACAGATAGTTTAGTAAAAACTCGAATTTCCCGCAAATACAATTTTTTTTACCGCAGAAGCGAATCAAAGATCACCGATTGCCGGATCTGCTCGCGCTTTTCATCTAAATTTTGGCGCACGTCGTCGGTAATATTCATCCCGTAATCGCTTTCCAGAGTTTTTTCCGCTTCTTCGTCAGACATTTCTTTTAAGAAGCTTTCGAGAATAAAAAGATCGAGATCGCCAAAATCTTCGATGCCGATGGCGTTTGGAATATTTAACCCGAGCACGCGGGTGTTTGCCAGATCTATCGTCCAGTCCAGAATTTTATCGAGCGGATCGGAATCGGGAAAGCGCTGCTTTATCAGCGAAAAAATGCGATCTTTGCCTTCGACGTTCATCAGTAACGCGAAAAAAAATCGATGTTCGGGGTCGGTTATTACCGCTCGCCGACGAACGATTTCATCCACCGTCGCATGATGAGCGAAGACTTTCGCAAAGATATTGGCGCGCTCGCCGTGCTTATTTTTGACGATCTCGAGAAACGCATCAAAGCGAGTTTGCGCGGTACTCAAATTAAAAAGCCGGTCAACATCATTCGATTGTAGGAAACGGCGGACGTTCGCAAGGATCAGAAATGACGTCTGAAAATCAGATGTTTCGAGCAGATCCGAAATAAATTTGTCGGTTTCCGGGTGCTTTGAGCGGATCAGCGCCGTGATAGATTGGATTTTTTTGATGGTGTTCGGCTCTTCGAAAAACGGATCGACCGCCAGAAACGGTTTGTGATATGCGTATTGCGGCAGATACATCGGGCTTTTGAGCGTGCGGACGACGATCGTCGCCGAGGGTTGTTCCAGATGAAAAAGCCCGTGAATATATTTCCTTCCCGCCCAGATCGGCTGCACGTCGCCGACACTCAAGAGCTCGCAAAGCTTCAAATTTATGTCGCCGATCTCGGTAAAAGTGTTGATGCTTTCGCTCCGCTCGAATTCATACCAACTGTGCAGGCTCGATCCGTGCAGCACCTGGAAGGCGCCGCAGAACGCGTGTTGGTGTATCTGAGTTGTGCCTTCGAGCCAGAAATAAACGTCGATGTGAAAACGCGGAGAATTGTAAAGCGTGATCGGCGGCTCGCCAAAATTTGAATTAATGTCTTGCTGAACCGGCAGAGTCGTTTCATGCAATGTCCAGTCGATAACATCCCATGCGGAAATTTTTACCGGCAGATTCGCTTCCTTCAGACTTTTTGCGGCGATATCCGGAAAAAGAGACTCGTCGTAGTTTTTATCGCGCCAGAGTTGTTCGATCTCGGCGCCTAATTTATTAAACAATTCCATACCTCTATTTAATACCTATTCCTCCAGATTTGGGCGATTAAGTGTTTTTTCTTTTCGTTTATTAATAGGAAGAAAAACTAACATCATACTGACCAGACTTATCAAAAGAATTGCCAAATGGGGTAAATCGCCCATCTTGCGTACCGCATCAATTGTCCAACCCGATCGTATGAATATAATCGCTGTTACAAATAAAAGAAAAATATAGGCTCCGAGAAAGGTGACGACAGCTAAAATTGTCCATAAAATTGCGCTGTGTCCATTTTTTTTTGCTTTTTCAAAAACGAAATAGCTAATTATTAACAACAAAAATAACCCGACTACTGTTAAAAACATTCTTTTTCACCGCCCGCAAAAATAATTCTATCCTAGCAATAAATCCAGGATAAATGTCATTAATACCTTTATTATTTTTACTCGAGTTTTATCAAATTGTCTGCTAAAACATTTATTTTATTGCGCTAATCTGTTATATTTTGCCCAATTCTTTAAAAAATTCAAACAGAGGGGAAATTATGAATTCAAATGTTGGAACGGTAGAAAACGTTGGCGGCATTCCCGACTCAGGTAAACATCCGAAAGGATTATACGCGCTTTTTGCGACAGAAATGTGGGAGCGTTTCAGTTTTTACTCGATGCTCGCGCTTTTTGTGCTTTATTTGCGTGACCCGAGTGAAGGGTTCGGCTGGACGGCAACAGAGGCAACCTCGCTTTACGCAAACTATTTGATGTTTGTTTATGCCAGCCCGCTGATCGGCGGTTTGATCGCGGATAAGATCACCGGCTATCGAAAAGCCGTTATGATCGGCGGATTTTTCTTTATGGCTGGTCACGGTCTGCTTTCAATACCGGCGATCTGGGCGGTTTATCTCGCTTTGACGTGTCTTGTGATCGGAAACGGATTTTTCAAGCCGAACGTCTCGACGATGGTTGGAAACCTTTATCCCGAAGGCAGTCATTTGAAAGATCGCGCCTACAACATATTTTATATGGGCATCAACGTCGGTGCGTGGTTTGCGCCGATCGTGATGGAAATCGTGAAGGCGTATTTCGGCTATCACGCAGCTTTTGCGGTTGCGGCGTTCGGAATGGTCGTTTCGGTTGCGATCTTATGGAAATACAAAGGACTCGTCGAGGGGGCGGATAAAAAGGCTCTAATTATCGGCGATCATGTAATTAAGGATATTGGATCAGCCGAACAAGCAGCGGACACGGCGGCAACCGCGGTCGATGCGCCGCCGCACGGCGTTAGTCATCAGGAAGAAGCTCACGCGGCGCACGCGAGAGGTAAAACGGCGTTAATGGATGCCGTTCCGGATTGGAAACGAATTATGGCGCTGATCGTCATCTTTCTGATCGTCATCGTGTTTTGGATGGTTTTCCATCAAAACGGCTCAACGCTTACCTATTGGGCTGACGACAACACCGCGTGGAACGTTACGGGAACAATTTCAAATTCG